>CAZNSK010000121.1:0-18159 GCA_964575505.1 uncultured Phaeodactylibacter sp.
CGCACAAAATAACTTCGCCTATTCTAGGTAACTTATTACTGCGCGACCCCTAACGACCTAAACCACCACATCAGTAATCCTACTATGATACGACAATCTCCAGATTTAGTTACATTGTTCTAGAGATGAAACAAGACACAAGAGCCACAACTACTTCCTATACTCCTCATAAAACCACTCAAACGCCGCCTTAAAAAGCGCCATCCCATCCCCCTTCAGCAGGAGCAGGTCAAAGTTGGGGCGCTTATCCAGCTGATCCTCATGTATATCCACACCGTCGATTTTGTTAAGCATATTCATGAGTAGCCGTCGATTCTCCCAGTCGTCCATAGGCGGTTCGCGGTAGTGCTGGAAGTAAATTTCTACCTGGCCGCGCGTCCAGATTGAAACCGGGATCCTGCAACCACCCTCATTCCACCCCCAGCGCCCCCACCCAAGCGGCCAGCACCCCCTCTTCCCGCTCAATCACCCGGTCCCGCTCCGGCCCTGCAGGGAGGGCATCCAGCGCGGCCAGGCACTCCAGGTATTGCTGTTTGTAGTTCTGGTACGCCTCAGACAGCGTGATGGTAGTTAGCGCCGCTTCCATTTTAGGGGTCAGGCGCTCTTTGAACAGCTGTTCTTCCAGCAAGTAGTCGGCATAGTCTTCGGTGGCATAATTGCTCCATTCCCACTTTTCTACTCGCTCCACGGGCTGCCCCAGCAATTTGGGCAAGACGTAGGTATTGATATCTTCCAGCTCCACCAAGTGCTTTTTCAGTAGGCCTTGCCTGCCGGTTTCGGCCGCCGCGAATATCCAGCAAAGGTGCAGCTCCGGCATCCCCACATCGTCCGGGAAATGGGTGTAAAACCACTCATAGTACTCCAGCAGGCCTTCGTAGTCTTCGATTTCCATCAGCATCAGGGCGGCGTAGTAGCGCTCTCCGTTGCTATCATCGATAAACCCATATATTTCCTTGTCTTCTTCCAGCCTTTGTTGTATGGCAATTACTTCCTTTTTTTTGGCTCGGCTCATTGGCTTATGATTTAGGCGAGGAAGATACGAAACAGAACCGGCCGCGGCGGGAGCTGTGCTCCCCAACTTTAAGACTCATTTGAGCCATCCACGCCAGCTTTGACGATTGGATTGGCACCCAATTGGCCGGCCTGATCAATCTACGTCGGCAGCATATACGTGCGCGCCGGGCTCAATGGGCGCCCCTCCCCCCTCACAACCGCGTATTCACAATATTATTCAGCGTAGAGCCGAAGGTATAGCTCAGCCCCAGGCCGGTGCTGGCCGCAAAGTCGGTGGCAATCGCCCGCTGCTGCAGGAGGATGTCCTCCACCGAGGTGTCGCCTTCCGGGAGGTTGATCTGATCGCTGACCAGGTCGAAATTAGCGGAGAAGCGCAGGGCCAGGCCTTCGTACAGGCGCACCGCCACCCAGTTGTCGAGCTCGACCCGGTTCTTAGACAAGTCGTGCAAAAAGGAAGAGGCTTGCAGGGTGGTGAAAATGTCGCCCCAGGGCTGCCGGAACCGCAGCTGTATGTCGAGGGAGTGGTTGAGGAGGTTCTCTTCGACCTGCCCCAGAATGGTGCGCTCGATGTAATTATTATACTGAAAGCCGATCTTGTAGGCGAAGGTGATCTCCCGCCGCAGGACTTCCTCGTAGGGGAATATGTTGTACTCCACCGCCGGCTGAAAGTGGTAGGCGGCGGCCAGGTTGTTGAAGGTGCTGTGGCGCGCGCCGCTGAAGACGCCGGTCGACCAGTGGTCGGTCAGGCTTTTGACGATGCTGCCGTTGAGGTAGCGCCACTTTCTTAGGCTGATCAACATTTCCTCGTCGCTCTCAAATTGGTTCTCCGAATGGCTGATTTGCCCGTTGATGCGCACCCGCCAGGCCTCCGTCACACGGTCAATATCCACACCAAAGTCTACGCTAAATTCATTGCGGGTAGATTCTTTGTAGAAGCGGCCGTTGCCGGAAACCTCAAAAATCCAGTAGTCCCAGGGGTCCTCCCCACCCTCTGTCTGAGCAGCCCTGCTGCTGTCCCCCTTCGGCAGGTTGACTGTATAGTCGATGTAATTAGCCAGCTCCGACTCCATCAGATAGGGCAGCAAGCCCCGTTCGGCCGTCTTCAGCAGGCCCTCCCGGATTTCCGAGTTGGTCATATTGGGCGTAGACTCAAACTGCAGCTCACTTTCCATCCCCTCAAACCGGCCCTGCCCTTTGAAATTCAGGGTGTAAGAACGCCCCCCGGCAGCGGTCCAGATATCAAAAATAAAGAGTTGGATATTGGCCTGGCCCTGATCGCGCACGTGGTCCAAATAGCTGATTTCCTGCCGCAGGAAGTTGCGGTCGCAATTGCAGTCGATGAAGAGGGCCAGCCGCTCCTCCGGCTGAGCGGGCAGCATCAGGCAGGCGGATAATACCATCAATAAAGAAAAAAGGGGGCGGAGGAAGGGGGCCTTTCGGGCCGGCAAGCTGCAGAAGGTCACTTTCATTTTAGGGTTGAACTCGATTTAAAAATTGCACCGTTGCCGGCACCAAGTGAACAGCAGCCGGAAAAACCGCCGCCTGTGCCGCCCGGGCAAAAATTAGGTCATCGCCCTCTAAGTTATTAAAATTTTTATTAAGTGCCAGCCCGGAGGAAAGGAATTTGCCGGTGAGGATGTTAAAAATGGTGGGGTCTTGGGGTGGTGCCATTCAACCTAAAAAGACCATTCTTAAAAGCTCATAAATTGCTGCTGCGGATATAGATTGGGAAATAGGTATGCCGTGCTTATGCATACTAGATAGTAGCCAATTATCCTACTATGACCTCTGAGCAGGGACCGGCATCGGGAAAGCCCGTATTCGGCAGATGTCAGTCAACTCACCCCCCCAGCGCCTTGCTGCGCCCCAAAAACCAAACGTACTGTATGAAATTGAACTCCAGGTGGTCAAACATCATCCGTTGCCCCTCGACGTCCATATGCAGGTTGGGGAAATACCGCAGGTTGGTCCGCAGCAGGCTGGAGCCGGTGCGGGTTACGCGGATATCCCAGCCGAAAGTCAGCCCCAGTGCCAGCTTATTTTCCCGGTAGCCGGTGCCGTTGACGGTAGTGCGCAGGTTTTCGTAGGACAGGACGGGCCCGGCAAAGGGGACAAAGCCCAGGTAGTTAAACAGGAACTTCACGGATTCTACCCCTACGGAATGCCGGCGGATGCCCACCTCAGCATCGAACCCTTCGTAGGTTTCCCCGTAGGTGCGGTAGGTCAGGTTGACGTTGAGGTCGGGCCCGTGGAAATACCGCCCAAACGAGAGGTCGGGCATTATCGCGGCTGCGTAGTCGTCGTAAAAGTACGGAAAGGCTTCCCGCAGGTAGGGCGACTTGGAAAGCTGCAAAGCGGAGGAAGGCCCAAGCCCCAAAAACCAGGCGCTCAGCAAGCCTTCGTCTTCCAGGGTGCGGTAGGCTTCATTGATCTGCCGGACGGCCGCAGGGTGGCGCATGTGCCGGTCGGAATCGACGTACCTCAGGAAGCTCAGGTTGAAGGATACAGGGTCGAGCGTTACTGCGGAAGCAGCTTCCGGACGGGTAAAATAATCAAAGGTGTTCTGATGGTTGTAATAGCCCGAAGCCGATATATGCCATTTATCAGTGGTGTAGGTCAGCCCAAACTGCACAGGGTGGATAAAGCGCCCGTAGCTGGGCACGCCGTTCTCAAAACCGCTGCCCGCTGCCTCTTGCGCAAAGCGGAGCCGCCGGAAGCTGATGCCCAGGAAAGGGCTCACCCGCTGTGGTTGGAGCTTCAGGGGGTAGAGCCGTGCCCCGGTTTCTACACCTTGGTAGACTTCCAGCCGGTCCAGCCCCGTGGGCAGCTGCTGCAGGGTCAGGAAAGATAAGGGGAAGGTGACGTAGAAGTCAGCATGGCCCCAGAAGTGGATACCCCCTATGGTCAGGCGGGGCATTAGGGTAGGCCCAAAATCGGTGGGCTGCGCCGCCCCCTCCACCCACTGCTGCGTGGTGCCTCCGGTCAGCATGTTCAGGTCACCCCCGTAGGTCAGCCAGGCAAACCGGGTACTTTTGTCGATATAGGCTTGAGTGTACATACTGTCGGATTGCCCGAAGAGCGCCCAGGCCGGCAGCAGGAAAATAACTAGCAGGCATTTTTTCATAGCTTGATCATTTATAGGTACAGTCCCCGCTCAGCGCAAGCGCTGAGGGTTGAATGTTCTTTTCCCGGCCCAGTCAGTGGCCACATCCTCCACAGTTTGATAGCCGCAGCTTTGGTAAAATTACAGCGCAGGCTTAGCCTTCGACGCTCAGAGCCTCTACAAAGGCAGCCTGCGGTATGGAGACAACCGCCTTACCGGAGCTTGAGCTTCCTGAACTCCCGCCCGATGGCTCTGCCGATTTTCCGCAAGGCCGCTGCCAGGTCCCTTTCGAATTGACTATGCGCCTGCCGGTTGCGCTTCAGGCTTTCGCGCAATTCAGGATCCTCTTCCATTCGCGCCGTAACTTCATCCGCTACCTTTTTGTTCTGCTCAGCGGCCTCCACCAGCTCGGGCGCGCCCTTTTCGGCTACGATGTTGTACTGCTGCTTCGCCCTTTCGTTGTCGCCCCGCATAGCGTAGCAGGTGCCTTTATAGTAGGCCAGGGTTGACCGCAGGCTTTCGTCCTCCCGGGTCAGCCCTGCTTCGTCTTCTTTTTCCAAAGTGAAGAAGTCGCTCAGGGCGCTCTCCGTGTCCCCTTCGTACATTTTGAGAATGGCAATCAGCAACTCTGCCAGGAAACTGGATTCTTCCTTGACGGAGAAATCAATGCCTTCCGGGTTGTTCATGCTGATCGCATTGCTGCCCGACAGCTCCGGTACTTCCATCTTCAGGTTGCAGAAAGTGATGTAAGCATTGAAAATTTCATTCTCCTTGTCCATCAGCCCATTGACAAAAATGCCAGAGGTGTCGCAGGAGGCCTCGAAGTATTCCTTTTCAATAAACTCGTGGTAGCGGCGGATCTGGCGGGTCTGAAACCCCACCGGGCTGATGTCGTACAGGCTGTCGTGCAAGCTGAGGTCCATCTTGGTCACCAGATTGTTAGAAAACCCGTCCCGCTTGCCGCTTTCGCTGGGCTCGTTGAGAAAATTGGCGACCAATACGGCGATTTTCCGGTTCTCGCAACCGGGCTGAAAGGAGCTGACAACTACGGCCAGGATAGCTACCACAAGCAGCCCGCCGCCGATCAGCAGAGGCAGCATTCTCGAGCGCCGCTTCCGCTCCTCCGGCGTCTCCATAGCCTCGCATAGTTCGAATAAGCTTTTGCGGATCCGGTTAAGCTCAATATTGGCGTTTTCCTCAGACACGACGCCAATCCTGATTTTTTCGTTGATCTCGTTGAGGCGGCTTTCCACCACCGCCAGCTGCTTTCGGTTCTTCGGCCGGAGGCGCGCCTGCTCCAGGGCCCTTATAGCCTGAAAAAGCTGGTTCTGGCTGATCAGTTGTTTGATATCGTTTTTCATACCATCGGGGTTTAGTGTGGGGCAAATGCTGGCTGCCAGCCTGTTTGCTCTGTGCCGGCCCAAAATGCGCAGCGGCAGAATGGCCATGTGCGCCACCTTTCGAACCCTGGCCACAATATACGGCTGGGAAAAGGCGGTCCGCACCTTTTGGCGTTTGGGCACTTTCACCGGAATAATACAGGAATTTAGGCTAACAAACCTGAAACTAAAAATAGGGCTTCCCACTCAATTTACCAAGAGAAAAGCACGCGCAATCTCATTCCCGGAAAGCAATGCGGCAGGACGAACCGCCGGATCCAATTTAAGCGTGGCCCACCGCTGTAGATAGACTGCAAATTACTGGGCCGGCTTATCCTTAATCTTGCCTTAACACTACCTGCTAGTTTACTTAACATAAGGCTTTTACTTTTACCCATCAATTCGCTAGTCATTCGGCCTGCCTTCCTTTGCAAACAACCGGGCAAGGTCTTCACAAAAAGACGGACATCCCTGGCCAGCGCCTGGCTAAGCAAGTGCATTGCGCTTGTTCGGCTCCACAGGGTGGCCTATGGCATTATTGCTGGCCACCGCATCGCCGGGATACTTGCGGTTATGCGTTGCGCCAACTGGCACTGGGCTTGCCATTGCCTCACCTGAATAGGGCATGGTAATGGCCTAAAGCCGTATTACGGGCCAGCCGTTTCCGCCAGGGAGCATAGCCACCGGGTGCCTTAGGCGCACCGGGCCAAAGAACGTTGCAGGGGCAATGCGCCACCTGCACGCACTCACTTTTTATATTTTAAAACAAACGATTAATGAGACCAATCCATTGCAAAGCCTTGATTTTGGGCTTTTTCATCTTTTGCAGCACCCTGCAGGCCATTGCGGCACCGGGCAACACTGTCTATAGTGTACTACAGGCAGCAGCACCGCAGCCAAGCGAGGTGGCAACGCCCGCCCGCCCTATCACTGGAAAAATCACCGACGAGTCGGGCCAGCCCTTAGTAGGCGCCACCATTCAGGTAAAAGGGGATGCCGCCGGCACCGTGACCGATGTGGACGGCAACTTTACCATTCAGGCAGAACCGGAGGACGTGCTGATCATTTCTTACATCGGCTACATCACCCAGGAAATACAGGTGGGCAACCAAAACCGGATCGAACTGCAGCTGAAACCCAACGCCACACAGCTCGAGGACGTGGTGGTCGTTGCCTATGGCACGCAGAAAAGATCTGACGTGACCGGGGCCATCGGCGGCGTGGATTCCGACGAATTCAACCGGGGCGTCGTGACCAACCCCGGACAACTCTTACAGGGCAAGGTCGCCGGTGTTAATGTGTCTAACGTAAGCGGGGAGCCCGGGGCTGCCCAAAACGTCATCATCCGGGGTATCGGCAGTTTGCGGTCAGGCACCACCCCGCTCTACGTAATCGATGGGTTCGTGCTGGACAATTCCGGTACCGGGGTAGCCAATAACCCCCTGAATTTCATCAACCCCAACGACATTGCCAGCATTGATGTGCTCAAGGATGCTTCAGCGGCTGCGATTTATGGCGCCCGGGCTTCCAATGGCGTCATTGTGATCACCACCAAAAAAGGGCAGCAGGGGAAGGCAGAAACCACGCTTTCGGCCTCAACTGCCGCCTCCACCATTGCCCGGACGCTGCCGGTGTTTAGCGCGGATGAGTTCCGGCAGCAGGTTACAGCTATTGGCGGTCGGTTGGAAGACTTTGGCGGGAATACGGACTGGCAGGATGAGCTGACGCAAACCGGCATTTCAAATAACGTCAACCTGTCGGTAAATGGCGCTGCCAACGAGCGGTTTTCCTACTATGCTTCCCTGGGTTACCAAGACCAGGAGGGCATCCTGAACAACAGCAACCTGGAACGGTACTCGGGCAAGCTGAACGTTACTCAAAAAGGGCTGGGCGGCCGCCTTAATGTCGATATGAACCTCACCGCCGCCCATACCGAAAACCTCCGCCCCAACATTACCTCCACACTGGTCGATATGCTGGAATTCAACCCCACACTGCCCGCCCGGAATGAGGATGGCGAGCCCAGGCTGCTGGATGAAAACCGCCTGAACCCACTGGTGCGAAATGATATCTATTCCGATAATTCCATCAACAACCGGATCCTGGCTAATATCGCTCCATCCCTGGAGATTTTCAACGGGCTGACTTACAAGCTGAACTTCGGTGTGGATTACTCCACGACTTCCAGAAACGTGCAGTGGGAACCCTATGCGCCGCTGGCAGGTTTTGAGGGCACACTGAACTCCATCGAGGTGGAGAACGAAAACCAACTGGTGGAAAACACCCTGACCTACCAGTTTGAAGCCGGCAAAAGCAATTTGAATCTACTCGCGGGGCATTCTTATCAAAAGCTCTTTATCGCTTCCCGGTCCACCTCCTTTGAGCGGTTCATCGACAATGGCATCGACCCGGTCTATCAGGACCATACCAGCCCGGATGACCTCAGGACGACCGTCAACGCCGCAGCGGAAGAAAACGAGCTGCAGTCCTTCTTCGGGCGGATCAACTACGGCTTCGACGGCAAGTACCTGTTTACGGCAACGATGAGAGCAGACGGCTCCTCCAAATTTGGCGGCAACAATAAATATGGCTACTTCCCATCCCTGGCGCTGGGCTGGAACCTCACCAAAGAGGAATTCCTGAGCAGTTCCGTATTTGACAACCTCAAGCTGAGAGCAAGCTGGGGGCAAACCGGTAATCAGGAAATCCCTTCGAAAATTACCCAGGAAAGCTTTAATGAGTCAAGGTCTCAGAGCGGCGGCGCTTCCAATAACACCTACCCCCTGGAGCCGGATCAGCTCACCCTGGACCAGTATCCGTTTGGGGTGACCTTCACCCGCCTGGCCAATCCCGATATCCAATGGGAGGTGTCTACCCAAACCAACGTCGGCCTCGACTTTGCCTTGTTTGATTACCGGCTGACGGGTACTTTCGATTATTTCAACAAAATCTCCGATAATATCCTGCTGGAAATTTCGCCAGCCGACCCGATTCAGCCCACCGCCACCTTCTGGACCAATATCCCGAATATGGAAATCCGGAATAGCGGCTTTGAACTGTCCCTGGACCTGAATAGCGACCCAACCCAAGCATTCCGCTGGAATATCGGCGGCAATGTCTCCCTGATTAATAACGAAATCGTGGATTCCCCCTTCTCCGTGCTGGTGACGGGCACTGCTTCCGGCGCAGGGCAAACGGGCGCAACCATCAATGGCTATATCAATGGCGAACCGATTGGCGCCTTCTACATGCAAACCTTTGATGGCATCGGCGAAGATGGCCTCAACCGTTTCGTAGACACCAATGGAGACGGCGTTATCCTCGATGATGACAGAACGGTTGTGGGCTCTGCTTTGCCTAATACCCTTTATGCCTTTTACCTGAACCTGAACTATAAGAGCTTTGATTTCGGGGTCAATTTCAATGGCGTAGCGGGCAATAAAGTGTACAACCATACCGCTATGAGCAGCTTCATCAAAGGCAAACTGGCGGTTTCTTCCAACACTACGGATTTCGCCACAGAATTCCCGGAAGAAGAGATTACCAACTTCAACGAGGTGTCTACCCGCTTCCTGGAGGATGGTTCCTTTCTGCGGTTAAACAACCTGACCCTGGGGTACAACCTGAATACACAGAAATTAGGCATCAGCAACGCCATTCAACGGGCCCGCCTGTCCCTGACCGGGCAAAACCTGTTCCTGATTACCAATTATTCTGGTTTCGACCCGGAGGTGAACGCAGGCAGCGTGGCTGGCGGTATTCAGACATTTGGCATTGACCGGTTTACTTACCCGGCGGCAAGAACCTTCCTGGTCGGGCTGGATATTACATTCTAAACCGCCGTTTTCAACCAATTATTTGACTTTTCACACCAATAATAATGAAGAAGCATAATTTTTATAAAACCATTTTCCTGACTACGCTGCTATGCATGCAGTGGAGTTGTACCGACCTGGAAGAGAGCGTACTGGATGAATCCTTTGCGGGCACGGGCCAGGCAGAAATCATTAGCGGTGCCATTGCACCAGCCTATGGCTACATGAGAAGAGGCGTGTGGCGGCATACCATTTACTTTGGCTTGCAGGAGGTGACTTCTGACGAAGCTATACTGCCGGCACGGGGCGGCACCGACTGGTTTGATGGTGGCAAATACATCGCACTCCATGCCCATCAGATGACCCCGACCAATGAGGTGGTGACGGATTCGTGGAACGGTGTGACTACCAATATTTCCCGGGCACTTTCGGCTATTGAAGTGCTTCGCCCGCTAGCCGATGCCGGAGACACGGAAGCAGCCGGTGCCTTGTACGAGATGATTGCCATGCGAGCTTACCTGAATATGCTGATGATGGACAGCTGGGGCCTGGCATTCCAAAAGGAAAGCTCCACGGAAACCTCTCGGATTCTGAGAGGGCAAGAGGCCATCGACTACATCCAAAGTGAACTCGAATCCGTTGTAGATGTAATCAACACAGATAAGGGCACCGGCCGGTTCACACAGGGTGCTGTTTGGGGGCTTTTAGCAAGGCTGCACCTCAATGCGGCGGTGTACCGGGACCCCTACGGCACTCCCAACTTCACACCGGAAGATATGGATAAGGTGATTGAGTATACCGATCTCATCATCAATTCCGGCCGCTACGCCCTGGAGCCGGAGTACTTTGATCTTTTCAATGATGACAATAACGGCAACCCCGAGCTGATCTTCGCACTCGACCAGAGAGGGCAACTATCCAACGAGCATGGCCGGTGGGCCTACTGGTCGATTTCCGGCGCTTATTTGGCGCGCCCGGAGTGGATTGCTGATGGCAACCCGGACGGCACCAATGGCCCCGCTATGACACCTGACTTCTACCAGACCTGGGTGGATGCCTATGGCGATATTGACCCGGCAGTAGCAGATGCCCGTTTCTATAAGCAGAATGTGATGATCCCGGAGGCGCTGCAGGACCTGACTGGCTTGTCCCCAGCCAACGACGAGGACCACTATTTCTGCGTGCCGCCGCTGGAATTCCAAATGGACCGGGGCATTCTCCGCGGCGTGCAGTGGGGCCCCAGAGAAGGCCCGGACGGCAACTTCCTGGCTTGCCCCAACGGCGATGCCCGTATTTACCCGGTACGCGAAGATGCCACGAGCTCCGTAAGGGAAGCGGAAGAAGAAGTGTACGTGACCCATGTGCTGGACATCAACTTTACCACAGAGGGGAGCTTCCACAACACCGGCTACCGGTACGCCAAGCACCAGTTCAGCAGCACCTCGCCCAACGGCACTGCCAACAGCAGCGTGGACCTCGTCCTGCTCCGCTTGGGAGAAGTCTACCTGAACCGGGCGGAGGCCAAGCTTAGAAAAGGCGATGCTGCCGGCGCCCTGGAGGACATCAACACCCTCCGTACCTCAAGAAATGCACGCCCGGACCAGACGCCGGCACCACTTGATGCCATCGACCTCGAGCGCCTCTACGATGAGCGCGGGTTCGAGCTCTACTGGGAGGGCCATCGCCGCAATGACCAGATCCGGTTCGGGAAGTTTGAGGACACCTGGACGGAAAAGACAAGCACGGACGTGAACAAGCGCCTGTTCCCTATTCCGCAGAGCGCTATTGACGGCGCCTCTGTTTTGGAAGGCTTTCTGGTCCAGAATAAAGGCTACTAATGGATGGCCTCGACCATCTGTTCCAAAGGCTATAAAAATTAGCCGGTAACCTGGTTTAGGCGAACCGAAACACCCGCCTGAACATCAGAAGCAGCAAGATACCCCTTGCTGCTTCTTTTTTTACCTGGGTCATCCCCTGGATTTTCCTTAGCCTTCCGCCCACTTTCTACTCCACCACCACCGGCAAGGCCCCCAACTGGCCCTCAGCTGCAATCCTGATCCAGTAAAAGCCTGAGGGCAGCCTGCTGAGGTCGGGCCGGGCGGCCCAGGCCCCATTCGCTACCGGAGCTTGGCCGGTTTGCAAAACTTGGCCCAGCGGGCTGACCACCGCCCACTGTACGGCTGAAGCACCAAAGCCTCCCCCTTCCAGCCAGAGCGGGCCCGAGGTAGGGTTAGGCGATAGGCGCACAGCCCAATGCGCGGGCCAGGAAACGGTGCCCGATAGCTCAATGGTGAGGGTATCCGTTGGGCTCAGACATCCGTTGGCGTCCTGCGCCAGCACTTCATAGTCGCCCTCCGGCAAATCCGTAAAGATACTGTCGGCGGAGAAGGATTGCCCGCCATCAATACTGTACAAATAAGGAGGCTGGCCACCGCTGGCCGACAGGAAAAGCCCATTCGATACAACCGTGCTGCTAACCACCACCGGGGCGGGCTCCTCCAGCTCAAAGCTGAGTGTCAGAAGCTGGCCCGACGCATCCTCGATCACCAGCTCGTAGAAGCCTGCCGCCAGGCCTTCAAACAGGGGCGATTCCTGGGCGACCCCTTCGTTCAGGCGGTAGCTGTAGGGCGCGTTGCCGCCCACCACGCCAAGGACTTCCACCCGGCCATCGCCGGCGCCCGTACAACTAAGGTTTTCGACCTCTAATTGCGCGTCCAACAGGAGGTTGATCTCCAACTCCAGACCAACGGTGCAGCCATTGGCATCCAACACCACCAGGCTGTAGATTCCGTTGGGCAGGCCCTCAAAAGCTGGCGCATCCGCAAACGTTTGCCCACCGTCAATGCTGTACTGATAGGGCGGGGTGCCCCCATCGGCGGCCAGGCTGAGGTTATTGCCAGCTTGTGCGGCTTCAAGTTCCAGGGGATCCGGTTCGGCCACCTCCAGTCCCGGCAGTTCCAGCGCCTGCCCATTGGCATCGGTGATGAGCAGGGTGTAGGTGCCGGGAGACAGGCCTTCGAAGAGGGGGCTGCCCTGAGGGGGCCCACCGTTTAACTGGTATTGGAATGGGGGCACGCCGCCTTCCACGGCATCCGCTTCAATACGGCCATCGGCAGCGCCCGCACAACTGATATCAGCCACTACGGGCGTAGCGCCGGCCAGAAGGCTAATGGTTGCGCTGCCGGCAGCAAAACAACCGTTATCATCGAGCAACACTAGGGTGTAAGCGCCATCTGGCAGGCCGGCATATAGGCTGTCGGGCCCAAAGTTTTCCCCGCCGTCGATACTGTACTGATAAGGGGGCACGCCTCCGCTGCCCTGCAGTGCCAGTTGGTTGCCTTCTACCGCAACCTCCAAAAGAAGGGGTGCCGGCGCATTGATGACAATACCAGGTACTGCGATGGTGTTGCCTTCTGCATCCGTGACGGTGAGCTCATATACGCCCGGCAGCAGGTTACCGAAAACCGGGCTGCTTTGCGGCGCCCCTTCGCTAAGCTGATAAGTGTAAGGCGCAAAGCCGCCATTGACCGACTGAACGGTGATAACCCCGTCTGCCATATTTGCACAGTTGGCGTCTTCCGCTTCGACGGAAGCAGAGGAAATCGGGTTCAGCATAAGGGTAGCCCCAGCGGTACAGCCGTTAGCATCCTGGGCAACAAGCGCATAGGTGCCAATCGCCAGCCCTTCGTAAAAGGATTGGCCCGTGAAGGTGCTGCCGCCATCTATGCTGTAGGTATAAGGCGGCACTCCGCCCTCAGCCGAAAGGGTAAGGTCGCCCCCACTGCCCGTAGCATTGAGGGCCAGTGGGCTGGGTTCCGAAACCACTGCTGCTTCCACCAGCAGGGTGCTGCCATTGGCATCGGTAATAAGGAGGGTGTAGGAACCGGCTGGCAAACCGGTAAATTCCGGGCTTGGCTGGCCAGCGCCGCCGTTCAGCGCGTAGGTATAGGGCGCCACCCCACCCGCTATGGCACTTACGACAATACGGCCATCGGTGCCCCCGGCACAGCTGACATCTTCTGTAGATGCCACCGCACTCACCAGCAGGTTGAGCTCGAATGCCAGGCTGCGGGTACAGCCCCGGTCGTCTTCCACCAATAAGCTGTATGAGCCATTGCCCAGGCCCTCGAAAGCCGGCGTATCTGAATAGGTGGTGCCGCCGTCTACACTGTAAGCATAGGGCGGCGTACCCCCAGCGGCCTCCAGGGTCAATGTGTTGCCAACCGTTGCTGCATCCAGGGCCAGGGGGGCGGGCTCGGAGAGGGAAATGGGGCCCAACTCAATCATTTGCCCGCCTTGGTCAGTAACAACAATGGTATAGGCTCCTGCGCCCAGGCCTGAGAAATCCGGGCTGCTCTGCGGGCCTTCTTCGTTCAATTGGTAAGCCAAGGGGGGCAAGCCGCCCGTAACCGTTACCGTCAGGACGCCATCTGCCGCCCCGGCACAGCTAATGGGGCTCGCTATCCCGGCACTGCCCGATAATACGGCGGGCTGTTCAATTTGAAACAGGAAGGCCTGATTGGGCCGCCAGCCGCCTTCGGTATCGCTGAGGCTGAACCGGAACTGGTCGGTGAGAGAAGCACTGCCACCGTGGGCGTAAGCGAGGTTGCCCTGATCAATATCGGCCTGAGTAAAGGTAGCACCGAGCGCCAAAGGGACCATCCCGGGGGCCAGGCGCAATGCACCATGAGCGGGCAGCTCCGTCAGCTGGTAAATCAACTGGCTGGCATCCAACCCGGACTTGGTGTAGGCCAGGTAATCGGCGGTGAGGGTTTCCTGCGCACCGAACGGCACAGGCAATGGCGCATGAACCAGCGTGTCGGCAGGGAATATAGGGTCCGCCTGGCGACATACCTCTACGCTCCACCGGACCAGGCTGCCCCCATCCTGAAAGGCGCCGTCGGTTATGGACAACGTCCAGGGGCCGGCCGCCGGCAGGCCTGCAAAACCGGCTAACGGGTCCAGCGGCTGAAACTCCCCTTCAATGGCAAAGTCGGCACCAACGGCACAGGTATTCTCCAGGTCGCTGGCCGATGCTTCAGCGTCGTCATTGAAGGTAAGGCGCAAATCATCTTCTCCGCAGCCGAAATTGGTACCGGGCACGCCGGGGCGGTCGAATAGCGGAATGCTGGGGCCAGCCGCATGGGCGAGGGTAGCCGACAAGTCTCCGACGTAAGAATGGGCGGCCTGCAAGCTCAACCGCATGCTGAGGATAGGGAAATCTCCGGGCAGCTCCAAGGTTGTGCTGTTGGTACCCGGCTCATCGGGCGGGATGGGCAGGCCGGGGTCTGCATCCTCGAAAAACAAGCAGGTAACCTGCCGGGTTTGAAAAGCGGCCGTGGCGGAAGATGGGCCTTCCCCGCAGGCGTTCAGCGGGGTTACCCGCCAGTAGTAAACCGTCAGGCCGTCCAGCCCGGCTGGCTGATAAGTAGGCCCGGCAACGATAGCCGATTCGACTACCGATGCCCCGAAAGCCAGGGAAGTTGCCAGTTCTACACGGTATGCATAAGCTTCGGGCTGGGCTTGCCAGCTGAGGGGCGTTTCGTCCGGGTCTACCGCCGCGGCCCCATCAGCGGGGCCGGCCAGGACAGTGGCGGGAGGCACCCCCGCTGCGACCTCCAGGGTGACGGCCTGTACTTTGGTTAGGGTGCTTGCCGCGGCTTCGATCTCCAGTTCGTACAAGCCGGGGGCCAGGGCTTCCAGCCCGCTGAGGGCCAAGGTAGCGGAGCCGCCTACATTCAAAAAGCTGGTATCGAAAACCGCGGTGATGCCAGCGGGCGGGTTGAGGAGCGACAGCTGCAGGCCCTCGTCAAATCCGGCAATGGCGTTCGTGCTAATCTCAAACACTACGGTGCTGTCGCTGCAGACCCGCTGCGCAGCCGGTGATAACCCCAATCCAAAGGAAGGGCTGGGCGGCAGCTCAATGGCAAAGTCCTCATCGGAAATATCGAAGAAGATATGATCGGCACCCACCACCTGCACGCGGGCATTGGCGGTCACTTCGTCGGGCACCTCCACTGTTGCCGACCCATTGTTGGGCAGGCCGGCAGCCAGTAAGACCGGGTAGGTCAGCCCCCCGTCCTTGGAGAGGTAGATATCTACAAAGGGGCAGTTAACCGGCGGGGCATCCGTACCCGCCACTTCCCAGGTGATGGTTTCTATGGATTCCACGATCCAGGTCATTGGTACATTTGGCTGCGTGACCACAAAAGGCCCGGCATCGTCGGAAAAGGACAACTCCACATCGGTAGCGCGGGCACAGCCCCCACCCAGGGCGTTATCCCGGACTGTGCAGCGGAAATTAATATCCCGCGAAACTGCGGGCAGGACTTCCCAAACCTGAGGCGTGCCGGAAGCCAGGGCAGGGAGGTTGGGAAAGTAGCGGGTGGGTGATGCAGTAGGGGGCAAAGACCGGAATGCCGGCCCGCCCGAACTCGTAGGCACCGGGGGCATGGTCGCAACCTCACTGTCCATTTGCTCCCAGCAGTAGGTCAGGCCGTCGCCGTTGCCATCCGTCGCCTGCGCAGTTAGAAAAAAGGGTGTGGAGACCGGGAGGGTATAGCTCCCGGCGGCGGTGCTGACGTTGGGCCCAAGGTTGCCGGTAATGGTGGTTTCCGCACAGACGCCCCCATTGCCCTGCTCCAGGAAGACCGTAACTTCCAAAAGGCTGATGGCGTGGAAGTAGTCATCGCTGTTGTCCTGCACATTGGGGGCGCAAATGCCGGCGTACCCCATGATGGTGGAGGCGCTGCCAGGCTCCATCGCTGCAAAGCCAACTCGGTTGCAGCTATTGTTCTGGGTGTGGTTGGCCCCAAACTGATGCCCCATCTCGTGGGCCACATAATCAATGTAGAAGGGGTCGTTGATGGGCGCCGACTGCCCGGTCACGCCCCCAGCTTTATTGCCGCCGCAAACAGATGCTAAAAAGGCGACCCCTCCCCCACCGGTGCTAAAGACGTGCCCGATGTCGTAATGATCAGACCCAATGGTGGCGTCTATGGTTTGTTGGTTTTCAGACAGCATAGCGGAGGCGGAGTTATTGGTGTAAGGGTCCGTCGAGGCGTTGAAGAAGATCAGTTCATCGGTATTGTCAATCATTTCCATGTGAACGGTGAAGTCCCGTTCAAAAACCCCATTTACCCGGGTCATTGCCACGTTGAATGCCGCCATGACATCCGCAACGGTACTGCCGTGAAACTGCGCGTATTCCCCGGTACAGGCCAGCGCCAGCTCGTAGGTGCGCAGCGTGCAGTCCCCCAACAGGGCGGAGGGGCTATTCTGGGCAGGGGCGGCGGCTCCGTGGGCAGCTTCCAGGCCGCAGGAAAAAGCAGTGCCCGACGGGGCTTCGTAATCCGATTTGTAATACACCTGGTAGTAGGCGGCCTGCCCGGCCCTGTACAAGTCAATAAACACCGTTGGGTGCCCGGCAGATAAAATCATGGCGTGAAACCCATTGTGGGTATATCCCAGTCGGGCGTAGACGGTAGCGTCCCCGGGGCTCGTGCCAGCGTAGGACCGCATGCCGGGGTACCGCGCTGCCAGCCCCGGGCTCATCACTGGCGCTTCCACGACTTCCAGGGCGAGGGTCCCCCCATCCGGCATGGGCACTTCCAGGGCAATGGGGCTATCGGCAGCAGGCGTATGCCAACGGGGGGCAGCCGACAGCCGGCTTTTGAGGGCATCCAGGTCGATTTGTACCAATCGATAGGTTTTGGGGCGGATTTGGCGTTCACCGTTCAAGCCCGCTGTTTGTTCAAGCGTGGCGGGCGACCACCAGGGTTGGGCGAAGGCAGCAGGCCCGATCCAATTGAGGCAGATGAGCAAAAACAGCGCTCGGAATAGGGTTTTCATGTTTGGGCAGTTATGGCACGCCCCATTGTAACAAGGGGCATCTGTTAACAATATGCTGGTTGAAAATAGTGCTTGAAAAACGGAAGGATTAAACTAGGAAAAAAATCCGGTTTCCCCATACTGCCGGGCGTACTTTGGCGCGGCAAGGCCCATCTCCTGGCCTTATGCGCCCCGTAGCCGCACAACGTAATGCTGTAAATAGCGCGCCTCAAAAGCCGCTTTGTCCCAACTCGACCGCAACTGCCCCCGGCGGTCGGCCCGCCAAACGTATACCACCGCCACCTGCGCCTGCCCGCTTTCGATGACAGTGCAGGGCTTCCTGACGTAATCTTCGTCTTCATAAGCATCCAGGACAGCCATCTGCGCCCCGCTCAGCCCCCGGAGCAGCAGCCCCTCCACAGTGTGGCCAGCCGCCGGGTATATTGCCGGGTACGGCCGGGGATGGGGCCCATCGTAAATACAATAGCGGTGGTAGCCTGCCAATTCAGCGGGGCTGCCCGCCGGGACAAAACCCAGCAGGGCTTCCAGGATTTCCGGAAACAAGAGCGTACCGTAGACAAATAAAGCAGGTTGGCGGTTGGCCACTAGTGGAGTGTTTCAGAAATGACTAACCGAAGAAACCCAGTAAAACCAGGGCGCCCAAGCGTGAAATACGCTGTGCTATTTCGGACTAGTCGCACTAGGGATAGACTTTTTCGAGGCTGCCATTGGTATCCCGGACCACAAAAGAAGTATTGTAGCCAGCAGAGCGGGCACCGCGCCAGGCCCGGATGGCCTCTTCCATAGTAGAATACCCGGAGAGGTAAATCACCGTCAGGCCATCGCTGCGCCGCTGATCCGTAATCCGGCCCAGGTTCTGCACCGTAGCGGGGTCAAAGTACCGGGTATCCTGGTAGGCAGCCAGTTGGACTCTGTATTCGCCTGTCGCCACCCGGTTGGTGGGGGCCTGCCCGTAGCCGTCAGCCGAATTAGGGAGGGCCTGCCCGTAGCCGTCAGC
>CAZNSK010000122.1:0-18041 GCA_964575505.1 uncultured Phaeodactylibacter sp.
CGCACAAAATAACTTCGCCTATTCTAGGTAACTTATTACTGCGCGACCCCTAAGGAAGCTGCGCAGCAGGTGCGGGTGCGCTCCAAAGACCTTCTTCAAGGTCAGGTCATTCTTTGGGTCCAGATACCTCATACTCAAAAATACGAAAATTCGAATTTTGGCGAAAGCCAGGAAAGCGATAAATTGGAACTCAATACGCTTCTTAAATTATTGATCTCAAAAACTGAAAAAATGAAAGAGTTACTGCTCTGTCTATGCTGTATGTTGTCATGTAGTTCAGCACTATTCTCTCAACGCCAAGATGTAAAAGGTTCCGAGGACCACCCTCTTATTTCCCGATTTGATGGCTTTTATATTGGCCGGTACGAAGCAATCAATTTTGATAAATATGCCCTTCCGCTTGGGCCTGGTAAAGGTTATCAAATTGAAAACGTCAAAATTTTAGAGGGCAAGGTTATTAAGATCAGTTATAACACTGACCAGGAAGAAAGGCCTTCACTTTATGAATTGGTGAAAAATTACGAGCTCGCGCTTGAAAAACGATCAGATGCAAAGCTGCTTTTTGGCTGTGACGAAGAGGTTTGTGGTAAGGGAGACCCTAACAGCTTAGTGGCTATCATGGCTAAAGATAAAGTTCTTTTAAACCAGTTTATGCGGTCTGGCACTCACGCTTACAGAGCTTATGCTTTTAGCTTTGAAAAGCAGCAATATTATGCAGCTATCTACGCAAGCGAAGTGAAAAATGGCATCAGCTACGAGCTGCATATCATCGAAGCTGATGAACTGGAAACGAATAAAGTAACAGCTGCTGATCTCAAAACAAGTCTTGAAAATACCGGTAAACAAGCATTCTACGGCATCAACTTTGCTTTCGGTAAAGCAGAAATAGAACCCAGCTCTGCCGAAGAATTGCAAGTCATTGCTACTTATATCAAAGAAAATCAGAATGTAGCTTGTTTTCTGGTGGGGCATACAGATGCAGTGGGCAGTTATGAGCAAAACCTAAAGCTCAGTACGGCACGGGCTCAAGCAGTACTCGCAGCACTCCAAAAAGATTATAACGTAGATACCAAATATTTGCAAGCAGTTGGTGTAGGGCCGGTATCTCCTGTTGCGACAAATCAGACAGAGGAAGGTCGCGCAAAAAATAGGCGTGTGGAATTGGTGGTAAAAAACGTCAAATAAGAAGCGAAGTCCAAACGCTGGGGCTGGAGGAAAACCGTTGGTAGGCGGAAATGCCACTGACCCTCTTTTTTGAAAACGGGAGGTTGTTTTTTTTGTACCAAGATATAGATAATTGCCTGTACAAAGCGTAAAAAAGTCGCTCCGGGCTCTTTTAAAACAAAAGGGCTCCGGAAATGCCGGAGCCCTTCATTTATAAACTTTAGGAAAGGTTTTACACCAAAATCCGGATAGGGTCTTCCAGGATATCCTTGACGGTATTGAGGAAAGCGGCGCCGGTCGCCCCGTCTACTACACGGTGGTCGCAGGACAGCGTTACTTTCATGATATTGCCAACGGCCAGCTCGCCGTTTTTCACCACCGGCTTTTCAATGATGCCGCCGACAGCAAGGATGCAGCTGTCCGGTGGGTTGATGATGGCTGTGAATTCTTCGATGCCAAACATGCCCAGGTTGGAGATGGTAAAGGTATTGCCCTGCATCTCTTCGGTGGATAACCTGCGGTTCTTGGCTTTGCCCGCCAATGTCTTGACTTCTGTATTGATCTGCGACAATGATTTCATATCTGCAAATCGGATGACCGGCACGAGCAGCCCTTCCTCTACAGCGACAGCGACGCCGATATTTACATCCTTGTTCTTGCGGATCTTATCGCCCAGCCAGGAGGAATTAATTGCCGGGTGCTGGCGCAGTGCCACAGCGCAGGCTTTGAGGACCAGGTCGTTGAAGGAAATCTTGGTGGGGGCCACTTCATTCAGGCGCTTACGCACCTTGATGGCATTATCCATATTGATTTCTACGGTGAGGTAGAAGTGCGGCGCTGTGAATTTGCTTTCGCCCAGGCGGCGGGCAATGGTCTTGCGCATTTGGCTGACCGGTTGGTCTTCGTAATTGTCGCCACTTGCAGAAATAGAGAACTCAGGCACCTCTGCTGCCGGCGCCTCCTGTTGCTGAGGAGCAGGTTGGGCAGCGGGTGCCTCAGGTGCTGCCGGCGCAGGCTGTGGGGCAGGGGCAGATTGCTGTTGCTCGATCGCCGCTTCCACGTCTTTTTTGACGATGCGGCCGCCATCACCTGAGCCACTAATGCTACCCAGTTCGATATTCGCTTCTTTTGCCATGCTTCGGGCTAGTGGGGAGGCTTTAATGCGCTGCTCGCCCTTGCCGCCGCTATCGCCACTTGCTGCCGGGGCGGGTTCGCTTGGCGTTTCTTCTTGCTCCTGGGTTGCAGCCTCTTCCTCCGGCTCACTGCTGTCATCACCAGAGCTGCCATTTTCGGAACTAGCTTCTTCAATAGCGGCTTTCCAATCCTCGCCTTCATCTCCAATCACAGCGATCACATCGTTGATGGGGACCGGGCCTTCTTTCACAGCAATGTGGAGCAAGACGCCATCGAAGTAACTGTCCAGCTCCATAGTGGCTTTGTCCGTTTCCACTTCTGCCAGCGTTTCGCCAGCTTCGACTTCCTCTCCTTCTTCCTTGAGCCAGCTTACAATATTGCCCTCTTCCATCGTGTCGCTCATTCGGGGCATTCTGATGACTTCTGCCATATGATCGGGTATTTTGGTAATTTATGCTTTTGGTAATACCTGGTGTAAACAATACACTAAGTGCAAAGAAAATGATTATTAAGCAATATTTAAAACCCCTGCCATCAGGAAGGGTTCACCGGGTGGTGCCCCAATACCTTCTGTATGGCGATTAGCAGGTCGGGCAGGGGTTGATAACCAGTCGTAATAAGGTAGAACTGTTCGCCCTTCTTCATAAAACAGGTCGGGAAGCCCCGCACCCCGACTTGAGTAGTCAGGTTGAACTCCTGCTCAGCACTGCGGCGGTAGCTCAGGTCTTTCATTTTGACCAGGAACTCCTCTGCATCCAATCCAGCCTGGGCAGCGTAGGGTTGATAATCTGCTGCCACCGCCGGGCGTATACCATGGAAATAAATGGCTTGCTGCAGCAGGGCTGCAAAGGGGACTTGTTTACCGGGTGCCATTTCCTTGACAATAGCCATAGCTGTAGCTGCCGGCACTGAGGTGAATACCGCTTTACCTTCCGCCAGGATACCCTCCAGGAATGGCGGGCCAAACTCCACTCCGGTCCGCTCCTCTACCGTCTGGTAGGCGTCTTTGATGTAGCCGGCGACTTCGTCAATTGGCCCAACGCGGTCGCCAGTCACCATGCCACCGCTGATGACTTCAAAGTCTATCTCGCCTTCGTATTGTTGATAGACTTCCTGGATAACCGGGCTGAACCCATAGCACCACCCGCAAAGGGCGTCATAGAAGTAGAAGAAGGCGGGCTTGTCGTGCCCAAAGTCGCTAAAGGGTTTTGTCATTTTTCAAAAGTTTGTTCTTCAAAACAAAGCGCACCGCCCGGAATTGTTTACCAGCAAAATTGTTTTCCCGGGGGAATTGCTAATTTTGAAACTATGAATTTTTCTTCAAAACAAATAGAAGCCGCGGTTAACGCCTTTGCCACCCTGCCTGGCATTGGCAAAAAAACAGCCCTTCGCCTGGTGCTGCACCTTACGCAACAGCCGGTAGAAGCCACTGAGCAATTTGCGGAAGCGGTTCTAAAGATGCGGCAGAACGTGCGGCAGTGCGAGCGTTGCTTTAACCTTTCGGACGACCGCTTGTGTGCGATCTGTGCCGACAAACGCAGAGAGGAGGCTACCATCTGCGTCGTGGAAAGCATCCGCGATGTCATGGCCATTGAGGATACCGGCCAGTACCGGGGGCTTTATCATGTACTGGGCGGCGTGATTTCTCCCATTGAGGGCATCGGCCCAGACGACCTGACTATCGACCCGCTGTTGGAGCGTATCGCCAAGGACGAGGTCAAAGAAGTCATCATGGCCATTAGCCCGACCATTGAGGGGGATACCACCACCTTCTACATTTCCAAAAAGCTGGACGGCAAGGAAGTGCAGGTCAGCACCATCGCCCGGGGCGTTTCCTTCGGGGGCGAGCTGGAGTATGCAGATGAACTGACTTTGGGGCGGTCTATTGTGGCGCGGCAGCCTTATAATAAAGCGTAGCTTTGATGAAGCTCTCCGTCATTATCGTCAACTACAACGTCAAGTACTTCCTGGAGCAGGCGCTACTGTCAGTCCGGCGGGCCTCAAAGGGGCTGCAAGTGGAGACCTGGGTGGTAGACAACAACTCGGTAGACGACTCGGTGCGTATGGTCCAGGAAAAGTTCCCAGAGGTGAGGTTGATCCAAAACAAGGGCAACCCGGGGTTTTCCATCGCCAACAATCAAGCCATCCGGCAGTGTGCCGGCGAATACGTCCTCCTGCTTAATCCCGATACGGTTGTCGAAGAGGACACCTTTGAAAAATGCATCGCTTTTATGGATGCCCACCCGGAAGCAGGCGGCCTTGGTGTGCGGATGATTGATGGCAGCGGGGCCTTCCTGCCGGAGTCCAAGCGGGGGTTTCCATCGCCCTGGGTAGCCTTTTGCAAAACGGTGGGCTTGTCCCGGCTCTTCCCAAAATCTCCCCATTTTAACCACTATCACCTGGGGTATCTGGGCGAGTTTGAAACCAACGCAGTGGAGGTCCTCTCCGGGGCCTTCATGTTTATGCGGCGGCCGGTACTGGAAGAGGTAGGGCTGCTCGACGAAGCGTTTTTTATGTATGGGGAGGATATCGACCTGTCCTACCGCATCATTCAGGGGGGCTACCGCAACTACTATTTCCCGGAAACGACAATCATCCATTACAAGGGGGAGAGCACTAAGAAGGGCAGCCTGAATTACGTACGGGCATTCTACAATGCAATGATCATCTTTGCCCGCAAGCACTTCGAAGGCGGAAAAGCCAGAGTGTTTGTGTTTATGCTTCAGGTGGCGATTTACCTGCGCGCCAGCCTCACCTTGCTGACCAATGCCATACGGCAGGCTTACCTGCCCCTGCTGGATGCGGCTTTGATATTTAGTGGCTTGATTTTTCTCAAGGACTTTTGGGGAGGCTACCATTTCAAAGACCCTGACTACTACGATACCTCCATGCTTTACCTGAACTTTCCGCTCTATGTGCTGACCTGGTTACTGGGGGTTTTCTTTAGTGGCGGCTACGATCAGCGCTATAGCCTCAGGCGGCTGGTAAGGGGGGTGCTGGCAGGCACAATTGCACTGCTGGCAATCTACGGTTTGCTGGAACTCGAATACCGGACCTCCCGGGCGCTTATTCTTTTGGGGGCAGCCTGGTCGCTCGGTGCTACTGTCACACTGAGGTTGCTGCTGCACTTTTTGGAATACCGTCATTTTAGGATTGGCACAGAAGATGAAGGTGCGATCGTGGTGGTAGGCACCCTGTCAGAAAGCGAGCGGGTGCAGCGGCTCCTGTACAAGGCTGAGGTGCACCGTCAGGTCGTGGGCACCGTAGCCCCCAACCGGGAGCACTTCGATCAGTCCGTTTACCTCAGTTCCCTGGCGCAACTCGAGGAGGTGGTGCACATCTACAACATCCGGGAAGTGATCTTTTGCTCCCAGGACGTACGCACGCAGGATATCATGAACTGGATGACCCGCCTCGGGCCAGAAGTAGCCTATAAAATCGTGCCTCAGGAAAGCATGAGCATTATTGGCAGCAGCTCTAAAAATACAGCCGGGCAACTCTATACAATAGATATTCAGTACAATATCGTACAATCTATGAGCCGGCGCAATAAACGGGTCTTTGACCTCGGGCTGGCAGCAGGGCTCCTGTTGAGCTTCCCGCTGTGGCTCCTGCTTGTTCAGCGGCCGGCGGGGCTGCTGCCCAATATCTTCCGTGTCCTGAGCGGGCAGTACAGCTGGGTAGGCTACGCCCCGACGCGGGAAGAGGATATCCGCCTGCCTGCTATCCGTAAAGGGGTGCTCTCTCCACTGGATGCGCTAAAAGTGGAAGGCCTCGATGAGCCTACCCGTCAGCGGCTCAATTTTCTTTACGCCAAAGACTACACCGCGGGCAAAGATGCAGACATCTGCTGGAAGGGCTGGCGGCAGTTGGGGGGTAAATCCATGGACAGGATCAATCTTTAAACATATAGTTATCTATATGTTTTTGTATTTCCTGAAAAAAACTTACCTTGGGTTAGAGAATCAGATCAAAAACCATGAGAAAAAAGCTGCAGAAATTTACGGAGTTTGCGGACAGCCTATTGCCTCACGAAACAGCTTACCTGTTGGATGCGCAGCAATTTGAAGACGAAATCAAGTTGGGGATCCTACAGCGATTGAACTACAATTGCGAGCATATCCGGCAGTTTACGCCTTATGACAAGAGCATTGATAAACGCAAGTACTCTAATCTCAAGAATTGGATCAACGACCGCTTGGAGTCTATAGATGTCGATGTGCGCTTCGATTGGATGAGCCATATGGAGCGGCAGATCATGACGGATGCCATTGCGCCCCGGGAGGAAAAGCAACTGATTAAAGCCATACGCGACTACGATCAACTGGATTTTTACTTCACTAAGTTCTACGAGCTGGTTCAGCTTTACCGGCAGTACTTGCTGATCCGGATGCGGTACGCCCATCACCGGGTAGCGGACGATTTCCTGCGGGCCTACCGGGAGCGCTACGATACCTGCAAGCGGGTCTTTGAGCGTATGCATGAGGCTACGTTGGATATCGTGGGGCAGTATTCCGAAAATTCAGCCCAGTCTATGCAGTGGGAGGCCTGGCTGACCGAGGTATTCTACGATGAGCACCTTGATGGCCTGAACCGGTACCTTGCCCTTGTCCGCCTGACGTTCATCTATTTCAACTACCGGCAATTCGAAAAGCTAAAGGAGAAGTATGACTACATCGATGAGCTGTTCCGGAAGGGGCAGTACTATTCCCGCCGTTTGCTGCTCAATTACTACGGCAACCGGGTGCTGCTGCATACCCGGTTTCAGGACTATGACAAAGCGGAGCACTACGGCTACTTATCAATCCGGGACAAGAACAGCGATTATATCCACTACGTCAACAACCTGAGCGCAGTACTGCTGCGGCAGAAAAAGTATACGGAGGCGCTGCAGCTTATGCGGACAGCTTATCCGGAGATGAAGCACACACCTAGCTTCCACAACCGTATTGGTTTCGTAGCTTTCTACCTGAAGTGCCTGAACCACAATCAGCAATACCGCAATGCAGAGAATTACGCGGAGTCCTTTCTGAGGGCTTACAAAAAAGAGATTTTCGAGCACCGGTGGCACATTTTCTTCTCTTCCTACCTCGAAGCTATGCTCCGGCAGGAAAAGTACGCTAAGCTGCTGAAGATGGTCCGCAAGCATCAATTGCTGGAACGGGAACGGCAGTATCAGCGCAATGCCAATTACCTGCCCACTATCCTATGGTATAATGCAGTGGCGCAGTACAAAGAAATGCTTATGGACAAAGACGAAATGACTACCCTTGTCCAACGGTCTATCGACCGCTTGGACCGCATTGAGGACAAGCAATACCAATTAAGCGATCTGCTGGAGCAGATTCGACCATTCATTCCCGGTATTGTAAACCGGATTCAGGATAAAATGCCGATCAGCCTGGGGTAGGCTGTTGATTGCGGTTGTGTTGATTTGCAGTAGTTGGCCGCAGTGGGGCCATCGTGAGTGATCGTTCGTAATGTTTAACTAGCCGGTCTTGGTATTCGGCCATTTTATTGAGTACGCGAAGCTCTTCGCTGAGGTGCTCTTCGCGCAATCCTGCACCCTTTGCATATTCGAGGCGCTTGCGGTTGCGGTTGATGTCAAGGATTTTTTGAATGGTATGGTTTAGCGCAATTCGGGCTTTCAGTAGTCGGCGTTGGATCGACCTTCTTGTCATACCTTGAATAATTTGGTTAATGGATGTTTGGCAAGCTTCGTTTAGCACTGCCGGGAGGTGTTCTGAAGTAGGTAGTTGGCATGTATTATGCTGGTTAGGCGCACCAAACTACCAGAAAGTTGAGGAGAAATGTTTAGGGCTCATGGCGAACAAATTTTGGATTGTGAATGTATTTCAAAACTTTATTTGAAAGTGACTACTCCAAATCTACAAAATAATAACAACATATCCTAAAAAATGGGTCGTATCACCGTTACTTATTTGACTCTGAAAAGAAGATTTTTTTAAGTTTTGGAGCCGAAGCGCCCAGGGCGCAGAAAATCCGCTGAACGAGGGGAAAATGGGGTTTGTGGATGAAATTTGCCGGCCTGTTTTGCAAAACAAGAGCCCATGCCCCGGGAGAGGGGCACAGGCTCTAAAAGTGAATTGACACAAGATTCTTAAAAACCGTTCACGCCGTTCACAGTCGTGTATTTGAAACTTATTTTTTGTTCCGGATGGATTATTTTGAAGGCGGATTGGCACATTAGGGTTGCTTCGTGGAAACCGCACAGGATCAGCTTGAGCTTGCCGGGGTAAGTATTGATATCGCCAATTGCATAAACGCCCGGGATATTGGTGCTGTAATCGAAGGTATCCACCTTGATGCCTTCTTTAGGCTGAATATCGAGCCCCCAGTCCTGCAGTGGCCCCATTTTGGGGGTCAAGCCAAATAAGGGCACGAAGTAGTCTGTCTCCCGGGTGTAGTTGCCTTCAGTCTTATGGTGGATGACCACCTCGTTGAGCCTGCCATTGCCATGCAGGCCAATAACCTGCGCCTCGGTGATAAGGTTGATTTTGCCTTCGGCAGCCAGTTTTTCCACTTTTTCCACGCTATCCGGAGCGCCCCGGAAGCCTTTGCGGCGGTGCACCAGCGTCAGCTCTTCGGCCATATCAGCGAGGTGGATGGCCCAGTCAAGGGCGCTGTCGCCGCCGCCCGAAATCACGACACGCTTGCCGCGGAAGTCTTCGGGCTCTTTCACCATGTACTCCACGCCCTTGTGCTCAAAAACTTCGATGTTCTCGATGGGCGGCTTGCGGGGTTCAAAGCTGCCCAGCCCAGCGGCAATAGCGACCACAGGGGCTTTGATTTGGGTGCCTTCGCTGGTCGCAATAATGAAGCTGCCATCCTCCTGCCGGTCGAGCCTTTCGGCCCGTTCGCCCAGCGTAAAGCCGGGTTTGAATGGTGCTATCTGCTCCATGAGGTTATCGACCAGCTCTCCTGCCCCCACACTAGGGAAGCCAGGAATATCGTAGATGGGCTTTTTCGGATAGATTTCCGCCAGCTGCCCGCCGGGCTGCGGCAGTGCATCCACAATATGGCAGTGCAGCTTGAGCAAGCCCGCTTCAAATACGGTAAACAAACCCACGGGGCCTGCCCCAACGATGATGATATCTGTCTGTATCATAATTTTTCGTTTCTGTCTTTTTAGTGGCACATCGGCGCCTCCTGAAGGTCTTCCCAAAACCGGAATTCAATAGGGACGTCGAAATCGAGCCCGCGCATGATAAACAGCAGGGCAAAGCCCACCAGGAATACGGGCAGCAGCTTGCGTAGCCTGGCCCGCCATTGCAAATTGATGAATTGGCCTGCCAGCGCGGTAGCCAGCATCAATGGTATAGTGCCCACTCCAAAGGCTGCCATGTAGGCTGCGCTGCTCCACACTGTGCCGGTGCTCACTGCGCCGACAATAGCTACGTAGACCAGCCCGCAGGGCAGCAGCCCGTTGAGGGTGCCCATCAGGAAAAGCTCCCTTTGGCCGCCGTTACGCAGCAGTTGGCTCAATTGCGTTTTTACCCAGCTGTTGAGTTGCCGCATGAAAGGCAAGCGCAAAATCCGGCTTTCGACATCTATGGAAAACAGCGCTACCACCAGCAGGAAAACCCCCAGCCCGACCGACACATACGATTGTGCGCCCGCCAGGAAGAAGCCCTTCCCAGCCAAACCGATAGCCGAGCCCAGCAGGGTATAGGTCAATACCCGGCCGAGGTTGTACAGCAACACATTCCCCGCCGCTGCGAGCCGGTGCCCGCGCTGATAGGGAAGTGCCAGGGCGATAGGGCCGCACATGCCAATGCAGTGCAGGCTGCCCAGTAAGCCGATCGTGAATGCGGTCCAAATGGCCATATCAGAGCCGGATGTCTTGTTCTTTGTAATAAGGCTTGCCATCGGCAGTCCAGTCCACCTTGACTTTCCACAGGCCTTTGCGGAGCTGCTCCGTCGGGATGCGCTGCACCCCATCACCCATCGGCGCTACCGGTATCCGGAAATCGCTCGACTTGTCAGAGGGGCAGAAAAAGTATATTTCTCCACCCAACTGCTGAAAGCCCCCGGGAAAGCGCAGCTCCAAAGTCGCCGACGCCTTAGTGGCTTCAATCTTCAGGTCCTCTTTCAGTTGCTGCGCGTTCACAAGCTTGTCGTAGTGCTCCTGATAACGCAGGTCATCAGCGTAGTACTGATCAGAAACGAGGCTATGGTCGTACTGAGTAGACCGATATACCTGATAGACCAGGGAGAGGACAAATACGCTGAAAAAAATGGCAATGCCAGTTCCCCAATTGAATTTCATAATTTTCAAATTTTGGCCGGCTCAGCCTTCTGATCCGGTTCTTGTGTCAAAAGCAGTTTTGGAAAAAAGGGGGAGCCCGAAAGCTCCGCCCTATGCATTAACCAAAACTCAAATTTATTTTACGGGGCCAAGAAAATTGGTCTTGACCTTATCCACGAGCTCTTCACCGGAGTATACCTCGAGGATGATACTTGTCTTTCTGGATGCTAAGGCTTCTTTATCGAGGTCGATAAACAGTGCGCCCTCAGCAACTTTACCTGCCTCGGCTACCGGTGGCTTGCCCACAAGGCGGACCCGGCCAGGGATGTCGCCAATCAGCTTGAATTCAACCGGCACCGCTTCGCTGGTCTTATTAATGACCTGATAATTGTACAAGTTGCTGATGTAGGTTTCGTCTACCTTCTGGTAGAGGGTGCCCGGTGTGCGCAGCAGTAGGGTTTCTACGTCGGTCCGGGAAGCCAGCAGCACAATATTGATCACGATCAACAGCGCCAGCACCGCAGTGTAGGCGATGACCCGGGGCGTGAATAGCTTCTTGCTGCCCGATTCGATGCCATTATAGCTATCGTAGCGGATCAGCCCGCGGGGGCGGTCGATTTTGTCCATGACTTCATCGCAGGCATCAATGCAGGCGGTGCAGTTGACGCACTCCAGCTGGGTGCCATCGCGGATATCAATACCCGTAGGGCAGACTTTAACGCAAAGGCCGCAGTCGATGCAATCGCCCAGGGCTTTTTTCATGGATTCCGCCGGGTCGCTGCCCGGCGCAGTCGTATAGTCTTTGCCGCCAACGGGGACGGTTACCGCTTCTGCCGTTGCCAGGTCGGCTTGCATTTGGGCAATCGGGTTGCCATTGCCGGCAGGCTGAGCCGGTTTCGGCTTTTTGCGGCTCTTTTTCAGCTTGCCGCGGGGTTCTCCCCTTACAAAGTCGTAGGCCACCACAATGGAATTCTGATCCAGCATAACGCCTTGCAAGCGGCCGTAGGGGCAAATCGTAACGCAGACCTGCTCGCGCAGATAGGAAAATACGAAGTAAAACGCTGCTGAAAACAACAGCATGGCGATAAAGCCAGACAAGTTTTGCGATACTGGCTCGGTAGCGATTTGTACAACCTCATCCAGGCCGATGATATAGGCCAGGAAGGTATTCGCTACCAATACGGCAATACCGAAGAAAATGGCCTGCTTTCCAACTTTCTTGATGATCTTCTGAGTCGTCCAGGGGGCCCGGTTAAGCCGCTTTTGGGCGTTGGCGTCCCCTTCTATCCAGTATTCTATTTTCCGGTACACCATTTCCATGAAAATGGTCTGTGGGCAAACCCACCCGCAAAACAGGCGGCCCCACACGACGGTAAAGAGCACGATGAAAACGATGAACGTCAGCATTGCGAGCACAAACAGGTGGAAGTCTTGTGGCATGAATTGTATGCCGAATAGAATGAACTTCCGCTCCAGTATATTGAAGAGTAAAATCGGGTCGCCGTTCACTTTGACGAATGGCATGCCAAAGAGGAAAGCGAGCAATACCCAGCTGACGTAAGTGCGCGCGTTGGTAAAGCGCCCCTTCGGCTTTTTGGGATAAATCCACACCCGTTTGCCGGAATCATCGACCGTCGCGATTTTGTCGCGATAGTCTTCTGTATCAAAAATGGGCTCGGTCGAATTCATAACAAAGCATGATTAAGGTGAAGCGCTGGGTGGTGCTTATTAGTCAATGGGTTTGGGGTAGCTGGGGGTAAGCCTGAGGGGGGAACTCCGGTTGGGCGGAGCTCCCTCTTCCTAATGGCTTTAATTGTTCATGCCGAGGGCGTCGTCTGGTTTTGCCGTGGCCGTGGTGTCGGCGGCGGGCGTCTCCACGGCGTCTGCCTGTGGCTCGTACAAGTCACCCTGTGGCTCTTTGGCATTGGGCGGGTTGGTACCCTTCAGCGTCAGGATATAGCTGGAAACCTTGTGCATGTCGGCGGCACTAAGTTGTGATTTCCAGGCAATCATGCCCTTCTCCGGCACACCGTACTTGATGGTTTTGAAGATATCCTTGATACTGCCACCGTGGATCCAGTAGTTGTCGGTCATATTGGGCCCGACGCCGCCTTCGCCCAGCATACCATGGCAAGCTGCGCAGTTGGTATTGAAAATATTCTTGCCCGTTTCCAGGTCGGCAGCTTCAGTCAGTACGGTTACGTTGCTCTCGTCTACCAGATTGGCCTGGGTAGCGAGGTAAGCCTGAACGGCTTTCTCGGCCCGCTCAACTTCCATTTGGTATTCTTCTGCCGAACTAGGGCCAGCATCAGTGAAGTGGTAGTAGGTCATATACACTACGGCAAAGCCAATACTAATGTAGAACATCGCTACCCACCAAGGCGGCAGGCTGTTGTCCAGCTCCTTGATGCCGTCGTAATTGTGGTCGAGCATGACGTCCTGCTCCTTTTCTACCGGTACCGCATTAGTCCAGCGCTTGTACAAGCGGTCCCATAACGACTCTTTCGGCTCGGACACCTCCTTCTCGTAGGCTTCAATGCCCATTTCCTGGTAGATGCGGAGTTGGTTCACTTTCACCATTACATTGAGCAGTTGAAAGAGTGCCGCGATAGCGGCCACAATGACGGTTCCTGCCAGGGCTGCCAACGACCAAAACAGGAAGTTGTCATAGAAATAGAGGTCGGCAGCTCCGCCCTCTGCCCCCTGCGCTAACGCCACTGCCGAAAACAAGAGCATGGGCAGCATCAGGGACAGCGTTTTAAGTGCTTTATTATTCATGTCGATCATTTTCAGCGTTAAAAGATGTGGCGTCGTCCAGTGGCATCTGCGCCATTTTATCGATAAACGCAGGCTGGCTGCGGAAGGCCATCACCGCGCTGATGATGAACACCGCCATGAAGGTCAACAGGGAAGCAATTGCCATCCAGTTGATATTGCCCGCACTTTCAAGAATATACTTAAACATGGTGATTTATAGTTTGGGGCGGTGGGCGGCAGCTAGGTTGGCTGCTGCCCGCCGCGCGTGTTCAAATTTAATTGCCGGCCTGTGGTTCGGGTTTGATATCAGTACCCAGGCGCTGCAGGTAAGCGATGAGGGCAACGATCTCTTTCTTTTCGAGGCCCTCTCCTTCGATGCCGTCCTTGCGGAGGTTGGCAGCGATCTCATCGGCTTGCTTCTCGGCATCGGCAACGGCTTCTTCCTCGTATCCTTCCGGATAAGGGGTGCCCAGGGTGCGCAGCGCCGCAATCTTAGCAGGCAGCAGGCTGTTGTTCAGGTCATCTTCGATCAGCCAGGGGTAGACTGGCATGATGGAACCTGGCGACATACTGGTGGGGTCAAGCATGTGGTTGTAGTGCCAGCTGTCCGGGTACTTATTGCCCAGGCGGTGCAAGTCTGGCCCGGTACGCTTGGAGCCCCATAGGAACGGGCGGTCGTAGATGAACTCGCCGGACTTGGAGTAGGGGCCGTAGCGCTCGGTCTCAGAGCGGAACGGGCGCACCATTTGCGTATGGCAGCTGATACAGCCTTCGCGTATGTAAATGTCGCGGCCCTGCAATTCGAGCGCCGTGTAGGGCTTCACGGATTCAATCTTAGGCACTTGATCACCAATCATGACCATGGGGAAGATTTCGACCATGCCGCCGATGAGAATGGCTATTGTGGAGCCAATCAGCAATTGTACGGGGCGGCGCTCAATCCAGCGGTGCCAGTGCTCGCCCTTATGGGCGCCGGCGGTAGCTACCCGTGCGGGTGCCTGTGCCGATTCGTAGGCCTGGAAGGTACCGGATTTGATGGTTTTAACCAGGTTGTACAGCATTACGAAGTAACCGCCTACGTATAAGGTGCCGCCGAGGGCGCGCAGCGCGTACATCGGGATGATCTGCGTTACGGTCTCCAGGAAGTTGCCGTACTGCAGGAATCCATCGGGTGTGAACTGCTTCCACATCAGGGACTGCGTCCAGCCGGCCCAGTATAGCGGGATGGCGTAGAACAGTATGCCCAGGGTGCCGATCCAGAAGTGGGCATTAGCCAGCTTCTGAGAGTAAAGCTTAGTCTGGAATATTCTGGGGATGAGCCAGTACAGTACGCCGAAGGTCAGGAAGCCGTTCCAGCCCAGGGTGCCGATGTGCACGTGGCCGATGGTCCAGTCGGTAAAGTGGCTGATGGCGTTAACGGACTTGATGGAAAGCATCGGGCCTTCGAAGGTGGCCATACCGTAGGCCGTTACTGCTACCACCATAAACTTGAGGATTGGGTCTTGGCGCACACGGTCCCAAGCACCCCGCAGGGTCAGCAAGCCATTGAGCATACCGCCCCAGGAAGGCGCGATCAGCATGATGGAAAAGACCGTACCCAACGACTGTGCCCAGTCTGGTAAAGAGGTGTACAGCAAGTGGTGAGGGCCAGCCCAGATATAGATGAAGATCAGTGCCCAAAAGTGGATGATCGACAGCTTATAGGAATAAACCGGGCGGTTGGCCGCCTTGGGCAGGAAGTAGTACATCAGGCCCAGGTAAGGCGTAGTCAGGAAGAAGGCCACCGCGTTGTGGCCATACCACCACTGAATCAGGGCGTCTTGGACACCAGCGAATACCGGATAGCTTTTCCAGAGGCTTACGGGCAGCTCGAGGTTGTTGCCAATGTGGAGCACCGTTACGGTGACCCAGGTAGCGATGTAAAACCAGATCGCTACATATAGGTGGTTCTCCCGGCGTTTGAGAATAGTCCCGAACATGTTCACGCCGAAAGCGACCCACACCGCTGCAATCGCGATATCGATCGGCCATTCTAACTCCGCATATTCGTGCGAGCTGGTGATGCCCAGCGGCAGGGTGATAGCGGCGGCGAGGATGATTGCCTGCCAGCCCCAGAAGTGAAATTCGTTCAGGAACTTGCTATACATATTCGTCTTCAGCAGCCGCTGCAACGAATAGTAAACTCCCATAAAAATGCCATTACCAACGAAAGCGAAAATCGCGGCGTTAGTATGCAAGGGGCGGATACGCCCGAAGGTGGTCTCTGCAGTACCGAAGTTCAGTGCGGGCCATACCAGCTGCAGGGCTGCCAAAAGCCCTACCAGGATGCCTACCGCACCAAACACCATCGTCGCGTAAGCAAACTTACGCACAATGGCATTATCGTACTGAAATTGTTCTACTTGCGCCATTAGGTTACGATTTAGTTGTTGTTGTATTGTTGTCGTCCGGTTGGTCGTCGTCAAACAGGATCCGCATTGCGGGGCTGACGTCGTCGTCATACTGCCCGTCTTTCACCGCCCACAAAAAGGCGGAGAGGAAACCGAGGGCCACGATCAGGCTCAGTATGATTAAGAGGATGATGATTTTCATATCTTGTGTCTCATTCAATTCGCGTGCAAGATAGAAGCGGCGGCAGGGGTGGCGGATGATCATCGTCAAAGCCTTAGGGTGACTTTTGTCATTCCCTGGTCAGCCTATTGTCAAAAGATGGCGGTTTGTGTAAGTAAATGCATTGTTAGATTGAACGAAATTGACATGGGCAATCAGGTTTGGAAATGTATAGTTGTGGCCTATGCGCTCTTTTCGGCTGGTTGTGAGCCGGGTGGGCCGCCGGCCGGGCCAAGGCGTTTTCTGTTCTTGGGGCACCCCTACGACTGGAGGGCGGAAAAACGGTTGGACCCCCGCCTGGAGGCTTATGATTATTCTGCCTATGAAGAGATATGGCTGGGCGGGGATGTGTGCGCCCGTACCGCCAAGAATCCCGCGACGATGGATTATCTTGATTCGGTATTCAACCTGGAGCGCACGCACTGGGCCCTGGGCAATCATGACTGGGACTATGGCGAACGGGAAAACGTACTAAGCCGTTTGCCTTCCCCACCTTATTATACGGTATGGAAGGATGGCTTCTGCCTCACGGTGCTCAACACCAATTTGTTCTGGCCTTACCCTTCCACACCGCCACAGGAAAACTGTACCGATAAAATGGCGCAGTGGCAAATGGTACAAAACGTAGCGGATACGATTAGCGAAGCCACGCATTGGGTGATCCTGCACCACCATGCGCTGTTCAGTGATCTGATGGTGGAGCCACAGGGTGGCGATACGCTACGGGCCTTCAATGTGAACCCTGTGCCATTTTTTACCACTTGCGACAGCCTTTCCGAGCTCACCGCCACTTGGTACCCCGAGCTCGCCCGGGTGAAGCAGCGCGGGGTGGAGGTCGTGTGCATCGGCGGAGATTTTGGTATGCGCGCCAAGCAGTTCGAGTTTCAAACGCCGGAAGGCATCTGGCTGCTGGGGTCTGGCATTAACAACAGCGTTTCCCGGGAGTATGCCCCGGACTATGTGACAAACTTTGGTCCGGACCATGTATTGGAGTTGTGGTATCAGAAAGGGCTGCTGGAGTGGGCTTTTGTGCCGTTGGGAGGGGATTAGATTATTATTGAATTGATCTATTTCTTATCTGTGGCCCAAAGGTGCCAACTCACGTCTCAAAGCAGCACTAAGAGGGGGGGGTATAGAAAAAGATGGCTCTCCCTCCCCATCCTACCTGCAAGCGCGTTTTTGATAAAATTACCGGGTATATGTACCTCCCGGTTGTGAAATCAATGGGGAAAGTAATACTTTTATCCATAGTATCATTACTCAACTATACAAGTGAACTAAAATAGAATATAAAACTTTCTATTTTCTTCAGAATAGTATGCCTATTAGGCGTCGTTGGCATGGTGCTGCTATCTTCCTGTGGACAGGAAACGGCCTCCAGCTATCCGGTGAACGACCAGTATTTTGTTATGGAAGGACCGCTTTTTCAAGGGCCTAATACCGCGCAGGCTTCTTTTTCTCCTGCCATGAATGCAGAGGGGAAGCTGACGAGCGCTAAACTGAACTCTGCCGTATTGAAAGCGCCGGAGGGGCAAAATTTTGATGTCTTTTCAGATGTCGTGTTGCAGCTGGTAACAAGTTCCAGCGACATGATTCAGGTGGGAGTATTGAACCCCGTGCCCAAAGGCCAGTCGAGCCTTACCCTGCAGGTTTCCAATGAAGCAGATTTGTCAGAATTGCTATCTTCCGAGGAATGTGTATGGGTCATTGACGCCAATATTCCTGTTGATATGATGGACACCACTATAACCTTTTCGGGAGATTTTACGTTTGATGTAACCCATACCAAATAAGGGGGCTTCCCGTTGGTGTGATGGCATATTTTTTCACCCAATTGCCACTCGTAACCAATTAAAATTATGATGAAATCGATATTTCTTACCTTCTCTCTCGCTATACTCACAGTGGGGGTTGCTTTCGGGCAAGACAAAAAAGCAGATCAAAAAGAAGCGGACCGGCTGATCGGCGTATGGGCGCCCAGTAATGGACTTGCGTTGGTGAAAGTTCAGAACATTGCAGGCAAATATTACGGCCGTATCGTCAAGCTCAAAGAACCTAAGGGGTCGCGCAGTAATAAGTTACCTAGAATAGGCGAAGTTATTTTGTG
>CAZNSK010000123.1:0-17527 GCA_964575505.1 uncultured Phaeodactylibacter sp.
CCGACACCGCCCTCTGCCTCACCTACACCTCTCAGTACGGCTGCGACAGCACCCACTGCCTGGAGCTGCGCTACGAGCGGCGGGAGGGCAGCCTGCAGGCGGACATCTGCCCCGGCGGGGCCTACGCCTTCGGCGGGCAGCTGCTCACCGCGCCCGGCACCTACCGGGACACGGTTAGCGACGGGCAGCCTTGCGACAGTGTGGTGGTGCTGGAGCTGGGCCTTCATCCTGAGCCGGCTTTGTCCATCAGCCAGTCGGGCAGCCTCTGCAACGGCGGGAGCGCTACGCTTACGGGCAATGGCAGCGGCACCTTCATTTGGAGCGATGGCACCGCAGGGCCTGCCCTGAGCACCACCGCCCCCGGCACCTACGCCGTCACCCTCACCGATGCCAATGGCTGCACCGCTTCCGATAGCCTGAGCCTTTCCGAAACGACGATAGACTTCACCTTTACGTTGGGCTATACCGGCTGCCCGGAGCCCGGAGCCGGCCAGTTGCGGGTCGACAGCATCTGGGGCGGCGCGCCGCCGTACAGCTATCAGCTCAATGATGGCCCGGTACAGCCCGGCCCGGTATTTTCCAACCTGTCTGCACAGCCTTATACGATTACGGTAGCCGATGGCAGCGGCTGCGCCCGCGCCCGTCAGGCGGCCTTGCCGGCAGCCACGCCCCTGCAGGTGAGCCTGCCCGCCGATACGAGCATCCGCCTGGGGCAGGAAGTGCGGCTATCAGCTACTACAAATGCCATTAGCTTTGACATCGCCTGGGCCCCGCCCACAGGCCTGTCCTGCACCGATTGCCCGGTGCCCCTGGCCCAGCCGCCGGCCACCACGGCCTACACCGCTACCCTGACGGACAGCCTGGGGTGCACCGCCACCGCCCGCACCACCATTTACGTGGATGCGGCTGCGCCGGCCTACCTGCCCAATGCCTTTTCGCCCAACGGCGATGGGCGCAATGACTTGCTGACGGTCTACGCCGGCACCGGCGTTGCGGAGGTCCTCCTGATGCAGGCCTACAACCGCTGGGGCGGGCTGGTCTACGAGGGGCAAAACTTCGCTCCCGGCTCGGGGGGCTGGGATGGCCTGCATAAGGGCGAGGCGGCGCCTTCGGGCGTTTACCTTTGCCGCCTGCGCCTGCTGTTGCTGGACGGGCGGGAGTTGGAGGTTGGGGGGGAGGTTTTGTTGGTGCGGTAGGCGGGGTAGGAAGTAGAAAAGCCCCTGGCCAGCAGCCAAATGGCAAGAAAGAGCTCATTAAGCCTTCAAACAGGCTCCTAAACCCGGAACGAAGAGGGGGGCTGCCCAAACCGTTTAGTGAAGACTTTAGAAAAGTAATTGGGATAGGCGTACCCTAAATGATAGGCTACTTCCGCAACGGTAGAATAGTTGCCCTCGCTTAGGAGTTGCCGTGCTTTCTGAAGACGAACTTCATTGATGTACTCAGAAGGGGTTAGCCCCGTCAATAGCTTGATTTGTCTTTGAAGTTGCCGTTCACTGATGTGGAGCTCGGGTGCCAAATTCTTGACCTTGACCGCCCTGCCCTTGTCCACCATATTCCAAAGCGTCTTTTCTACCTTGTCTAACCATTCCTTTTCGTGCTGTTTGACCTCATCTTGCCGGGGCAACCCGACCGGGCTGCCAACAGAGGGAGAAGAACGCCGGGCGGTAAGGCGGGCGGCAGCATTGTTCAGTAAAGTATGGGCGATCGCTTTCAGCTCCTCTATGTGGAAGGGCTTTTGGACATAGTCGTCTACCCCGATATTCAGGGCCTTTATCTTCGCAACAGGGTCGCTCTTGGCACTGACGACGAGCACAGGTACCAACCGGAACCGTTCTTGCGCTTTTAGTCTTTTGATTAAAGCCAAGCCATCTACCTCGGGCATCATGAGGTCCGTAATGATGAGTGCTGGTGTAGAAGTGCTTTGTTCAAGAAATTGAAGAGCCTCCTTGCCATTATCCGCAGTTATCAGCTCGAATTGGTTGTCGAAGATCGTTTTTAATAATGCCTGGACCTCCGGATGGTCTTCCACGATTAAAATCAGGGGCTTCTGAGCGTTAGGCGAATCACTACCCGCAGCGGTTGTACCGGAGTTGTTGGTTTCGGGCAATGAGGGAAGGGGGTAAGGCACTGCATCCGGAATAGCGCAGAGCGGAAGGTAAAGTGTGATGGCCGTCCCGGCTCCAGGTTGGCTCCTCAGGGTGACGGTGCCGTCCATGGCTTCAGTGTAATCTTTCACAATGGCAAGCCCGATGCCCATGCCGCCGGAACTTGCGTCGACTTGGTAGAAACGCTCGAAAATGCGTTTTTGGTGGGGTTCCGGTATGCCCGCTCCAGTATCTGTTACCGCAATATCCACTCCGGTGCCACTTTTGTTTGGGGTGGCCGCCAGCTTAATAGTGCCTCCCTTTGAGGTGAATTTAAAAGCGTTAGAGAGTAGATTATGGAAGATGTATTCCAGTTTCAGAGCATCCGTAGCGTATGTACTGTACAACTGCTCGTCTAAAAAGAGCTGGAAGTTGATACCTTGAGTTGCTGCAAGGTCTTCGTAGTTATTATAAACATCTTTCAAGAGCTTTTTTAGGTCAACGGGCTGGCTTCGAACCTTTAATAAGTTCTCCTCCTGTTTATTGACTTCCAATAACTGATCAATCAGCCGTATCAATCTTGTGTTGTTGTGGTCTATCGTTTTTAAACCACGCTCCGGGTCGGGGTGCTACTGGCGCCTCAGCAGTTGCAGCGATCCGGAAATCATCGTTAGGGGAGTCTTGAGCTCATGGGCAATATTATTGATGAGTGTTGTCTTGATCTCGTTGAGTTTTTGTAGCTCCACTGCTTGCTCCTGTACTTTTTGAGTGCGCCTTCTTACTTCCTTCTGCAGCCGGAGCCGATCTTTGCGCAAACGCTGAGTACGCCAGCGAAATAAGAGGAGCAGCGTGGTGATCAGAGCCAGTACCGACCAGAAAATAAAGGTAGTACTTTGATAAAAGGGCGGCGGAACCCTAATGACAAATTGGTAGATATCAGTAGAGTAGGCGTCCTTACCTTTTCTGCCCCTTACCTCCAGCGTAAACTGCCCTTTTGAAAAGCCGGAGAGGTCAAGGTCAGAACCCCTCATAGGCGTCCATTGATTGTTTTGCCCAAGGAGGCGGTAGTCGAATTGTTCTAAATCCGCAGACGCATAGTCCAGGAGCGCAAATTCAAGGCTTATCTTATCGTTGGGTGAACTGAGTGTAATGGCTGACTGAGTGGCAGGGAGTGTCTTTTTAATTCCATCTGCTTTAAATATTTCGATTTTTACGGGCCAAACGGGATAAGCCGAGCCAATAGCCTCCGGCATTTTGAGCGGATCAAATTTTACAATGCCTCCAAGTGTGCCAAAAAGCAGTTGGCCATCCGGCAATTGATGATGAGAGTGGAGGTTGAACTCATTATTGGGCAGCCCGTCCTTTTTCGTGAAAGTGTGTAGTAGCCCCAACTCCGGTTGAAAGCGGATTAACCCGTGATAGGTGGGCATCCACAGGAAGCCTCGTTCATCCGGGTAAACGGCAAGGATCCGATCGTCAGAAAAGCCTGCCTGATAATTGTACCTTTTGATCGCTGGGTTCCCAGGCTTCCATCGGTACAGCCCCTTGCCAAATGTGCCTAACCAAAACGTGCCGTCAGGGGCTTCATACAGATGATTGACGGCAGTCCCGTTGGTGATGTGCCGGTAATCCCGGAAAGTATCTCTTGATTCCTCATAGAGCAACAAGCCTTCATTCGTGCAAAGCCACAGCCCTTTGGTATTTTCATGAATAGACCGGATTTCGGTACGGTCTATCAGCGCCCCGACATTTTTCTTAATGAGCGTATCTTGTTGAGGTGGTCTATAAAGAAGGCCTGCCGAAGAACCAACATTAAGAATATCAGTTTGCCCGGACCGGTGAATCCAGTTCGTAGAGACCCTGTTGCCTCCTGCATCTGCTTTCAATAACTGAGTGGTTCCGGTTACTGTATTGCCCTTAAGAATGTCCGGGCGGTATGTACCGGACCAAAGCACACCATCTTCATACAACAAATGTATTCCACCTCTGGTATCAAATAAGATTTTGGAGGTATCTGAATTGTACTGATAAGTGTAAAAGTCGTTGTAGTAAAGCTTCCCTTTTTCGTCCGATGTTATTCCTCTAAGGTTAGCAATCTCACTCTGAAAGCTGTGAATTCGCTCGAATAGTACCGGCTTGAGTTTAAATAAATAAACACCATTGGCGGAAGCAATCCAGGCTTCTTGTTTTGCCTGATCGAAGCGTACCCCAAAATAGGTACTTGATGACAATTGGACCGCTGCGGAAGCAATTTTTTGATCATATCTTTTTGAGTGATCTGGGCTTGGGCCATAAACAGCGACTTCATCGGCTGTAATGAGCCATATATATCTTCCGGGAGTGTAGGACATGCCCAGGAGGGGGCTTGAGGGTTTGGGAACAGTTAACCCCTGGCCTTCCGGGGCATTGCCAGGCTGAATCCTTACAGCATTTCCTTCGGCTTTATATTTGCAGGAACACGGCGTGGGTTTAAACTTGCTTTTCGGAAAGGTATGAAGGGGCTTTTGTTTTAAAAATGGCGGGGACATTACATGGCAACTGTCCATAGATTGAAAAATAAAATCTTTCCCAGCCGTATAAAAGGTGTATAATCTATGATCGGGGGGGGTCTGAAAGACCCCATCGTACACTTTACCGTCAAAGCTAAAAACCTGACCACTATTTAGTAAAAATACAATATGATTTTCGGGAGTCCCCGAGATCGATGCAATCTCTTCTTTTTCAAATGGCGCCCGTGTTGCAATAAGAAGGCTGTCAGCGGGGATCAATTGTTCTCTGGCGCTATTCCATATCGCAAAACTGCCTCTAAAGTCTGCCTGATTGGAAAATATAGCATACCCATAACTGTTTACCCAAATTAGCCGGTCGGGCCCTTCATAAATCCGGCCTGCTTTAAAGGAGTTGCCTCCGACATTTGTAATAACTGGCCGGGCACGCTTGCCATCAAATGCGAACAACCCACCATTTGTGGAAATCCAAACCAGCCCCCGGTTATCTTCCATTGTGTGGTGTACAAGCAGGTTCGTCAGTCCATGCTCTTCGTTGATATGCCGAGCTAATAGCTTGTACGCCTGCTGAGATTGAGCGAGTAAGCACAGAGGGGCAAAGAGGAGTAAACTGAATATGTTCAAGGGCTTATACAATGGGAAAAGCTTATTTAGTAAATAGGTGCCTTGCTGAGAGCAAAAGTAACAACATCGTACTTCACTTTTTATTCATTCCAAAATAAGTGTAGGCTACAGCCCGTTTTGTCGGGTTTGTATAGAAGCTTGTCCGATTTGTATCTACTGTCCATCCTATCTTTGTACGAAACAATTGCACAAATCAATTACTCATGAAAAAGCTAACCTATTTCGGCTCTTCCTTCAAAAGCGGCCCAACGCTCAATCCAATTTTACCCAGTCTATATGGTCTTTATACGCTATGACTGCGTGTCACATTTTGTGATGCTTCAGGCAAATACCCGCTTGCGCAGATCAGGGTGGTAAAAATTGGCACTACTTTTGGTGCCTTTGCATTGAGGTAACGCTTCGGCCAGCAAACACTCCTTTTTAAACACTAAGATAACTACAACGATTCTCGATCGCAACAGGGCAAGTGACACGGCTTGTACCTGTACATTGAGTTATTGAGGTTTCCCTTGAGACAATAACTAAATCTTTTCTGCACCCATGCAGAGGTGGCATGTCTATGCCAAAACGGGAAAAGCTCAACCTTCAGCGGCTAAATGCCGCACAAGGGAGCTGTAAAAATTTGCACAAATTATAGTAATATGAAATCCACATTAACCCTATTGGCAGTTATTATCCTGCTTACAACAACCCTGCTTGCCTTTAATATTGGCGCTTTTTCCTTGAAAGATCGGGACGAGAGCCTTCTGAATACGCCGGCTGCCCATCAGGAAAGCCAGGAACTGGATTTGGGCAGTAGCCTGATCCTGGATATTGGCATTATGGTCAGTAATGAAACCCCTGAAACAGGTGTAGCCTTTACTTATACAATAAGCTATGCGACGCAGAGCCTTACCGAGGATGCCGATAACCCGGTTATTGACGTACCACTGCCCAATGGCATTGAAGTGTTAAGCTTTATAGGCAACGCAGATGTATCAAGCACAGCGATTATTGATGTAATGGGTACCCCCACCTTCCGTATCAATATGGAAAACCCACTGGAAGCTGGCGCTGCGGGTATTCTGAACCTGGAGCTGGCCATCCCGCCCGGACAGGTATGCGATGGTACTGTAATTCCGGCATCGGTCACCTTTTCGGCTGATGATGCTGACAACAGCCCGGTGAGTGATCAGACAGACCTCACGGTCAGTGCGCCAAATGAGGAGTGGAACGTTGATGTCAGCGCAGTTACTATAGGTGTACCGGGCGCGACAAGCCTTTTTCAGGTTAGTATTGCGCCTTCTGCCAATACCGGGTTTGTCGCGTTGGGTAATGCAACACTCACTGCTGATATTCCTATCGGAACCAATGTGGTCAATTGCTCTGGCTGTATGGAAGCTGGAACAACCTTAACCTGGGATGTCAGCAATGCTTCTGGCTTGACCTCCTTTCCCCTGGTTTTAGAGTTCCCTGCTCCTCCTTATGATTTCAGTGATAACTTTTCCATTGATGCTGAAATAGGCGGAACGACTATTCCGGAATGCCCAACCAATGTAAACGACACAGACACCTTCAATGGTACGCTGCCCTCGCCCAACCCATTAATTAATTGTGGCCTGGACTTTGAGACGTATGAGATTGAAGAGGAAGGCGTATACGTTGTAAATGCAGACGTTACAGGTAACGTAGCCGTGGATGATTTCACTGCAACAGTGCGTATTCCGGAGCAAGTCGAGGTAAGTAGTATAGCGGCTTCTTCTTACCTGTATGCAGGAATCCCGGTGACGGTAAACTATGAGACGAATTTGAGTGGCAGCCCCTTGCTGCTAGGTAATTTCAATACCACCCTAGATGGCTCTACTGGTGATTTCTTATTACCAGCCCTGGGTGCAGGTGAGTATTTGACGACTTTAATCTTTGAATTTGGCACCGTGCCTCCGGGTTTTGGCCCGGTAGGTGGCATTGAGCTCAATTACCAGGTGCTGGCAACAGATCAGCAGGGCAATGCCGTGGTGGGGGCCAACCCCCGGATTGATGATGCTGTCTTTATTTCCTGTCCAAACGGAACTTACACCTGTATTGAACCTCAGGTTGAGGTAACCGCAAACTATGAAGGTGATTCTGTGCCCATTGCTGAGTGTGCAGAGGCGGCTGTAGCCCGCATCCCACCCGTTGGCCCAGGCCCACCGAATAAGTCTTCCTCCGGTAATGTATTCTTCGTCGGCCAGGAGGTGACCTATACACTTACGTTCAATGTTTGCGGGCCAGATCCTTTGGTCAATGGATTGGTTACTGATGTTTTGCCTGCCGGGCTTTCCTTTATTACGGATTCGGAAGCCTATAGTGCCAACATTACCGATATTGGAACTCCTGTATTTAATCAGATGGGCAACACCCTGACCTGGGATTTCGCAGGTATTGATTTGCCAGGTTCAGACGCAATGAGCGGCGAAGATTGCGGAGAGACGTACACCATTCAATATACAGCTTTGGTGACAGAAATAGCCGATGGTCCGGGAAGCTCTACCCTCAACAACTCCTTTACCATAGACGGTGATGGCGTCGATATTCCGGAAGCCCCACTGCCTGGTGATGAAGATAACATTACCATTCCTCCAATTGGGCCTACCAATTTAACAAAAACTTCCCTGGATGGAGATGCAGGTGACCCGGAGGATACGATCACCTTCCGGTTGCGCTTCCGCAATCAGGGGCCTTTTGATGTTGGTAACGTGGTGATCGTTGATGAGCTACCGGTAGGACTGGATTTCGTTCCAGGTACCATTCAGTACGGCGGCGGGCTGACGGCTGCAGATAACGATGCTATGGTCTACGATAGCGGTACCCGCACGCTTACGTTTGAGTGGGCTACCCTTAGCGGTGCCGACCCCGGCGAACGCTTTTCTGAATTTTACGAAATCACCTACGATGTTACGATCCCACAGGGCTTCCCTCCCGGGCCGTTACAAAATTGCTTCTCCGTGACGGGAGTTGGAGATGGTATTCGACAGGACCTCCCGCTCGAAGCTTGTGAAGACTTCACGGTAAACGCGCTCGTACAGACCTCTTCCCGCAAAGGGGTCCGTGGCGAATGTGATAATGACTTCGTATTTTTTGATCCCGAAGGCCCCAGCCCAACGCTCGATAACCTCAACGGTATCGGCCGCACTTTTCAGGGCGGAGCTGCTGACTGGAAGCTCATAATTCAAAATACCGGTAACGTAGAAGTTAAAGATATTACCGTGATTGATATCCTGCCGTTTATTGGCGATGAAGCGATTTCCTTCCCTGCTGACCGGGAGAGCGAGTGGCGGACCAATTTCGTTGAAGTCGTCTCCATGCCGGCCAACGCTACAGTGGAATACTCCATTGAACCTAATCCGTGCCGGGAGGCATTCAGCCCACCTTATGAGCCTACCGGGTGTACGGGCCCATTTTGGGGCGCTAACCTTCCGGTTGACGTCACAGAAACACAAGCTTTAAAATTCTTCCTCCCAGATCCGCTCGGGCCAGGTGAGGAAGTGGAAATTGTATTTAATACACAGGCACCGGTGGATGCGCCGGTGGATGCTATTGCCTGGAATTCCCTGGCTTATCAGGGGCGCCGTACCGATACGCAGGACGAAGACTTCTTCCTGGTAGCCGAGCCCAATAAAGTAGGTATTGCCATTAAAGCCGATACCGTATCCGTAGGTAACTACGTTTGGTCGGACGATAATAACGATGGCATTCAAAATGAACCTGCTGAGCTGGGTATCAATGGCGTATCCGTTGATCTGTATCGTTTGGTCGATACTAAAGATGCTACCCCGGGCGCCGGTGATGACGTATTCGTAGGCAACAGGCTCACCGGAGACAACCACTTCGGCAATCCGGGCTACTACCTCTTTGCCAACCTGCCTGAAGGCCAGTACTATGCTGTTTTTGATGAAAACGCTTTCCCGACCGGCCAGGTCCCTCCTGCGGATATGCCCACCCTGCTCAATGCCGGTGTAAACGACGTTGTAGACAGCGACGCGGATCAGACCACCATGTTTATGACTGACCTGACCCCAGCTTTGACCGAAGCCGGGCAGGCAAAAGATACCACTTTAGACCTCGGGCTGATCGCCACGAATTGTGATCTTTTCCCCACTGTAATGGTCATGTGTGATGACCGGGGCACGGCTCAGGTGAATGACGACCGCTACACCTGGACGCTACAGGTCAACCGGGAAATTAATGGCGCTTTAGACAATAACGGGACCTTCACGCTGCAGGTGATGAATGCGGATGGCCTGGAAATTGACGTGGTGCCTAACCTCGCCTACGGGACAGAACATCCCGTTGGTGATGAGTTCGGGCCCTTTGATATTTCCGATGGCGACCTGATGTTTGAAGTCAAAGACGATATTGACCTCAGCTGCGAAGCTTTCGGTACAGTGCAAGCTCCGGCTACCCTCAATATTACCGACCTCAATGCTACAGAATGCATGGATGATGGCATGGGCAATCTTACCTACGACTTAACCGGGCAGGTGCAAATTGGCGGCGATCCGGCTCCGGGAGCCCGCCTTGAGGTGTTCTTTACGGAAAGTGGCAATACAGAAAGCCAGATTTTTGATCCAATCGCTGAAGATGGATCCTATGATTTTTCCTTCAATGGCTTGATCTGTGATGGAGAGTCCTTTGATATCGAAGCCCGTTTCATTGATGGTAATGGCGATATGATTGATGGCACCTGCACGGGGGAGCGCCGCTTCCATGAGCCCTGCTATTTGGCAATTACAGACATTCAAATTGAAGATAACTGCCGTGCGGATGGGACCTACACCGTTAACGTAATTGGTACCTACTTCAACGGTACCGGCGATATGGAAATCAGTATCGCTGGCAATTCTGCCTTTGACCCGGCTACTCAGACCCTTGACCTGGCCAATCGTGCAGATGGCGTTGAAGAGACCTTGGCATCATTCACTAAAACTTGTGATGGACAACTACACGAAGTCACCGCCGCCTTCAATGATAGCTGCATGGATACAGAAAACTTTGAAGGGCCACGGGACCGTGACTTCGGGGATGTCCCGGATACTTACGGCACCACGCTGGGTCAGAATGGCGCCTTCCACATCATTCATGATGACCTTTTCCTGGGCGATTGCGTTGACTCCGAGTTGGATGGTTCGCCAGAGGATCAAGCCGGCGTGGATGGTATGCCATCTGCCGGTGCTGGTACGGGCGGTGACGACGCAAGCGCAGTAGAAACGGAGATAGGCGAAGCTAGTTTTAGCACGTGTGTAGAAGATGACGAAGACGGCATCCGTTTCCTTACTTCAATGGTGCCGGGCAACGAAGCCTGCGTGGAAGTTGCCGCCACCAACAATACCGGCAGTGGGGCGGTGCTGCAAATGTGGGTTGATTTTGATGGCAACGGCAGCTTTGGCAGCGGCGAAGAAGTAGCCTTTACCGAGCCCATTGTTGGAACTGGAACGAATACCACAAACTACTGTTTTGATGTGCCCGCTTCCGCTACCTTTCCCAATCTGGAAACCTTTGTGCGGGTGCGCCTGAGCTCCGCTGGCGGATTGGAGGCTACCGGTCCCGCCAATGACGGCGAGGTGGAAGACTACTACCTGGCTTTCGCCAAAATCGGCGACTTTGTCTGGGAAGACCTCGACTACGATGGCATTCAGGATGCCGGAGAGCCGGGTATTGCAGGTGCCGAAGTGAGCATCTCTGGTACAGACCTGAATGGAGGTTCGTTCACGGCAAGCACAACTACTGATGGTACAGGCATGTATATGTTCTCCGGCCTGTTCCCGGGCGACTACATGCTGACCTTCACCACTCCCGATGAGCTGGCCCCTTCCCCACAGGGCGAGGGCAATGATGATACGATTGACAGCGATGCTGACCCGGGCACTGGCGAAACGATTATGTATACTCTTAATGCCGGAGACAATAACCCGGATGTGGACGCTGGCTTCTTCGTGCCAGCTATCGAAGTCATGGCAGAAGAAATCTGCGTCGATAACGCGCCCTATGTCAATTACAGCATCAATCCCATTGGCTTTACCCCTTCCAGCGGTGCAACCATTACCTGGGTAGACCCGGATGCGGATACCGTGGTAACAGTTCTGACGAATCAGCCGCTTTCCGGCACTTTGCTGTGGCCGGGTGCTGTGGTTGACAATGGAGTTGCTGTAGACTGGTCAGGTTGGGAATTAGTGGATGGCGTTTGGGAGATAGTTGAGGATGGCCTGCGCCCTGAGTTACGCCTGCAGTTTGATGTGAATTCATCCGAATCCACAATTGTTATGTACCCTCCAGGAACCCCACAGTGCAGTACGGATCCTCAGCTCGGCGAGCTTGGCGACTACGTGTGGGAAGACCTCAACGCGAACGGCATTCAGGACCCCGGCGAGCCGCCAGTGGAAAACGTTACAGTCAACCTGTTAACCGGGGACGGCGACTTTATTCAGTCTACGATGACCGATGCGAACGGCTTTTACCTTTTTACAAGCCTCGGTCCTGCCAACTTTATTGTGGAGTTCGAAACTCCCGGCGGCTACGAGATCACACCTGCCGATAATGCCGGTATGGACGATACAGTAGACAGCGACGCTGGCGATGACGGGCAGACCGAGGTCATTACCCTGGGCAGCGGCGAGACGAATTACACCATTGACGCAGGCATCTATCAGCCGGCCAGCCTGGGCACCACGGTCTGGGAAGACTCGAACGGCAATGGCCAGCAGGACAACGGCGAAGCAGGCGTACCGGGCGTTACCGTTACCCTCTTCACGTGTGTAGATGGTATGCAAGACGCCCCTGTGCCTGGCGCGGAGGTGGTGACGGACGCCAATGGCGATTATGAGTTCACCGGCTTAGTACCGGGCAGCTACACGGTCGTATTTGACTACAGCGGCATATTTGCTGCACAGGATTATATCTATACTCTGCCGAATATTGAAAATAACAGCTTTGAAGCCACGGACTCAGATGTCTTCGACGAAGATGGGAACGTTGAATGTGTCACCTTGGAGTCTGGTGAAGACAACCCTGACCTTGATGCGGGCATTTACCCGGATGAGGACGGCGACCTTGTCCCTGATGATATTGACCCGTCACCGGAAGAAGCAGACCCTACGGGGTACATCTACTGCGAGTCTACGGGCGAAATTATCCCTGGTGGCAGCATCAGCGTAGATGGCCCCGGCCCGGTAGATATTGTACAGGATGGCTCCAGCGGTTTCTACGGCTTCTTTGCCGTTTCTGAGAGCGGTACCTACACCATTCAGTTCACGCCCCCGGCAGGCTACGCCGTTTCTCCGGACTGCATGGAAGAAGGCGGCGTATTTGACGCGCCAGTTGGCGTGACCACGCTGGGCAGCGGCGAAGATGCCGGCAATCCGGGCTTCATGGAAGACGCAGCCTGCGGCAGCAACCCGTTCTACTATTCCATCGACCTGGAGCCGGGCGTATTTGTCTTTAACAACAACATCCCGCTGTCCTGCGCGAGCATTGGCGACCTGGTGTGGGAAGACGACAACCTGGACGGGGTGCAGGATAATGATGAGGCCGGCGTCCCGGATATTCAGGTAGCCCTGTTCGAGTGCAATAATGGCGTAAAGGGCGATCAGGTAGGGGTCACGCAAACGGACAATAACGGCAATTACATTTTCACGGGCCTGCCCGCCGGTGTGGAATACTGCGTGCTGTTTGATCTTGAAAACGCCTCCAATACGGACGCGGAAAGCTATCAGTTCACCGAGCAGGACCAAACGGATAATGGCGGCAATGATACCAACGACAGCGACGCTAACCCTGCCGACGGCTGTACCCCTGGCATCACCTTGTCAGAGGGTGAAGAATATGAAGACTTTGATGCCGGCCTTTTCCGCCTGGACTACGGCGACCTCCCAGAGAGCCCAGGCTATGCGACAGCTGATGCCAATAATGGCCCTGCGCACTCCGTGCCTACAGACGTGCTGCTCAAGCTGGGTAGTATGCTGGATGCAGAGCCGGATGGGCAGCCCAGTGTCAACGCGCTTGGTGATGGTGATGACGAAGATGGCGTAATCCTACCTTTATTCAACACGGGCAACCCGACAGATGTGCCGGTGACGCTCATGAACATGACAGGGGAGGATGCAAAGCTGGTACTCTTTATCGACTGGAATGGGGACGGAGATTTTGGGGGCCCTGACGAAATGTATGATCTCATGGTACCCGATGGTGCTACGGAGGCTACTTTTGAGAATGTTACGCCACCACTGACCTCTGTCATAGGAGAGCAGCAGGTAGGTGTACGCTTCCGAATCAGTACCGATGTAGACGCTGTGATGAGCCCAACCGGCATTGCGCCGGATGGTGAAGTGGAGGATTACCTAACCCCTATTCTTGGATTAGACTTCGGCGACCTGAACGACCCTGCCCTGGGCACTGGCGGCGGCCCTAACGATCCGCTTACTCCAGCCGATTATGCAACTTTGCGGGAAGGTAATGGGCCACGCCACCGCATATTGGTTGATGTAGACAATAATATCTTGTTGAAAATAGGCGCCGCCGTTGACGATGAAGCCAATGGCCAGCCCAGCGTTGATGCAGGTGCTACCATAGGCGGCGATGACAACACCGCCACCCCGGATACCGATCCGGATGATGAGGACGGCCTCGACCTGGACAATATCCCGCTGTTCATCTTAACCCAAACAACGACGCTGGAAATACCAGTGATGAACATGACGGGCTCTGGAGCTACGCTGGCGCTGTTCCTGGACTTCAATAAAGACGGAGCCTTTGACCCGTCTACCGAGCGCTTTAGCGTGGTGGTGCCCAACAATGCCACAACGGTGAGCATCGATGTGCCCGTGCCGGCAACGAGCGTAGTGGGCCAGGATGTCGGCCTGCGCCTGCGCTTGGCAAATAATCCAGAGGATGTAGCTACTGCCCTTGGGCAGGCTCAAAGCGGCGAAGTGGAAGACTACATGGTACAGATCGTTGGCTTTGACTACGGCGACCTGCCGGTTTCGTACGGTACAGAGGACCCTGATGCGCCCAAGCATATCATTAATGAAGACTTGCTCCTCGGGCAGTGCGTGGACGTAGAGCTGGACGGGCAGCCGGATAACCTTGCAGAAGGGGACGACAACGGCTCCGGGCTGGTCACTTTCGGTGCCTGCAATGAGGCCGATGACGATGAGAACGGCATTGACTTTATTACGCCCTTGCTGCCAGGCACCGAAGCCTGTGTTTCCGTTACGGCAGTAAACAACACTGGCGAGGATGCCGTGCTGCAGTTCTGGATAGACTGGGATGGCGATGGCTCTTTTGGTACAGGAGAAGAGATCTCCTTCTCAACCGGCAACACCGTACCGTACGGCGGCCTTTCTGATGAGGTCCTATGCTTTGACGTGCCTGAAGATGCTACCTTCGAGGGCGGCAGCGCCTATTCCCGCGCCCGCCTGAGCCCGGGCGGCGGCCTCGAGCCGGACAGGCAGACGGGCGAGATACCATTCGGCGAGATCGAAGACTACGAAGAAACCCTCTACCTGGTGGGCAGCTATGTATGGGAAGACCTGGACGGCGACGGCCTTCAGGGCGACTTCTCTAACCCCTGCTTTAATGACTTGCCTATGGAGCTGGAATGGGCAGGCGTGGACGGCGGCCTTGCTACGGAAGGGGACAACCGTATTTACACCATCGGCACCGGCATCTTTAATAATGTCGATGGGAAGTACGTCTTTGAAGGGCTCATACCGGGCACTTATGCGCTGCGTATTCCTGGTTTTCCAACGGGCTATGCACCTACTACTATTGGTGCAGGAAACGATGACGACCTGGATAGTAATGATCCTTTCAACACATCCTTTACGATAGCAGAAGACGGGGCGCTGACCACCGGCGAAGACGGCACGGGCGATGCCCCAGGCAATATCAACGGCTACCCGGACGATCAGGACAACCTGTCCTTTGACTTCGGCTTCCGCACGGAGGGCTACGAGGTCATCTGCAACTGCGATGGCTCCATCACACTCGACTGGGAACCTTTCTCTACGGGCGATAACTGGACGGTCGATGTAGAAGATGAAAACGGCAACCCGGTGGTCGACTTTGTCAATATGTCTTCTACGCAGGTGACGTTTGTACCAGGCACGCTTATGAACGGTACTTGCTACAACTTTGCGATCACGGAGAATCTGGGCAATGCCGAGGTGGAAGCCATCTCCGGCCTGCTGCACGCCAATTGCTACCCCGTGCCGGTGCTCACACTAAGCGGTGAGGGCCCAAGCTGCCCAACGGCTACAGATGGTACGCTGACCATTGATTTGAAAGAGCAGGGCTGCAATGCCACCTACGATGTATTCCTGCTCCAGGCGGGCGTTGGAGAAACTTTAGTTGGCTCTGCAGTTGCTCTGGCCCAGCCGATAATTGTTGGGGATCTTGGCGAGGGCACTTACCGTGTCCGCCTTGAGCTTGTAGACCGCGGAAACTGTGCCTATGGGGAAGGCTGCCTGCCTGAGCTATATGAGGAGGAGTTTACATTAGAAACTACAGATTCCACACCGCCAAGTAAAACCGTTACAGACGAGGCCGGGCTGGTGCCCCCGATGACGATCCTTTACGAAAGCATCCCGGAAGGGGAGTGCGGGGTTCAGTTCAACTGGATTGTAGAACTGGATGATGACTGCCTCAGCGATGGGGTCAGCCTGGAAGCGCAGATCACTACACAAACAGACAACCCTTCCGTGTCCCCAAGTGCCAGCGTGACGGTATCAGATGAGGAGCCGCTCTACGTAGTGGCTGTCCATGCAGGCATCGGTACGAATACCTTGCTATTGATCACCTCAGATGAGGCGGGCAACAGAGATACAATGTCTTATGAGATTACGGTAGTAGACAACCGCGCCCCGGAGATTTACGGGCCTGGCGACATGCAGGTGCAGATCCCGGCTTGCGAAGACAGTGTGCCGGTGAACTGGCAGGTGTCTGCCATCGACGACTGCGGCCTCGATGTGATGCTGGAGCAAATCAGCGGGCCTGAAAGCGGCAGCACCCTGGCACCGGGCACCTACACAGTGGTGTACGAGGCTACAGACGACTACGGCAATACGAGCCAGTACAGCTTTGGCATCACGGTCACGCAGGCGCCCAGCCCTGCACCGATTGTGGACGTGTCCGGCAACGGGCAGTTTGTGATCGAAAACTGCACGGAGGACGGCTTCATCGTCTTCTCGGGCCACATCTACGACTGTGAGCTGCAGCCGGGCGACGTGCTCGACGAGCTGATCAGCATCAGCGGCGCGCCACTGGAGATCACCTACATCCTGGTGAACGAGGGCTATGCGTACTTCGAAGCCACGGGCAGCCTGAGCGTCGGCAGCTACCTGATCGTTACGAGCTACGAAGGCGTAACAGTCGACCATGCCGTAGAAGTGCTGCAAGACCCGGACACACCAGCAGTAATGACGATGCCCGGCAACCTGACGTACCAGGTGCCGAACTGCGAGGGCGAAGCAGCGGTAAGCTTTGCGGTACAGCTGGAAGACGACTGCGACGAAGACTTTGGCACAGCCAGCTTCACGGTGAACGGAGCGCCTGCGCCCCCATTCGACGCTGCGCTGTCTGACCCTGCCAACGGCTACTTTGCGTGGAGCCTGAGCCTGACCCCTGGCGTGTACACCATCGTGGGCACGTATACCGATGGTGGGGGCAACACTACCGAAGCTACAGCTACGGTCACGGTGAACGCGGACGAAGACAATTCCGCTCCAATCATCGTGTACCCATCGCAGAACATCACCGAGGTGCTTGACCCCTGTGGGCCGGACGAGGCAGAGGTCTGCTTCCAGGCCACAGCCATTGACGATTGCGAAGGCGATATCGTACCCACGGTAACGGTTACCGGCCCGGGCGGCGCTGCCATCTCAATTACCGCAGACGGCACCACCTACTGCTTCACAGCGGGCCCCGGCCAGTACACGGTGAGCATAGGCGCGGTGGACGCAGCGGGCAACAGCACAAGCGAAGCCTTCGGGGTGTCCGTCACACAAGACGATGCGCCGGAAGCGAACCTGGCGTGCAACGACGACATCAACGTGACGCTGGACGAGGGCTGCTCGCGGGTGGTCACAGCAGATATGGTGCTGGAAGGCGACTTCGGCTGCCTGCAGGAAGACGACTTCACCATCACCATCGTGAACGACGACAACCCAGCCAACGGCAACATCCTTGACGGGCACGGGCAGTGGATTTACGAGATTGATGGGCCGGACGGCTTGCTGGGCTTCCAGGACTGCTGGGGCTACATCACCGGCGAAGACAAGACAGCGCCTGAGATCGACTGCC
>CAZNSK010000124.1:0-17524 GCA_964575505.1 uncultured Phaeodactylibacter sp.
AGCCACCGTCTATGGGAATGGTGTAAACTTCACCCGGTCCTTCGTAAGTAGCCGTATAGGCAATGGTTTTACCATCAGGCGAAATCGCAGGATATCGTTCCTCCTCCGCATGAGTGGTGAGTCGCTGGGCGAGTCCTCCGCTGACAGAAACTTTCCAAACGTCTCCTTCAGCAACAAAGACGATGGTATTGTCATGAATGTCAGGGTGCTGGTAGTACCCTTCGAAGCCCTGTGCGTACATTTGGGTTAGCACCATAAAGAAAAACAGTATCGCAAAAATTAATTTTGATTGCACGCTGGTATATTTTTTAGGATTGTACATCATTGATTCCAATTTTGAAGATTCTGCAAATCAGGTAGCCTGATATTATTAAAACTGTTTGACTAAAGTCGCCTTCGCGATCAACTGCTGCTCTTGCACCGGCAAAGCCAACTCCTCTCTACGGGCATCGTTAAACACCACATACACAAACGAAAGCGGGCGGTACTCCCAACTCGCGCGGATATTTAGGCGGCCTTGTTCATCGAAGGAATTATACTGGTAAAACCCGGAGACCTGCAGGCGGGGGTTCAGCGCAAAGCGTAAGCCAACACTGCCTAAGTGGGCCTCCAGGTTTTGTTGTTCTATCCCCAAGCCTTCCAAACCATTGTATTCATAATCTATAGTTACAGCAGCGTGAACAGAAGGGGCAAACCGCAGGCCTGCGTTGATGAGCGTGCGTTTCCCATTGTAAAAATCCCCCCAGTTGATACTCGCTGACCCAGATAACCTGGCTGATTGGTCCGTATTATACCGGACTTGCTGCCGGGTGTAGTAATAGTTGCCTTGGGCTATGGGCACCCCAAGCGGCGCAAAATTAAAATTGATGTTTTGCCAGGTCGGGGAAATGGCATATTCCAGGAAGCTGCCGTCGGTGAAGATGATATAAACCGGAAAAAGGTAAATATTGGCTTGCTGGAAATTGCCCGGATTTTCGAAATCATGGTAGTAACTAACGAAAGCGCCCGGGTCAAAACGCCGGATCCAGGGAATATTTTTGGGGCGCCAAATGTAATATCCACCAGGGCTGTGAAAGACCACATTTTTTTGAAAGACAAAGCCCATATCGGGGCTGTAGGCGTCAGATACGAAATTGGTGACCCACCCCAGGTAAAAATCATTAGAGTAATAGCCTGTAAAAAAGCGCCCGGCAAGCCCAAGGCTGTCATTAGAATTATCCCTGGAGCCCGACAGCATGTAAGACAGGGTGAGCTCATCCCGGGGGCGCACTAATCCGTCTAAAGTAAGCGTAGAGTTATGGCTGGCCTCCAGGCCAAGTTCTTCAGAGGCTTCATCCATACGATGAGTAAGCATAACCCCCACGTTGTTTTCCTGGCCGTAATTATGCTGGTATCTTGCTACGGCAAAACTGGCAGCAGGCGAACGGCCCGTCTCTGCCTGATGCATGTACAGGCCGGCTATAGCCCGCTGCTCATTGCGGGAGGTATACCTTGCGCCGGCGTGTATAGGAGCTGGCTCCGCATTAAAGTTGCCCTGCAGGCCAATTCGGCGGCTAAAGAAAGGGACGATGGAGCGATTGTTGGCGCCTGCCCAGATGCCAGAATTTTCCAGGAAGAACTGCCGCCTTTCGGGAAAAAAGATATTGAAACGTTCCAGGTTGTTCACGGCCCGGTCTACATCCGCTTGTGCAAAATCGGTATTGAAGGTGAGATCCACCACCGACTGCGGGGTGATAGCCCATTTGAGGTCGCCACCCAGCTTCGGCTGCTGACTGGCCATTTCATCCGGACCTGTGGTTTGCCGGTCGTGCTGATAAAGCAGATAAGGCTCGAACCGTACGTTGGTGCTGGGCTTCGGTAATTTCAACCCTCGCAGCTCGGCTGCGTACGTCATGCGGTAGGGGGAAAAAGACTGCGGTATCGGAGGGAAGACAGTCTGCTCATAGTCTCGGCGAGCCAGCCTGGTAAAGGTTACGCCCCAGCTTAGGGTATCTTCTGTTGCCGGCAATTCATACCGGATGGATTTGAAGGGAATGGCAAACTCTGCGTAGTAACCGGTATCGGTGCGGGAGGTGCGCACCCTCCACAGCGCGTTCCAGTCGTTATCGGTATTGTTGTCGTTAAAATTTTGCAGGTCTCGCTGACTGCCGTAGGGAGTAGTCTGAAAGCTCACACAGTACTGGCGCAGATTCTGAGGGTCCAGTTGGATGCCGAAGATATCATTTTCCCCCCAGGTGAAATCGCGGCGCAGATCTTGCACCCTGACCCCTTTCCTCCCCATTGAATCCGCACAGAATGCCCCTACATACAGATTGCGTTCGTCAAATAGCACCCGAACGGATGTTTGGTATTTATAATCACCACCCTGCCGGGGTTCCATCCTGAAAAAATCCGTTACGGGCTTTGCTTGCTGCCAGCTTGCTTCGTCAAGCTTGCCGTCTATCATTATTTTATCGGCAGCAGAAGCGGCCCATATTACCTTAGGTGTATCTGGGGGCGGGAAGTTACGGTCTTGCCCTTGCCCTGCCAGAAAACCGGTTAATATCAAAAATGATAGTAATGCCAGCCGGTTCGGAGTGTACATACTAACTATTTTAAATCCTTACCATTGCCTAAGCCGCCAAATCCCTATACCACCCAAAACCAGCCCATACAGCAACAGTACCAGCCAGCTGCTGCCCGGCACCTGCCCGGCGTAGCTCGGATTGGGCCCCACCGTTTGCCGGAGTTGCTGGAATTTTTTAGCATCTACTGTTTCTTTCGCTAAAGCAAACGCCAGCAATTGCGCCACCTTAGCTTTCACAGCCGCACTAATTTCCGCGCTAAAAGCCAGGTAGGCAGCCGAGCCGTTCCCGGAGATAGCATCCAGCCCCATCTGCAGGGCATAGGCCGGATTATACCAAACCGATTGCCGCGCCAGGCGCTCCCGGCCCGTCTCGGTGGCAATCGCCTCGGCGGCGGCTTTTTCGTTAAGCAGCAGCCCGGCCGCATCGTAGTAGTGGCGGTCGATGAGCGGATCGCGGACGGTATCCTGTACGTAAGCGCTACGCCGGGCTTCGGGAAAAACCTCAAAGACTTGTGGCTCCAGTTCTTCTGCTTCTTTTTCGTAAAGCGCGTAGCGCTCTGCCCGCTGTGCATCGGTAATTTCCGTGCTATACCCATGCGGGTACTGCGCTTGCCCCCAAAGGTTGGCAACAGCCGGCAGCAGCATAGTAACCGTCATCCACAGCAGGGCCAATGCCAGTGCGTTGAAGGCCAGGCCCTTACGGAAAGACAGAACCAGCAAAGCCAGTGCGGCCCAGAAGAGCAGGTACAATCCGCTGAGCAGCAGGCCCTGCCAAACCGGTAGCCCCCAACTCCCTGCTACTGTGCCCGACAGTAGCCATAGCACAGTTGTTGAAGCAAAAGCGACCGACCACTGAAAACCCAACCTGAGCCCTACCCAGCGGTCCAGCCTGCCCGCCTGCAGCCGGATGAGGGAAAGCATACCTTCGTCCCGTTCGTAGCCCAGGATGTCATAACTCAGCAGCAGGAGCAGCAGCGGGCTGAGAAAGACCAGCACAAAAGCCAAGTCGAAATGCCCGGCCATCAATTGCTCCGGGTTGATGAGCTCGGGTTTGTTGCCGGTATCAAAGGGGCTACTAAAGCGGGTAATGCGGGTATAATTGGCTCGGGTGTCAGAAACACCAAGGCTAGCCAGCGCCAAAGGGGCGGGTTCTTTGCACAAGTAGCTGCCCGTATACCAGGACGCCCACAGGGGCTGACTAATATCTACCCAGGGCCGGTCTTCCGGGCCGGCGGTGCTGTCGGCATACCAAGACAGCGCTTTTTCGGCCATCTCCTGTTCCTCGGCTTCTACGCTAGCCGCCGCATCGGCCCACTTTTGTACATAGTGCTGACTGGAGAAAATGGCGTACCCTCCCAATAGCAGGTAAGCTAAGATTACAGCCTGACGCGCGCCGGAGCGGCGCAGTTGTACCCATTCTAATGCCAAGATACCTTTGAAATTCATTTGCCTGAGGGTTTTTTAGTACTTATCCAATACAGGTAGTTTTCCGGAAAAAGCAGCCAGTACTGTAGCCAGCAGCAGCCAAGCCAACAGCACGGCTAATTCCGGCCAGCGGTTAGCAAGCGACCAGCCCAGGCCGGGCGGCTCGTATTCATAATCCTCCATAGACTGAAAGAAGGCGGCCTCGGCTTTCCAGCCCCACTCACCGGTTTTGGAGCCGCCGTAAGCATGCTCATCATTCAGGGCTTTTACCCAATCGCGGCGGTAAGTTTCCACAGACTGCTGAAAATGCAGATGATCATAGAGGCTTGTGCCGGCCAGTGCCATGCTCAGGTTGCGTACGGCCAGAAAGGGCGCCAGGGCGGATGTCCACTGAATCACGCTGTTTTGTTGCTGTACGGTTTGATAATAATCACCAAAGTGCTTGTCCCACACCTGATTGCCGTACTCCTCATCCGCCTGCATGACAATACCGTCAAAATTGATGGGCAGCTGCTCGATGGAATCCACCTCGTATTTTGCCAGCACTTTCTCTTCCAATGCTTGCCGGCGTTCATCGGAAGGGTTGTGCCCATCCAGCCCCTGTTTGCGGTCTTCCTGCATCTGTTCTTCAAATACAATGCGGCTGGGCAGCGGGTACAAGCTTTGGCCCAATTGTGCTGCTAGCTTCGGCAAAACGAATACCCATAGCAACCAGCCGCCCAACAGCAGGGCCAGCGCGCTGCTGCTGCGCCCCGCCCGCGCCGACACATAGACGGCAAGCAAGGCAACCAATAGGTAGTAAAGCGCGTAGCTGCCCAGGAAGGCGATGAATACGCCCCATGCCATCTGCCCACCGTAGAGGGCGGCGGTCATCAGCACCATCGCTAATAGCAGGCCGAGGCTAATGCTCCAGTAAGCCAGGGCTTTGCCCGCTATAAGTTGGCGAAAGCCTGCCCCTTGCAGCACCAGCATTTTAAGTATCCCTTGTTCGCGCTCGCGGGCAATGCTGCCAAAAGCCAGGAAAATCAGCAGCAGCGGCACCATCGCCTGTAGCACTAAAGAAGGCTGAAACTGACTAAACCGCATAAGGGAAGAGCTGCGGGAGGCTTCTGCGTACAGGGCTTCGTTTTGTACATGCCCTTCCACTTTCAGCACATCGCCCGTGTAGGGCTGCACGCCCGCATCGAGCATCCGTAGCAGCCCGAGTGGGCGGTAGGCGTAGGTGCCAAAGTGGGCAGCACTGTGGGGGTTGTAGGCGCCAAGGCTGTCCCACTCCGCCTCTGCTTTGTCGGCGGCCTGCTGACGGGCAGCCGACAGATGCTGATAAGTGCCCTGCCCCGACCAGGCCGACAACAGCAGAAGCAACATGGTAAAAATAGTAAGCAACTGCACCCGGCGGTCGCGCAGGCTGCCTTTTAACTCATTGGTGAAAATCAAGCGTACCATGATCAGGACATTTGTTGGAGGTAAAGGGATTCCAAGTCTGTGTGGCCAATTTCAGAGGGCTGTAATTCTTGCAGCAGCTGGCCCGACCGCATAATGCCGATTTGAGTAGCCGTCTCCTTGGCCCGGAACAGATCGTGGGTAGCCATCAATGTAGCCATACCCTGCTCGCTGAGCTGTTGCAGCAGCCGGGCAAACTCGTTGCTGGCTTTGGGGTCCAGCCCGGAAGTGGGTTCGTCCAGCAACATCGCTTTGGCTTCTTTGGCCAGGGCGATGGCGATACCGGTTTTCTGGCGCATCCCCTTGGAATAGTGGCGGGCTTGTTTGCTAAAGGCTGCGGATTCTAGCCCGGCTTGCATTAAAAACTGCTCTAGGGCTGCCGTTGGGTACTTTCTGCCCGATAGTGCCGAGAAGTAGGCCAGGTTTTCTATACCGCTCAAATGCGGATAGAGCTGTATGTTCTCCGGGATATAGGCGATAATGGCGCGTGCCGCCTGTGGGTCTTCCGCCACGGACTTGCCATTGATGCGGGCTTCCCCCTCATCGGGCTCCAGAAAGTGCAGGAACAGGTTGATGGTGGTGGTTTTGCCGGCACCGTTAGCGCCAAGCAGGGCATAGATTTCCCCGGGCGCCACAGTAAGGTTGAGCTGCCGGAGGGCGGGCTGCCCGCTGAAGGATTTACTGAGGTTGTGGGCTTCTATCATGAGTAGTAGGTTTTAGGTATTAGCGTTTGAAATCTTAAGCAGCTAAGCTATTCAGGCCTTTCTCGAGTACCTGCCGTTTAACGTTGTTGGCAATAAAGACGATACGGCTCTCAGGGGCAGTGCCATCGGGCCAGGCTTCCATGCGGTCGAAAGCGAACTGGGTGCGGACGGATTGAAAAATAACGGGCTGGGCTTCAGCCTGAAAATGCAGTATCCCTTTGATGCGGTAGATATTTCGCCCGTATACCATGAGCAGGACTTTTGACCAGTGAATAAACTTCAGCATATCCAAGGGCTTAGAGAGCGTAAAGCTGTGGGCTTCCACCCCTTCATGATGATGATGATGGTGGTGGTGATGGTGCTCATGGGCAGCCGATTGTTGTACCGCCCGCATCAGTTTCTGCTGGGCGGCTTCCGACTCATAAGCGCCTTGCCGAAGTATGCAAGACGGTGCTTTGCCATAGCTGGCCCGGAAGATTTCCGCAAAGGGGTTGGATTGGGCGATCAGGTATTGCACCTTGTCCAGGTAGGCCGGACTGACCGTCTTTTCTTTGTTGAGCACCACTACATCGGCAAAGGCCAGCTGACGCCGGGCTTCTTCCCGCTCTTCCAGCATGTCTTCGAGCTGCCCGGCATCCGCAACACAAATGACCGCGTCCAGCCGAAAGTGGGCTTGCACTGCCGCATCGGCCATAAAGGTTGCTGCCACCCCATCCGGCTCGGCCATGCCAGTGGTCTCTATCAATAAGTGGTCAAATGACTGGCCAGACCTCACCAAACGACCCAGCGTTTGCAACAATTCATCGTTGAGTTCGCAGCAAATGCAGCCATTAGATAATTCAAAAATCCCTTCTCCACTGCTGTCCTGCACCACGAGATCATTGTCGATCGCAATATCCCCAAATTCATTTTCGATAATCGCAAAGCGGACCTCAGGGTGCTGCCCGATGATATGATTCAGCAGGCTAGTCTTTCCAGCCCCTAAAAACCCGGTAATGATGGTGACTGGTATACGCATCTAATTGGTAATTTCTACTTGGAAATCTACGGGCTCCGCAAGGTTCCGTACCCCGTCGTGGGCGCGAACAGTAAAGCGGTAATTACCGGCGACTAAAGTCGAAGGAATTTTCAGCTCTACATCGAAAAGGTATTCCTTTCCCATATCGGCAGTAAAGGGCTCTACAGCAGATGAGGCAAAGGTGTTGCCCGATCTTAGGTCAGTGTACGTCACAAACAACAGCCCATTGCCGCCCTGCGAAAGCGGAGAATCGTCAGCAACCTGCCCCGAAAAACGTATGATCTCCCCTTTGGAAGCAGAAAAGCTGGAACTTGCAGGGGTATTAACACTTAGAGACGGGGGCAGCGTATCCGAAGGGTTTCGCAATTTCAGGCTGTAGAATGTGGCAAAGGGGCTATCATTACCAGACTCATCAAGTCCTTGTATATGGTAGTGGTAATTCCCAGCGGTGACCGATTCAGGGACCACCAGCCGACGTTCAACTTGTTCTATAGCTCCCCGCAAGGGAGTAATTTCCAAAACTGACCAGTCTTCGGTAAGCCCTTCCTGCATAGGGGGCGAAAATCCAGGGGCTGCTCCCCCTCCGTGCCCGTGGCAATCAAAATTATGGTGGATATCGATTTTGTACTCCGAAAGGGCTACATCGTCTTCAAATTCGATGTTGAAGTAAAGGGTATCTCCCCCCATCAACTGAAAAACGGTATCCTCTCGTTGCCCACAAACCATAGCCGGAGCAGGAACCGGTTTGTGATCCAGCCAACGTACCTGCGGCGGCGTAACGTCAACCGTACTTGAATCACAGCCCCAAAGCAAGGCTAAAGCACCTGTCAAAAACAGTGCTGGCGTATACTTATTCCACAACTTCTGCATCATCTAAAATATAATTTAAGTAATCAAAATCATCGGTATTCAGCCGCAGCCGACCGCGGAAGACCGTCGTTTCATCCATACTGAAATGGCGGTTTTCGCCTTCTTTCAGCAAGACATCCATCACCGTTTCCGGGCCCGCGCCACCGCAGAAAAAACACTGCTTGTAGGGATTGGCGGAAAGAATAGTGTAAGGGGCATTCGCTTCGCCCATCGGGATGACATAGCCTTTGATTTGCACCGGCTTGCCTTCCAGTGCCTGTACGGTTTCACTGAAGTGTGGAATGGGCACTTCCCCTTGCAGCTCGCTACTGAATTCCCACTCAAAGGTTACCTTCGCCAGCGTTTTCCAACTGAGCAGCAGATGGCCGTCTTCCCATTTATAGCGAGTACTGTCTTCCGTTTCTTTTAAAGTGACTTTTGGTGTTTCCTCTAATTCAGGGATTGGCCAAGCATCTAAGCTGCGGCTATGGCTTGCCTTGTCCGGTTCGGGCCGGGAACAGGCAACAAACCACAGTAAAAGCAACAACAGCCCTTGATAAGCAAGCCTTTTAAGATTCATTCGTTACGTTTTCCACCCTGCAAAGACGGCACTGCCGGTGGTTGTACAAATGCAGCCCGATCAAAGTAAAAGCGCCCAAATACATAAAAGCGTGGCTTACCAGATGCAGGTGCAGCGTCTCCGAAATAATCACTGCCGCTATGACGGACCAGGCGGCCCACATGCCCCACTTCACCCAAGCTGCGGCTACCTGTCTTGAAGTGTAGAGAATAGCTACGAACGCCAACAACAAAAATGCCCAGTCCAGTACTCCCCAGTACCAAGGCAGCATAACTTCCTGTCCTGCCACGTGCTGCCCGAAGTGGGCGGAGGCCTGAGCGGCAAACAACAATGGCGTTACCGCACAGTGTACTGCGCACAAGCCGCTTGCCCAGGCGCCCAACAAATCTGCGTCAATTTTTCGGATCGACAACGCCATATTGAAATCTAATTTTTAAAAGCTATAACTAAAAATTCTGCCGTAGTAGTACCGATATTGGACAGGCTGTGCTTACAAGCCTCGTGCCAGTGGGCTTCCCCGGCCTCAAAGCTATGCTCCCCTGTACCTTCTTTATCGGAAGCAAAGTCTATCGTATAGTCGCTCAGTGCATAAATGACCCGGTTGGCCCCCGAGTGTTTAGGGATTTCCGCACCGGCTTCCAAAGTAACTTTGGTGACTTTGGTATGCTCGTTCTCAAAGAGGACCTCCGCTTTATCCGGGCTAACCTGATTTACGTCATTGCTCAGGGCTTCTGCTTCGTCACAGGCAGGCAGTGCCTCGTCAGTTCGCATGGCTACCAGAAACACGGCTTTACCCTGCCCGATATTTTTTGCAGCGTGGATTCCCGCATCGTGCCAGTGGACATCGCCCATCGACCAAGACTTCTCAGCCGGCTCGCCTTCGCCTTCCCGCCAGCTCATTTTGTAGTCGGTCAACGAGTAAATGACCCGTGGCCCGCCTTCGTGCAGGGGCTGATCAGCACCGGGAGAAAGGCTCATTTTCTTAACCCGAATGTAAGGGTTGTCGAGAATCGCTGTCGCCATTCGGCTTGGCAGTTCGGTAGCTGATTCCTGGCTCAGGGAGTCCGTTCCGGACTGTTCCTGTTGGTTGTCCGTTCCTGACGATTGGCAGCTCCACAGTACCAATGAAAGGGCGGCTACCAATAACGTTTTGAAGTTCATAATCTCTTTGTTTTGATGAGTGCCCGAAATATATGTGCAACAGGGTTGCAAAACAATGAGCTTTCTCACCATTCCGGTATCTACCAAGCCGGCCAGTTGTCTTCGAATGCTCTGCCCCTTTCCCAATCCTTTACCTCCTCATCCGTCAGCAGGCATTCAGTAAGCGCCGACCGGATTTTCTGCTCTTCCATATCCTGCCCAATCAACACCAGCTCTGTTTTGCGGTCGCCCCAGTCGGCATCCCAGCGGCTTTCGATAAACTCCTTATTTTCCACAAAAACGGGGTGATTTATCCGTTCGCCATAGGGCATGCTTGACCACCATACCCCAGCCTTTTCCGCGCGTAGTGAACCCCCTGCCTGACTCCAGTTGATGGCATCCGCCGGGCGGGAGGCGATCCAGAACAAGCCTTTGCTACGGACCACTGTCCCTGGCCAGTCGCGGTTGAGATACTGCCAAAAGCGCTCGGGGTGAAAAGGGCGATGAGCCCGGAAAACGAAAGAGGATATTCCGTACTCTTCCGTCTCAGGAGTGTGCTCCTCATACAGCTCTTTAATCCAGCCGGCAGATTGGCTGGTGCGCTCATAGTCGAACAGGCCGGTATTCAGAATTTCGGCTGCCGGTACCTGACTGTGCTCGGTACGGATGATCTTCGCATCGGCATTGAATTTTCGGATCAGCGCTTCCAGCTCCTGAGCCTGCTGCTCCGTCACCAAATCCGTTTTGTTGAGCAGAATGACGTTGGCAAATTCAAGCTGATCGACCAATAAGTTGACAATCGTACGCTGATCAGCCGGGTCGTCGTTAAGCTCACGGGAAAATATGGTGTCTACGCTGCCAAAGTCCCGGTGAAAATTGAACGCATCCACCACCGTTACCAGCGTATCGAGTTGGCTGACCTCCGATAAGTTGACCTTGAGCTCCTCGCTATCGAAGTAGAACGTCTGCGCCACCGGCATAGGCTCAGATATCCCTGTGCTTTCGATGAGCAGATAGTCGAATCGCCCCTCCTGTGCCAGCTTGGCTACCTCTTCGATCAGGTCTTCCCGCAGCGTGCAACAGATACAGCCGTTGCTCATTTCCACCAGCTTTTCCTCAGTGCGGGAAAGGGTGTTGCCCTCTTCCACAAGGCGGGCATCCACGTTTACTTCACTCATGTCGTTGACGATCACTGCGACTTTAAGCCCTTCCTTATTATTCAGGACGTGGTTGAGCAGGGTCGTCTTGCCTGCGCCTAAAAAGCCGCTCAGGACCGTGACGGGTAATTTTTGCATAGTCATTTCCTTCTTTTTGATTGACCTGTTGAACACCAGCTTACTAACTAACTGGCACTTGTCTTATTGAAAATTAAAAGCCCCTCCGGTATCAATGCGCAGCAACAGGCGCGACGCTCCGGATTGCTGCACAGCGGGGCTGCGGTGGAGTGCGGCGCCGTGATAGCTCTGCTCGTGCAGTGCGCCTTTTAGCAGCAGCACCTCCCCCGGATTGGTTTGGTACACCCCGGCGGGATCTTTAACCATTTCTTCGTTGGTCCCATTTGCTACTTTACCAGGGTCGATGGCATCCGGGCGTACCCAAACGGTACCCGGCCCGTTGTAAGTGCACAGCAGCCGCAGGGTATTGATGTCGGTATGAAAGCGGCGGCACATGTCTCTTTGCACTTTGCCCAAAAATAAGCGTAACGGCTGATCGTCCATTAATGCCGAAAACCAAGATGCCTGTGCCATCACCTCTGTCTTGAGTAAAGTGCCGATTGTTGTTTGATCCAGCTGCGGCCCCAGCTCCTCTACCGGGCCCGAGAAGCGGAAACTTTCCCAATCGGTCCGCAGCAAGTTCTCTGACGCCTTAAACAATGCCTCCGGAAGTTGACGGCGCCACAGCCCTACCTGAAATGCCGGGTGGTGGATAGATTCCAGCCCGGAGCGCTCTTCGCTCTGCAGGCAGCCAGTAATGTGTAAGGTTTCATTAAGCATGGGCAATACTGTTTTATATGCAACGTTGTTGCAAATGTAGAAACTACTTTCCATATTTGCAACGCTGTTGCATAAAAGAACAATTGAATGCTAAAATACCTTTACGCGGCGCTATTTATAAGCTTGAACAGCCTGCCACTGCCCGCTCAGGAGGCGATTGACTGGAAACTACTGGCTAAAGTGCGGTTTACAACCGATTATATTGAAGATTTGGGGGCTTACTACATGAAGCCCAAATTTAGCCGGGCTGTAGAGGCTTACGAAGGCAAGGAAGTCATCTTGTCGGGCTATTTTATACCCTTTAATGAGCAGAAAATGTTTTTCATCTTGTCCCGGTATCCCTTATCTTCTTGCTACTTTTGCGGGGCAGCTGGGCCCGAGACGGTCGTAGAGCTTCAGCTTAAGCCGGAAGCGGTGCAGCGTTTCCGCATGGACGAGCGCCTGACCTTCAGAGGGACTTTAGGGTTGAATGTCCATGATTTAGACCATTGCAATTATATTTTGAAAAACGCAGAACCTTACGAACCATGAGGAACTCATTATTTTACTTCCTACTCCTGACCTTAACTGCTTGTACTTCGAGCGAGGCAACAGACCCGCTTCTGGAGGAGGCTGCTGCCCTGCACGAGAAAGGCCTGCAAGCCGAGGAAGCCCTGCGCCCGCTACTCGACAGCTTGGAGCAGCGGCATAATCAAATCAGCGTACAAGGCAGGGCGTTGACGGCATCGGAAGAGGCTTTCCTGCAAAGTACGCAACAGCTGCAGCAGCGCTATCAGCGGTGGTCCGACGAGCGGATTGAGGTGCCGGGCTTTGAGCATGCCCATGATCATGGGCACGACCACGACCACGATCATACGCATGGCAAAAAGATGCCCGAGGCTACGCCGGAGCACATGCGGAATATTCAGCAGGAGAGTTTGGATAGTATTCTGGTGCTGAAGGAAGAGGCAGAAGCATTGCTAAAACCGTAAGCTAAATGCGGTTTAGCATACCAAGTTTTACCACTCCACCCGCCACCCCATCGTCAAGCCCATAGCTTCCGGGCGGAAAAGGCTTCCCTGCACCAGTCCTCCCGGCTGATTCATAAAACGGCGGTAGCTACCCCGGACAAATAACCGGCCCAATCGTACAGGCGGCAACAGCAGCTGCCCCTCCAGGCGTACTGCCCATCCGGTCTGATACTGAGTGCTGGCGTTTACTAATTCATAGCCTTCCGTCAAATAACCGCCTGAATGCCAGGAAGACAAGTTAAAGTCTACTCCGGCTTTACCCTCAAACTGCCAGCCAGCTACCGACCAGGTCCTGCCGAGTAGTATTGGCACCGACCAGGAGCGGAAGGTACTATGTTGTTGAATATTTACCCTGCGGATGCCGGGTATAGAATCCGTAGTGGAAGTAAATTCTTCTCCAGTGATGATATTCCGAAAAATGGTATCTACCGTATTGGGCTGATAGATTTGAATGGGCAAGGTTTCCTGCAGGCGTTCGCGCTGCACCAGTTCTTCCATTTCGATGCCAGCCCAAAGGGTATAAGGGCGTTGCGGAAGTGCATACCCTATCCGAAAGCTTGCTGTAAGACCAGTAACCGGGTCGATGGAAGTACCAGGCAACTTCATATCATAAACATCCGGATTGAGGTTGAAGGCAAAACCCATCCCGGCTTCCACAATCCAGGGGCGGCGAACAGCCTGTACTTCCGGCACTTCCGGATATGGAGTAGTTGAATCAAGGCTGACCACCGCTTTCCGAGCCAACGCTTCGATTTGATTTAGCAGGTCCAATCCAACCTTGTTATTCAGTGTCTCACCAGCTGAAGCGACTTGACTATCTTTAGGTTCGTTTACGGGATCTATTAGTGTTGAGGCTGTCTGTGAATTGTATAAATCTGAAGCGTTTATCCCGGTAAGCTCCGGCGAAGCAACCGGTACAATTGCGTCCCCTTTCGGTTTCGGATCACCTGTTGGGAGGGCAGCCTCCGCCTCTTTAGCCACCGGCGTTTCCTCCGGTATATCCGTTACGGATTTAGCTACAGCTGAATTTTCACCCACTAAATGGCCGGGCAACGGGAAATATCCCAATTCAGCCCTGCCATCGAAGAGGCTGAAATAGCCAACAGCCGCCATCACTGATATACTAACCGGCAGCCACCACCAGAAAAACAGTCGCCTCCGTTTCTTCGGCTGTAGCTCCGCCCTGATCTTTGGCCCCATCTGCTCCCAGCTAAGTTCAGCCGGGATGTCCTTTGCTTTATGCCGGCCCAGCTTGTCGCTGAGCCCGCCCTGTTGATCAAATGTTTCCATAATGACCCTTTATTTTTTGTGCTTCCAACGCTTCTCTTAATAATTTTTTGGCGCGTGATAATTGGGACCGTGACCCTACCGGGCTAATATCCAGCATCTTCCCGATCTCCTCGTGGCTGTACCCGTCCACCACATAAAGGTTGAACACGGTGCGGGCGCCGGCCGGCAATTGGGCAATTAGTTCAAGCAGATACTCCGCATCGTAGTGCGATAGATCGATGGTCGTGGTGCGGGCAGATTGTTCGGAAATCATGAGCTCCTCCGCCCGAAGCCGCTGTTGTTTGCGTTGGAAAGCAATAGTTTTATGAATCGCTAATCCTCGAATCCAGTGGTGTAAATCCCCTTTATTGGGGTCAAATCGTTCCAGCCCCTGGAATACCACGATGAAGATATCCTGAATCATATCGCTTTGTTCAGCCTGCTCTACACCAAACCGACGTACAATTGTAAGTACGTAGGGCAAATAGTGCTCATAGAGCTGCCGCTGCGCCCGGGCATTGCCCTTCAAACATTTTTTAATGAGAGTGGCGGTATTCATGGGCGCTCCTTATTCGCAGTCTTCATAAGGCATGCTGAAGAAGGCCGTGTACTCACCAACGTAGACAAACCCGCTGCAGGGCAAGTCGCTGCCGATCGGACCGTCCATTTTGAAGAAATCACCGGTAAATGTCCCACTGATTTCGGTCTCAGTGATATCCGTAATTGTGACTTCTACATTTTGCTCCTGACAGCCACTGCCCGGCGCCACAAGACTGAACAATACCGTAGGTTGCCCATCAACCTCCGTTGTTATACCGGCCCGAGTGACATATTGATCTCCCTCAAACTCGTAAAAATCGAAGACGAAAAAGTTGGAGCCTGAGTAGCTTGTGCTGTACCCACTTCCTCCCTCACAAACAATCGTACCGGAGGAAATAGCATAGGAAATAAGGCCATTGCCTCCGATAAACCGCTTTGCGGAGCCTTCAGAAACAAAAATGTCCTCTTCCTGCGCTTTCAGGGCAAAGCCTTGTTGGAACTCTACCTCGGCGGGCGTAACCTCTTCAGGGATCTCAGTGATTTCAATGAAATTTTCCTGGTCACAGTTGGTCAGGATAAAGAATGCCGCTAAGCAAAAACAGATTGTAATTCGTTGCATGATCATTGTTTTTGCTTATCTATTGTGGTGAGGTGATGAAAACGTTGCAATCGTACCTGCACTTTTTTCCTTTTCTTTGACTACAGTCGGAAAGGCTCCTGACTTACAGCCGGTTACGACACGAATAATAAATGCAAATAATACAGGGCTTAATGCAATACTGCGTCTTTTTGTTTTGAAAGACTCAATAAGGAGTGAGCAATAAATGATACCATTTTCTTCTAGGATTCGCTAATATTTTCACACCACCTCACTCTGGTCAGCTGTTTAGGAATGAGAAAAAAATAAATCATCATTTTTGACGGGGGCTTTTGCCCCAATACTTCGTTAGAAAGCCTCGCCGACTTCAGAAAGGGGCCCCTTAATCCCCTTTCTTCGTGTTGCATTGCCTACGTTTTCCGCCTCGTCTTGGAACAAAATCCCCTCGGTCAAAAAACGCGATTTATTTATTCCTCATTCCTTAGAACATTTTAGTGAGCGGATCCTTTGAAAAGTTATCATTCAATTTTATTCTTAATTTTGTCAGACTGCAAACGCATACGAATCCTGCAAAGCTTTGTATGCGTATTATTCTAAGCCTTAATTGTCCTTATGGCTAAACGCAAACCCATACCTACCGAAGTACAAGCTGAAGCCAATCAGGTTGTCCACCGGTTCGATAAAGCGCACAAGACGCTGCATAACCTTGAGTTCAAAGGCGGATACGCCTATCTTAAACGCGTTGAAGAGGATCAAACCTTTACGAAAATTGGCCGGCTGGCGTACTTAGAGCAAACCGATGAATGGGACTTTACCGTGTTTAAGTATTCTACCGAGCGGTACGACCCCTCCGAGTTTAACTACCCCGGGCGCATCCACCTCGACGGTACCATAGAAGGTGTACTGTGGGCCGGATTAGACATTTATCCACCGGCAAATGTACAGTTGGGAGTCAACTGGAAAGGATGCTTGGTGCTCCTTTTCATAGCGCCGTTATCGTTTCTGATATGGGGAGTTCGATCCCTTTTTGCGGCGGTGGGCCGGTTGTTTCGGAGGCTCTTTGGCCGGTAGTGGCGTACTATGATTAGCTTATCCGGGCACTACGGTTACGGCTGCCTTCTTTGCAGCGCCTCCTCCGCATACGCTGCCGCACCTGCACCAAAATGTCGCCCAGCCGACATTTTTTCCTTCCGATTGTCAGGAATAACCCCAGAGCGGCACTAACTGAGCAAATAGCAATTCTATTTTAAACCTTTGCTCATGACTCAAGTGATCCACTTTCCGAATGTAGAAGACCGTAATGCCGCCCACCCGGTGCAAAACTGCGCGGCGCTATTTGAAGGCCGCCCTGAGATCGAACTTCAGCGGGGAGCACTGCTCTTTGAAGCGCCGTCGCACCAGGTCTACTTCGTCACCAAGGGCATGATCAAGCTCAGCCTGCCCTATCAGGAGCACGATCTCACAGAAGATTATTACCAAGCCGGCGATTTATTCAATTGCGAAGCGCTGCTGCCGGAGTGCCTGCAAGCGGTAAAGGCTTCCGCTTTGTTCAGCGGCACCCGTGTCAAGCGCCTGCCGGCGTACCGGTTTTGGAAGCAAGCCCAAAGCTCGACCGTCTTTCAGCAAGCCATCTTCCGGCACCTCTTTGACAAAAGCAAGCGCAGCCGCCAGCAATTGCTGCGCGTCACCTCGCTCAGCGCCGAACAGCGCGTCGTGCATTTTTTACTACAGTACGCCAAACGCTCCGGCCGGCCAGTGGGCCTGGAGACGGTCATCAAGCCCATATTCACGCACAAAGAGATCGGCCAGTTTGCGGGCACCGGCCGGCAGACCGCCAGCACGCTGCTCAACAAGCTGAGGCGGGAAAAGATTATCCACTTCACCCGCGCCTACCTGATCGTACGGGACATGGAGGCCTTGCAGGCATTGACGGAGAGCCCTTATGGGAGGTATTAGACTTAGAAACGATTACGCTTATGAATCTTCCGGGATTCGTGAGCGTATAATATGATCACGTTTACGAAGCCTTCCCGGATTCGTAAACGTATCACTATTTAAACTCCCGGCAGACAGGGTCATTATCTATCGCATGCGCAACCCCCTCCGCCCACCATCGTGACATTTGCCCGGTATCGAAAATGAAAGAATGCTCGGTAAGCAACCCGTCCGGCCCCGGCGGATCCGAAAGGGGCATATACTAAAAATATGGTGCTGCTCAATAGCCGTGAATACGGCCTTGATGCGTTCCACTTCGCCGAGTGCCAATAGCGGAATAAGCAGGCTGCCCGCAGAAGTGCCCGCAAAAACCTGATAATCGCGATGCTTTTCTTCGATAAGATACTGGGCAATGCCGCCGGCAAAAGCCCCTTTGCTGCCGCCGCCCGAAAT
>CAZNSK010000125.1:0-17496 GCA_964575505.1 uncultured Phaeodactylibacter sp.
CCGTTGGCGTTAGCCAGGCAGGCGCAGTTAGCGTGCAAAAGAACGAGTCTAAATTGGTAAGTTATTGTTGCGCGACCCCTTAGTAGAGTCCTTGGCTTGCTTTGCAAGTGGTAGGCTTCGGCTGAGGTGGAAAAGCTGTTTTTCCCGGTTCCCTTGTACACTATAGAGGACAGCTGCCGCGTAATGCGCCTGGGCTTCTTCTGCGGGCAAACCGGCCGCTTTGGCCATATTCTGCGCACGTTTTGCATGGTACAGTGCAGAGTCCACATTTTCGTAGAAGAGCACTGTAGCCATTTCGTTGTGGTACTTCGCCCGGGCACTGTCCGTAGCAGCATTGTCCAATAAAAGTTGAATGCTGTCTTTTACCGGCTGCCCATACGCTCCTGTGGGCAACAGGCAAAAGCACCATATTAGCATATTCAGTTTCCGGCTCATTGGTTTAACGGTTTACCCCGAGCAGCTTTGGCAGCCGAACGACAAGTTGATGCATCTTATTGGCCGTCTCTCTCAGTTCCCGGGCTGCCTGTGCCCGGGCTTGTTGCTGCTGCTGCCGGTAGTATCGCTCCAGAAGCCCGGAAAAGCTGGAAATATTCCGCAGAGGCTCCACCAGGTCGTGGCTGGTACTCCGGTAAAAAGCCTGAAGTTCTTTATTGTACACTTGCAGCTGCTGATTCTTTTCCCGCAAAATATGTTTGTGCTCTGCTACTGCTTTTTCTAATTGCTTTTGATGTCTTTTTTGCCGGGCGCGGAGTGCTGTTAGGAAGCCAACAATCGCCAACAGCAGGATGGAGGCGGCGATAATGACCAATAACCTCTGCTGCTGCTGGTTTGTGGCCAGGGCCTGTTGAACGCGCTGTAGCTTAAGCTTTCGGCGCTGTGCCCGGGCCTTGTCAATAGGGTATTGCTCTGCAAGTGCAGCAAGGGCAGCGGTTTTCTGGCGGTCCAGATTAGATTTTTGATAGTGTATCAGGCTGTCTTTTAGTTGAATGGCTGCTGTATAGTCGCCTAGCTGGGCCTGAGAAGTGCTCAGTAATTCGTAAAGCGTGCATCTGTCGGCTGGGCCGAGCTGTTCTGCGGCGTAAAGCTGCTGATGGGCATAGTAATGCTGCAAAAGCTGCCGGTACGCGCCTTGTTCGGCCAGTTGCTGTAGCTGGGCGAGCCTCCGCGGCGCTCCAGCAAAGTAAGCGTCCGAATCGAAGCGCTGGTTCAGATCGTTTAATGAGTGAGCCTTTGTAGCGTTTTTCCGGGGAGGTTGCAGCTGCTCAGACAGCTGTGGTGATGGTTGTACCTGCCTATACGCATGATGTTGCTGCGCTTGTAGCGGAAAGCATAGCAAAAGCGTTCCAATGAGCAAGCAGCAATGCCAATCGGTTATTTTTGTATGCATATTTCAGATACGTTGAGCGATTCAAAATACAGAGCCTTCAAGTCTTTGTAGCACAAATTTAATCAATTTTTCCACGGATGCCTTAGGGTCGTTGCTGAATTGCCCGGCCGGCCGGTTGGCCAGTATCACGTTGGTAGATAAAGCGCGATGCCCCAGCATCCGGCAAAGCCCGTAGATGGCTGCGGTCTCCATCTCAAAATTGGTGATAGGCGTTTTGCCGAAGTAAAAGTGGCCCAGCTGCTCCATGCGTTCGGTATTGAAGCGGGGTGGAAGGCGCAGTTGCCGCCCCTGTGGCCCGTAAAAGCCGGCTGCCGTAAGCGTGATGCCGTGGTGCATGCCTTTGCCGGCTTTTTCCAGCAACGCCTTACTGCCCGCGCAAACGTAGAAAGGCAGGTCCATCTTGTCGGCTAAAAAAGCCTTGAGCTCATCTTCCAGTTCCGCCTCCGGCATATTCGGCTGATACTGGTAGAAGGAAAGCATATTGTCCAGCCCAATGCCGTAGGCGGAAGCGACCAGGCTGTCTACCGGCAGATCAGCCCGTAGCGAGCCGGAAGTGCCAATCCGGATGATGTTTAGAAGTGTGTGCTCCGCTTTCGGCGCCCGGGTTTCAAAGTCGATATTCACCAGCGCATCGAGCTCATTGATGGTGATGTCGATATTGTCAGGCCCGATGCCGGTGGAAAGGACCGAAAGCTCTGTCTGCCCAATCCGGCCGGTATGGCAGACGAACTCCCGCTTCTCCTTTTTTACCCGGATTTCGTCAAAGTACTTGGAGACCCTGCCCACCCGTCCGGGGTTGCCGACGGTGAGGATGGTGGGGGCAATATCCTCTGGGCGAAGGTTGAGGTGGTAAATGCTGCCGTCGGCATTCAGGATGAGTTCGGCACTGGAAATGCGTTGCATCGTTTATCTTTGCTGAAAAAAGATGAAGAAAATTTATCACTTGTCTACTTGCAAAACCTGTCAGCGCATTATCGGGGAACTGAATGGCGGAGCGGGCTTTGTCTTGCAAGATATCAAAACAGCGCCAATCACCGAAGCACAGCTGCAGGAGATGTACGACATGGCGGGCTCCTACGAAGCCCTGTTTACGCGGCGTTCGCGCAAGTACCGGGCGATGGGGCTGCACGAGCAGGAGCTGGGCGAAGCCGACTACAAGCGCCTTATACTGGAGGAATACACTTTCCTGAAGCGCCCGGTTGTCATCGTCGATGATGAAATATTCATCGGGAACAGCAAAAAGGTGGTAGCCGCAGCGGCTGCCAAAGCAGGCATTAGCTAGCTAACTGAATGGTAAATATGGTGCCGCCTCCCGGTCGGTCTGATACTTTGATGGCAGCGTTGAGGCTGCTGGCCAGCCGGTGGACGATAGCCAGCCCTAGACCGGTGCCTTCGTATTGAGTCCGGTCGTGGAGGCGGTAAAACATATCAAAAACCTTAGGCTTGAATTCATCGGGTATGCCAATGCCATTATCGATGACCAATAAGCAGGGCCGGTTATTTTCCAGTGCCTGCCGCACGATAACTCTTGGGCGTTCGCTCTCATTGTATTTTAGCCCGTTTTCAATTAAGTTTTTCAGTATTACATAAAAGTGGTGGGGCGTCCCAATCAGAAAAGTCAGGTTCTCCCGGTAAAGCACCGCACCCAGTTCTTCCAATTTGGGCTGTAGTGCCTCCTCAATTTGGTCCAGGATGTTATTCAGGTCTACCCGCTTCAATACGGAGGCTTTCTGGCTATCACGGACTTGGGCGTAGGCCAGCACATCCTGAATGAGGGTATACATCTGCCGGGCGCTGCGTTTAATGTGGCCAAAGTAAATCTGTGTATCCTTTTGCCCCGCCCACAACCGCTCCTTGCGCTCCAGGAGGTTGGTAAAACTGATGATGTTGCGGAGCGGCTCTTTAAGGTCATGGGATGCGATATAGGTAAAGCGTTCCAGTTCCCGGTTGCTGTGCTCTAGCTCTTTATTAGCGGCCTTCAGGTCGGCTGTCTTTTGCGCCACTTGTCGTTCCAGCTTTTGGCTGAACCGGCGGCGCTGCTGAAACATCAACAAGGTTAAGGCCAGCAGGAGCAACAATAGGAAAATGCTAAAGCGGGCGACCCGTTGCTCACCGGCGGCCCGTTGCTCGGCTTGCCGCTTTTCCAGTTCGAGTATTTTATGGGTCCGGTCTTTCTTTTCTACCTCGTAGGCCAATTCCTGCTTGACCAGTTCCCGGTTCTGCTTGACGTTAGAAAGGCTGTCTTTGTAAAAAATAAAGGAATCCTGTTCGGAAAGCGCCGCCTGGTACTGCCCGGTTTCCCGCAGCAGGCGGGTTTTCAATTCATGGAAGTAGACCCGCTCCCGGAGGATGTCAATCCGCTGAGGGGACAATTCACTCAGGGCGGCCTGTGCTTTTAGGTAGTCCGTATTGTCTATGTAAAGCTCCGCCAGCTCGATAGTGGACGCCAGTATCCCTTCCTGGTATTCATGCCTGTGGCTGAGGGCCAGGGCCGTTTGCAAGTGATTCTCCGCGCGCTCGTACTTTTGGCGGTCGCGGTTAAGAATGCCCAGGTTGATCAGGCACATGACTTCTGTGAAGAGGTCTTCAACCTGCCGGGCCAGCGCCCTGGCTTCAGAATAGTAATAAACGGCGGAGTCTTGCAGGGTGGAATCTTCCATGTAAGCCATGCCCTTATTGTAGTAAACCTCCAACACCAGCAACGGGTCATTGGAGGCCTCGGCTTCCCGTAGCGCCCGGGCTATATACCGGTTGGCAGCTTCCTGGTTGCCTGCATCAGCGTGGAGCAGGGCAATATTATTCAGCGTATACACTCTGCCCAGGGTGTCATCTGTGGTGTAGTCAAGTGACTTCTGAAACTGGACCAATGCGTTTTTTATATTGCCAATGTCCAGGTCTTCCAAAGCCAGGTTATTGTAGGCACTGGCAATATTGACGCTGTCTTGAGTTTGAAGCGCCAGCGCTAACGCCTTTTCTGTTTTCTGGATGGATAGGCGGGTTTCGCCTTTGGAGGCGTGGACCAGCCCCTGCAGGATCAGCGCGCGCGCAATGACCGGTGTGTCCCGGGCTGTAATCCCGGCGGATTGCCCTAACTTGGCATAGTGGTAGGAAGAATCGAAATTGGAAGCGTTATAACTACTGCTGATTTCATTAAACAGTTGGCTCCGTTCTGCGCTTGTTGAAGTAGCCGTTAGAAGCTGCTTCAGGCTGTCGAGTGCGCCGGAGGGGTTTTGCCCAGGTAAAAGCAGGCTGAAACACAGGCTGATGAAGAGAAGGAGGCAGCGCAGGCGTATCTGTGCAGTAGTCGAAAGGTTTCCGTTCAACTTTTTATTTATTCGGGCATTGAAAACAGTTATCACCCTAAAAATACTAAAAATAGATGGCTAAACCTGAAAGAGATACCATACTTTCCTATTTCAAAGACTTGCAGGATAAAATTTGTACGAAGCTGGAAGCCGCAGATGGCAAGGGGCGGTTCCGGGAGGATGCCTGGGAACGGCCCGGCGGTGGCGGCGGGCGCACCCGCATACTGCAAGGGCAGCGCATCGCCAAGGGGGGCGTGAATTTTTCGGCGGTCCACGGGGAAATGCCGGAGCGGATTACGCGGGCGTTAAACGTTGAGCCCGGCCGTTTTTTAGCTACGGGAGTCAGCATCGTGCAGCATCCGGTCAGCCCCATGGTGCCTATTATCCACATGAATATCCGCTATTTTGAAATGGAAAATGGGCTGTACTGGTTTGGCGGCGGCATTGACCTGACGCCGCACTACGTCAGCAAATCCGATGCCCGCTATTTCCATCAGCAGCTCAGGGCAGTTTGTGATCAGCACCACCCGGAATTCTACCCGCGCTTTAAAAAATGGGCGGATGATTATTTTTACCTCAAGCACCGGAAAGAGACTAGAGGGGTGGGGGGGATTTTCTTTGACCGCCTGAATACAGATAAGGAGGGCTTGCCCAAGGCGCAGTTATTTGAATTCGTCAAAGCCGTAGGCGAGTTGTTTGCGCCCCTTTATACCGAATTGATCGCCCGCAATAAAGACAAGCCGTACGGCAAACGGGAATTGGAATGGCAGGCCCTGCGCCGGGGCCGGTATGTGGAGTTCAACCTGGTCTGGGACAAAGGCACTAAATTCGGGCTGGATACAGACGGCCGCACCGAATCTATCCTGATGAGCTTGCCACCCGTTGCGCACTGGGTTTACAGCCATCAGCCGGAGGAAGGCAGCCGGGAAGCCGAAACCCTGACCTTGCTTAAAAAAGAAATCGATTGGCTGTCAGTTGCACAGTAGCGTAATGGTTTCCGTCTGTATGGCGTTGCTATAATTGCCCGCTCGGTCTCTGATCTGTATCCGGTAGGAAAAGGTATCGTTGGGAAATCCTTCTATAGGCCCATCACACCCTTGCTCGTCGCCAATGATGCAGCAGACCTGAAAGGGGTTATTGGGGAAACGCAGTGTGATCTCACCCGAAATGCCGTTCCCAACTCCTTCTTCCGGTATGATGGGCAGTTTCCGGTTCTCTTCGACATCGGGGGTGCGGCTGTCAATGATAAAAACATCGACGGTGGAGTCGGCATTGCCAATATCGCCATCCCCATCGGTGAACCCGAACCGCAGGGTCAGGGTATCAGAAACGGCATCGGGACCGCCTTGGGGAAAAGTCAGGGTGTTGAAACCAATGTAGTCAATTTCCGGTTCTACGGGGTAGTCCGGCGGTTGTACACAGCCGAAGGCGCTAAAACCAAGCAGCAGCAGCGTCAAATAATAAATCGTTTTCATTTAAATCGTTTTAATCCAGTGAAGGTGGATGAAGTTCGCAAGCGCCTGTTGAAGCGGGTGTCCAGGGTTACGCCAGCTTCTTTTGAAGCCCTTGCCCTTGATGTCTTTCAGTATCAGGCGCACCACAATCCAGTCTACCGGCAGTACCTCCAATTACTTGGCGTGGAAGCAGCATCCGTAAAGGCGGTGGCGCAAATACCACACCTCCCGATTTCGCTGTTCAAGACTCATGCCCTACAGAGTGGTACGTGGCAGCCTGCCCAGGTCTTTAGCAGCAGTGGCACCACCGGGCAGCAAGTCAGTCGGCACCTGTTGCGCGACCCGCAGTTCTACCGGGAAAACGCCCGGCGGGGCTTTGAACAGTTCTACGGCAGCCTGTCGCCATTCTGCATCCTGGCGCTTTTGCCTTCTTATTTAGAACGCCAGGGCTCTTCTCTGGTTTTCATGGTGGAGGACTTTATGCGCCAAGTCAACGACCCGTGCAGCGGGTTTTTCCTCAATAACACCGATAGCCTCCTAAAGATTTTGCAGGATCAGCAAAAAAGCCAACAACCGACGCTTTTAATTGGGGTAAGCTTTGCTTTGCTTGACCTGGCGGAGGCGGCACCTACCGATCTTTCCAATATCATCATCATGGAAACCGGCGGCATGAAAGGGCGTCGGAAGGAGCTGACCCGCACCGAATTGCACCGCCGGCTCCAGGAGGCTTTCAATGTCACAGCTATCCATTCAGAGTACGGCATGACCGAACTGCTATCTCAGGCTTACGCCAGGCAAGAAGGGCTTTTTTATCCAGCCCCCACCATGCGCGTGGCTGCCCGGGAGCGCACTGACCCTTTCCAACTGCAGCCGCCGGGCCGAACGGGTGCCCTCAATATCATTGACCTGGCGAACGTGGACACCATCAGCTTTATCGCTACCGACGACTTGGGGCGCGTTTACGAAGACCATAGTTTCGAAGTCCTGGGCCGGCTGGACGCCAGTGATGTGCGGGGGTGCAACCTCATGGTGGCGGACCTGTAGGGTGGCGGACGACAGCTTGGGCCATCTTTCCCCACACTTTCTGGCTACGGAGAATGGTAGCGCTGTTAATGCCCTGACCCTTTATTGGCGGATGATTTTTTTGTGAATCAGCTGCCCCGCCGCCCGGATACGCAATACATAAACCCCTCTCGGCAAGTGGGAAAGGTCCGGCGGGCTGGGGGTAGCTCCTTCGCAGACCCTTCTGCCCTGGAGGTCCAGTAATTCCACGGTTTCAAGGGGTACCTCTGCATCGATTTGCAACTGTCCGGAAGTAGGGTTGGGGAAAGCCTCGACCTTCGGCGGGGCTGCGGCTAAGGCATCCGTTCCGGTAAGTACCAGATTACAAGGCTGAAAACCCAGGCATTCGGGGCTGTAGCAGTTCAGGAAAAAGCTTTGCTTCGCGCTGAAGAGAACCAGCTTTTGGCTAAATGTCAGGTTCCTGCCCACGCCATTAAGAGGGCGGTACCCGCTCCTGCCGGAAGAAATGGCATAAGCCCATCCTGCCCTTCCGGGGCAAAAGAAAGAATTCACTATCTTGCTGGTTCACAAAAAATCAACTGATGCAACAAGAACCGTGGATGATATACGGTGCTAACGGCTACACCGGGGAACTCATCACCCGCCGGGCGGCCGCACAGGGGCTTAAGCCCATACTCGCTGGCCGTACGGCATCCAAAGTGCAGCCCCTGGCAGAATCGCTCGGCCTGCCCTTCCGCATTTTCTCCCTGGATGATGCAGAAGAAGTGGCAGGCCAAATTGAGGATTGCACCCTGGTACTTCATGCCGCCGGCCCCTTTATCCATACGGCCCGCCCTATGATGGAAGCTTGCCTGCGCAGCCGCACCCACTACCTCGATATCACCGGTGAGATCCCCGTTTTTGAAAGGGCTGCTGCCCTGGGCGAAAAAGCGGCTAAAGCGGGGATTATGATCATGCCGGGAACTGGCTTCGATGTGGTGCCTACGGATTGCATGGCCGTTTTCCTAAAAGAACAGCTGCCCGATGCGACGCATCTGCAATTGGCTTTTGCCTCCCAGGGTACCCGTTTTTCCAGGGGCACCGCCCTGACGATGGCGGAAAACCTGGGTAAAAGCAGTGCGGTGCGCCAAAATGGGGTGATTACCAAAGTGCCGATGGGCCATAAAATCATGAATGTGGCCTTTGCCGATGATTTTGAGCGCTTCGTGATGACGATACCCTGGGGTGACGTCTCCACGGCCTACTACTCTTCTGGTATCCCGAATATCGAAACCTACACGGCTGTCCACCCCAAGACCTACCGTTTTGTGAAATGGCAAAAGTACTTCGGCTGGTTCTTGCGGCTGCCGGCCGTTAAAGCCCGCGCCCGAAAACGGGTGCTCAAGGGGCCGGCAGGCCCTTCGGAGGAACAACGCAAAAAGGGGCGCAGCCTGGTTTGGGGCAGGGTCACCAATGCCAAAGGGGAAACGCGTACGGCTCGCTCCATCATGCCAGAAGGGTATACCCTGACGGCAATAACCAGTTTGATGATTGTCGGGCGCGTGCTAAAAGGGCAGGCACAGCCGGGCTTTCAAACACCCGCGAAAGCCTACGGCCACAACTTGTTGCTGGAGGTCGAAGGCGCTGTGCGCGAAATAATCGATTAGGAAATGCGAAAACTTCATCTTTTTATAGCGATGAGCCTGGACGGCTATATTGCCGGGCCGGATGATGACCTCAGCTTTTTGTCTCGCTTCGAAGGGGAAGATTACGGGCACGCCGCCTTTTCGGAGCGGGTAGACACCTACATCGTTGGGCGCCGGACCTACGAAGTGGTGCTGGAAATTGCCGGCCACTTTCCGGCTGCCAGCTAGTACGAGCACTGCTATGTGGTGACCCGGCAGGACTTACCAAGCCGGCCCGGTATAACCTTTTATCAGGGCGAGGCGGTTGAGCTCGTCCTGTCGCTCAAAGCGCAGGCGGGCAAAGATATTTACTGCGATGGTGGTGCCCACCTCATCAAATCTCTTATGCAGGAGCGCTTGGTAGATACGTTTACCCTGTTTGTGATGCCCGTATTTTTGGGCAGCGGCACCCGCCTTTTTCCCGGCGGCATACCGGAAACCGATGTTACGCTTCTGTCTACCCACGCCTACGGGAATGGTGCGGTGCGGTTGGTATACCAGCTCAAAGACGGCTCATCGGCGTAGAGATATCAACAAGCAGGCCATTGGGGTCGCGCACCAGGCAGCGGCGCTGCCCGTAGAAGGTGTCTTCCGGGGGCTGAACCACCGGTACCCCAGCCGCTTTTGCTTGCTCAAACCACGCATTGACATCCTCCACCCCTAAGGGCCAATCGTTCTTCGAGCTGACGGATCGGCACCGGAGGCAGGAAGTCGTCCAGCGCAACACTTTGTTGGTAGAATTCGTGCATCATGGAGCCAAAGAAGAGCGGTGCAGCCCAGGGGCGGAAGTAGACCAGGATGATACTGAAACCAGAACCATTGCGGAAGTGCCGCAGCTGCCGGCCCATGCCGGTAAGGCATAGGCGCTGCAGGGGCTGGCTTGTTCCTTCTTTTTCTAGCGACAAGTGGCCGCCGTACTGAAAGCCGGCCACCACGGAATGGTCAGGCAGTACCGGCGAGCTGTGGGGGTAGTCGATAGCACTGAGCAAGTAGCGCTCGATGTAAGGAGCCAATGCAGGAGAGGGTTGGAGGTATTGCAGCTCCATACTTAATAGGTTTCGATAGATGGGTCAATCTTTTTTGCCCAGGCCAGCAGGCCGCCTTCCAGATTATACACCTGAGTAAAGCCCAATTCCTGAAGCTGGCGTACCGCCCGGGCAGAGCGCTGCCCGCTCCGGCAGTGGAGGACGAGGCGGGCTTCCGGCGGATAAGCTTTAGCCCACTTTTCCAGCTGGCCCAGTGGGCAGAGCTGCCCGCCCAGGTTGGCGATGGCATACTCGGACGGCTCCCGCACATCCAGCAGTTGATAGTCGGCGCCGGCTTGCTTCCATTCGGCGAGTGCATCCACCGTGATGGCCGGGACGGGAGTAGTGCTGGCGGGTTGGCAAAACTGCTCGTAGTCGATGAGCTCCGTTATTTTGGTTGCTGGGTTTTTAGGGATACGGAGGGTACGGTTGAGCATGGTGCTGGCATCAAGTACATAAAGCTGCCCATCGAGAGGCACCCCAACCCCGGTCAGCACTTTAAGGGCTTCATTGGCTTGCAGGCTTCCTATGATACCGGGCAGCACGCCGAGGACGCCCCCCTCTGCGCAATTTGGGACGAGCTCCGGTGGTGGCGGGGTAGGGAAGAGGTCGCGGTAGTTGGGGCCGCGGCTGCCATCTGGCCGCAGGAGGTTGAAGACAGCTACCTGCCCCTCAAACCGGTAGATACTGCCGTAGACCAGCGGTTTGCCCTCCAGCACGCAGGTGTCGTTGCTCAGGTAGCGGGTGGGGAAGTTGTCGGTGCCGTCAATGACCAAATCCACACTCCGAACCAAATCGCGGGCATTATCCCGGTCGAAGGGGGCGCAAATAGCCTCTGCTTCAGTCAGCGGGTTGAGGGCGGTAAGGTGCTGAGCGGCCAGCTCGGCTTTGGGTGCGCCGATTCCCGCCTCAGTAAAGAGTACCTGACGCTGCAGATTGGTCAGTTCAACCCGGTCAAAGTCTGCAATCTTAATATGCCCAACCCCAGCAGCAGCCAGGTACAGCAATACCGGGCTGCCCAGCCCCCCGGCGCCGATCACCAGCACCCGCGCGTTTTTCAGGCGGGCCTGGGCGGCTTCTCCAAAGCCGGGGATGGTCAGGTGGCGGGCGTAACGGCGGCGTTCTGCATCGGTAAGGCGGTCCATAGGTTACGGTAGATTGAGCGGGTGGAGGAAATTATTTTAGATAAAATCGGATAGAAATTTTTATTATCCAACATAAATTGAGATTTTTACGATATATAATCGGTTTTTGGGATAGCCTCTCTCCTTTGCATAACACAGGAGGGAGGTTTTTTTATGCCGATTCCCCATCGCTGTAGAGGATGCTTTGCTTAAAATCCTTTTCCAGCAGCAATTGAATATTGGTCAGCACGATCTCGCCCATGGTCCTGCAATCCAGGAAGCGGTCGTTTTTATGGTGATAAGCCAGCTCTCCGGCCAGCTGCCTGGTCTTTTCAGGGGTGGAAAGTTCATCGTGCACCATCACATCCATCAATTCGCTGAATGGCTTGCGGGCCGCCTTGACCCGCCCGGCAATCAGGCTGCGCTCTTCCAGTTGGTACTGCTTGACGGTTTCCGGTGCCATATGGCCCATGCCCAGAAAGATGATGGGGTTGTTCTCTTTGAAGTACTGGGGCAGGTAGAAACTCTTGCGCCCCTCAAAGGATTGCTGGTCGAAATCGATGGCCCGCATGCGGAACTGCGAGCCCTCAATATCAGGAGTAATATCAATGACGTAGTTGTAGGAGCGCATATCCCCCAGCAGGCGCACAAAGCAGCGTTCGTTAAATTTGATAAACTCTTTGGCGATCCTGATTTGATTGAAAGTGGTGTCGTTCAGATTGTGCTTCATAAAATCATCGCCCGGGATGCCCGCCACGTGCTCTTCAATTAGGGTTTCGCGGTCGATGAGGTAAGTAACCTGGTTGGGGGAGAGGATATCCTCGAGCTCCAGGCCATAGAGGCGGGAAGCGTCCGCCTTTTTGATATAAAAATGGTCGTAATTGTCGTTGAGCCGGTTGATGATGCGTACCCGGAAGGGCTTGGTATTCCCAAAAGTACAGTAATCAATCCGGGCCACCGTCAGGTGGTCGAGCACCGCCACGTCCCCATCGGTCTTCAGCAAAGCATAAATGACCTTCATAGCCTGGTTGACATCCCGAAAGTCCGACTGGGAATAGTAAACGGTTTCCCAAAGGGTATCGTGGCCTTCCTGGTCGAGCAGGGGCACTGAGGAGTCGTACCGCAGCAAATCACTGTACTGCATCGGCAGCGCCGTCGCCCGGTTGTTCTTTTTCAGGTAAGCCATGAGGGGGGGCTTCACGGGGATGGGGCTTTTCTTCCGGGAAGGGATGTTGCCTTTCATAGTTCTGCAAATTTTAGGCAGACGGGCGTAGGGCACTCGAGTTCGCCGGCGGGGGTCAGCAAGCCGGTATCGGCATTGCGGCTGAAGCGGACAATATTCCCCGTATTTTGATTAGCGGCCCACACTTCTTGCCCGTCGGGCGTAATGGCAAAGTTGCGGGGGAATTTGCCGCCGCTAGGCTGGAAGGCGAGCCATTCCAATTGCCCGTTTTCCAGGATGCGGTAGATAGCCAGGCTGTTGTGCCCGCGGTTGGAAGCGTACAAATGGCGGGCATCGGGGCTGATGTGGATGTCGGCGCAAGCATTAAAGCCAGAGTAGGATTCGGGGAGGGTCCTGATCGTTTGCAACAAGCCGAGCTGCCCGGTGGTGGCGTCGTAGGATAAGCTGTTGACTGTGCCGTTCAGCTCATTGACCAGATAGAGAAAAGGGCGGCTGGAGTGGAAAACCAGGTGGCGGGGGCCGGCACCCGGTGCTACCGGCAGGGCACCCTGTTCGGTGGGCGTCAGTTCTCCTGCTTTGGACAGGGCCAGGCCCATCACCTTGTCGGTGCCTTTATCCGCAACATAGACGAACTGCCCATCCGGGCTGGAGATGATGCAGTGGGGGTGAGCCGATTGCTGTTCGCGGTGGGGCCCCGAGCCGGTAAAGGTCATTCGGGCGGAGGCGGCCCCGATTTTCCCATCTCCGAGGCGGGGGTAAACGGCAATGGTGCCACCTACGTAATTGGCCACCATGACAAACTGCCCATCGGGGGTCAGGCTGACGTAACAGGGTGCAAAGCCAAAGGTCGGCTGCCGGTTGAGCGGCTGCAGGCTGCCATCGCTACCGATGCGGTAGCTGCCAACCCAGCCACTGCTGTCAGCGCCACCAGGCCCAATTTCACTTACTGCGTACAGAAACTTGCCCCCGGCGTCTACCGTCAGATAAGAAGGGTTGAGAATACCCTCGCGGACGTGTGCCATCTGCCAGCCCCCGCTATCTTGAGGCATCATGGTGTAAATTCCCGCCGCCTGCCCCTCAACGTGGGGCAGAGACTGGGTATAAGTGCCTACAAAAACTGCGAGGCCGGGTGCCCCTTGAGAGGGGGCGTCAGGGTTAGCCGCAGGGTTGCAGGCCGTCAGGCTAAGGATCAGCGATAGAAAGCGTACTTTTGCCATAGTTGTTTCTTTGCACTCAATCTAAAGCTTTTTTCACAAAACTGCCGGATGATGCCTGCCTCCGTTATTCTTATTGACCCGCCCCACCCGCACCTGCCCGCCCGCCTTGAGGCGGCAGGTTACACTGTACTCGAGCATACCGCTACGCCGCTGCCCGGCCTTTGGGCGGAGCTGCAGGAAGCCGAAGGCCTTGTGCTGCGCAGCCGGTTTACTATCGATCGCGACTTTCTGGAGCGTTGCCCCAAGCTGCGGTTCATCGCCCGGATGGGGATTGGCCTGGAGCATATTGATGTGGATTGCGCGGAACAGCGGGGTATAGCCGTGCTGAACTCTCCGGAGGGCAGCCGAGATACCGTCGCGGAGCAAGCGGTGGGGATGATGCTGGGTTTGCTGAACCATATTGCAAAAGCCGACCGGGAAATCCGGCGCGGGCGGTGGGACCGCAAGGGCAACCGCAGTTTTGAGCTCCACCGCCGCACCGTTGGCATCATTGGCTACGGCAATACCGGTTCGGCCGTCGCCCAGCGCCTGTCGGGGTTTGGTTGCCGGGTCCTTGCTTACGATAAGTACAAAACCGGTTACGGAGATGGGCGGGCGGAGGAAGCCAGCCTTGCAGCCCTGCAAGCCGAAGCAGACATCGTAACGGTGCATATCCCCTACAGCGAGGCCAACCACTACTTCATCAATGAAGCCCTCATTACCGGCTTTGCCAAGCCCATCTATTTGTTGAATACCGCCCGGGGGCTGGTATTGGATACGGCAGCGCTGGTACGGCAAATGGAGGCCGGGCAAGTCCTGGGGGCGGCGCTGGACGTCCTGGAATACGAAGAACAGGCGTTCAATACGCTGGAATTGGAAGAGCTGCCGGCTCCTTTTCAGTACTTGCGGCAATCTGATCGGGTCATTCTCACCCCCCATACAGCCGGCCTTTCCCACGAGGTTATGGAAGCCCATGCCCGGGTGCTGGCCCGCAAAATCCTGGCGCTGTAAGGGCAGCGCTTATTCGGCACCCAGCACCTGCACCCAGTACCCACCCTCATAGGCAGCGCCCATGGACCGGAAGTCCGGGCTCATGAGGTTGCGGCAGTGGGCAGGGCTATCCTGCCAACCACTTACGACCTCAGCGACGTTGCCATAGTCATAGGCAATATTCTCTCCGATATGCCGCCAGTTGAACCCGGCATCCCGGGCCCGGCTGCTCACCTTGCTGCCGTCGGAGCCCCGGTGGTCGAAAAAGCCCCGCTTATTCATATCGGCCGCATGACGTTGCGCAGCACTGGCCAGGCGGGTATCCCAGTCAAGCGGGGGCGCTGGAGCCATCTTGCGGCTGCCGCAGCGGCAACCCGACACCCGGAGGCGATTGACGGCCTCCAGCATTTCGGCAGGCAGGTTGGTAATAGCAGCTTCCTGAGGGGGCGAAAACTCTTCCTTTACCGCCGCGCAATTCAGCACAAGCAAACTTAAACCGGATAGCAGGACAATCCACTTCATTTAACGAGAATTTTATATAACACTTTCGATCATCTGAAGGTAAAAAACGTATTATTGCATAAATGCGGGCTGCCCTGTTGGCGGTTGCCGCAGTCCTTCGCATATGATAAAATAACACACTATGGCCCTGAATTATTATTTGTACCGTGGTACTGAGCGCATTGAGTTGGAATATGCCGAAAACCACTTTACGGTTATCCTCCCTGATGCTCCCAGCCGGACTGCCCTCGCCGGGCGGCCTGAGCTTGCACAGGTGAAGCAGGTCTTTGGCAATGTGTTTAAGATAGAAACGCCCCAGGATGCCCGGGACCGCACTATGGCCGCCCTCAGGCGGGACCGGGACCGGCCTCTGATTTGCCACCATGCCTATTGCCCGGCCGGAGATACAGCTACCCGCTACTACCTTACCGACGAGCTGATCCTGAAATTTGATGCAAGCCTCACCACAGACGAAAAGCAGGCCATCCTGCTAAACCATGGCTTGCGCTACCTGCGCGGTTACGATGCCAACGCAGAGATATGCCTGGTACAAGTGACTTCGGCAGCGGGGAAAAACCCGCTCAAGGTAAGCAACGAGCTGATGGGCCACAACCGGGTCGAGTACGCAGAGCCCAACCTAATCAACCGCTTTATGCCACAGTACGAGCCTGCTGATGGCCTCTTTCCGCAACAGTGGCACCTGCAAAGCCGGGCGGGCTTGGAGCTCTCTGCCGCCGCTGGCGTCAACTGCCCGGAAGCCTGGGGCTACACCAAGGGTGACCGCTCCGTTACTGTAGCAGTCATTGATGATGGGTTTGACCTCACCCATCCGGACCTTTCGGGCCCTAATAAAATTACCGCTGCCCGGGATTATGCAGGCCGGGATGCCAATCCAATGCCAGAACGCAGCTCCAGGGACTTTCACGGCACGCCCTGCGCAGGGGTGGCGATCGGGGAGGAAAACGGCGAAGGCATTGTCGGCGCTGCCCCCGAATGCAGCTTTCTGCCTATCCGCTTCCCGCTGACGGCCGATGACAATATGCTATACGATATTTTCGATTTTGCCGGCCGGCGTTCAAAAGTGATCTCCTGCAGCTGGGGCCCGGTGCCGGTATACGCCCCCCTGAGCACCCTGCTAAGCAACCAGATGTCGGAGCTGCACCGAAACGGCGGCCCGGATGGCAAGGGGTGCCTCGTCTTGTTTGCGGCAGGCAATTACAACGCTCCGGTCCGGGATATGGACAACCGGGGCTTGGTGTGGCGCCATCCCACGCAAGGGCTCAAAGAAACTACCGGCCCTATTCTGAATGGCTATGCGGCGCACCCCGACGTAGTGGCGGTCGCGGCTTCCACCAGCCTGGCCCGCAAATCAGCTTATTCCAATTGGGGGGCGGAGATTACCTTGTGCGCGCCCAGCGACAACTGGAACCCCCTCAACCCGCAGGAGCGCTTGCCAGGGCGGGGCATTTGGACAACCGATAACGAAGCCGCCGGGCTGGGGTTTGCGCCGGGCAGCCGGTATACGGGCAATTTCGGCGGCACCTCCAGCGCTTGCCCGCTGGCGGCGGGGGTTGCCGCGTTGATACGCGCTGCCAACCCTGGCCTAACCGCTTCCGAAACGCTGGAAATCCTTAAAAATACAGCCGACAAGATTACGGATGGCCAACCAGACCCGGTTTTGGGCTTGCGCAAAGGCAACTACGACGCCAGCGGGCATTCGGAATGGTTTGGCTTTGGGAAAGTCAATGCGGCCAGGGCCGTAAAGGCCGTACAAACGGAAACACCCCCTGCTGAACCTGAGGAGCCTACGGAGCCTTCGCCATCAGTGTCAGCAGTGCAAATCATCGCTGGGCTGGTCAATCCGGAAGGGCCGGAATCCGGTGCCGAAAAGCTGATGCTGATTAACCTGTCCGACCGGCCGGTAGATCTGGAAGGGTGGACCATTTCGGACCAGAACGGTCGGCGCGACCGCTTGGCGGCCTATACCCTGCAGGCAGGCAGTGTAGTCCGCGTGGGCTTGCTAAGAGTACGGCTGCTGAATACCGGTGGGCAAATTGTGCTCCGGGATAGCCGGGGCGCGGTGGTCCATCAGGTCGGCTACAGTCAGGCCGAGGCTGAGCGCGAAGGCTGGTGGGTCCGGTTCTAAACCAGAGGCGCCGGCATTGCCTTACTACTGGCAGCCCAAGTCCAGCTGGGAGGCCGGGTCGGCATTGGGGAAACAAAGCCCGGTAGGCAGTGCATCGGGTTCGTAGCGTTCGAGGTTGGGGTCGTACAGCGCCGATTCAATGAAAGCGGTCAGGGCGTTCAGCTCTTCGCTATTCAGGCCCAGGGGCACAAATTCGTCTGCCAGTTGGCTGGCCGGCACGTTAATATTTTCCGGGTTTGCGGCATTTTTGTATTCTACTACTGCCCGTATGGAGCGCAGGGTGCCTCCATGGCCGTAGAAGGGCGAATCCTTCAGATTGTACAATTGGGGGACCTTAAATTTATACATGTCCTCGGGGCGGTTGGTAAAGCCTCCGCGGCCCAGGTGCTCGGCGGCGGTAACTGGGGTTAGCAAAACTTCCTCTGGGCAATCCATCAGGTCGCCCATGCCCAGGGCGTAAAACGCCATGCTGTTGAGGGCTGGCCCGGTATGGCAGCT
>CAZNSK010000126.1:0-17454 GCA_964575505.1 uncultured Phaeodactylibacter sp.
AACTGGGGTTTAGTTTTTTAGGAGTGTAGTAGCGTAATGCTGCTACACTTTCTTTTTTTTGTAATTTCCCGCCCGATTACAGCCATATAAAACCATACATGCAGCTGCTACCATTCAGGGCGACCTTCCCTAAGCTAGATCAGATACAGGTTCCGGAGCAATTTTTCGGCACCGTCAAGCAAAAGTACCACAAGTACTACGAGGATGGCTTTTTCAAGGAGCTAAAGAAGCCTGCTATGTTTGTTTACCGGATTTCCGGTTCAGGCAGGAGCTATACGGGCGTGGTGTCCGGCGTGCATTTGATGGATTGCCTGAACGATAAAATCCGAAAGCATGAACACACCCTGGCTGACAAAGAACAAAAGCAGCTACAACTGCTGATCAAGCGAAAAGCCGCAGTCAAACCAGTGCTGCTGGCTCATCAGCCAGTCCCCCAGCTGAAGGGTTGGCTGGATCAATTTGTCCGCCGCAGAGCGCCTTTTCTGAGTGTTGCCTTGCAGTCGGGCACCGAGCTGCATCAGGTTTGGGAAATCCAAGCACCGGCCCAGATTCAGGACCTGCAGGTTTTATTCGCGCAGCATATCCCTTATGCCTATATTGCCGACGGCCACCACCGGACTTCTACGGCCTTGCGCCTGTATGATCAAATGGAGCAGGAGGAAGGCCCCTACGCAAGTTTGTTTGCCGCTTTCTTTCCCGTACACGATATTGAAATCCTGGACTTCAACCGGGTAATCAGCAGCCTTAACGGGCATATGCCTGCGCAGTTTATGGCCCGGTTGTCTCAGGTTTTCGAAATCGAGCCCTTGCCAAAACCGGCCAAACCAGCCCGGAAATTTGAAGTGACGATGTGTCTGCGCCAGGAATGGTACCGGCTGCGCTGGAAAGAACGAGTGCTGCTGGAATATGCCGATGAGCCCATCATTCTTGACGCCATGCTGCTCAACCACAAAGTCATGAGTAAACTTCTGGGCATTGAGAATGTGCGCAACGACGGCCGGGTCAACTACATAGAAGGCCCCAAAGGTATTCAAGGGGTGCTGCAGCAGGTGTCCAAAGCTGCGGATGGGGTGGCTTTTTGCCTTTATCCGGTACAGATGGAAGAGGTGATGAAGGCAGCCGACATCGGGCAGGTGCTGCCCCCTAAGTCGACCTGGTTTGAACCCAGGATGAAAAATGGCCTGTTGGTGCAGCGTTTTGAGCCGCAGGCTGCTTCTTTGTCAAATGAGCCATAGTGGCTGGTTTGGCGCAAGCCACGCTTATAGTCCGCCTTTACAGCAACGTTGCGAGGAGCGCCCAATGGGGCCGGACTCCTCCCCGAGTATAAAACAGCCTAAGATATGCGAAAACTGACCGCCGATTACATCTTTCCGGTTACCGGTGAGCCCCTCAAAGAAGCCGTCGTTGTTGTCGACGATGAAGGGGTGATCTTGTCTATCGATGACCGGAACGCCCATGACCCCGTAACCCTGGAAACCTACAAGGGGGCGATCGTACCCGGTTTCATCAATACCCACTGCCACCTTGAATTGTCTCATATGAAAGGTCGAGTAGATACGGGCACGGGCCTATTGCCCTTCCTGCAGCAAGTGGTGAAATTCCGGGATATCCCCCTGGAAGAAATCCTGGATGCAATCGATAGAGCCGATCAGGAAATGTATGAGGCGGGCATCGTAGCCGCAGGCGATATTTCCAATAAGTTGGACACGGTCAAACGTAAGGAGGAAAGCCCCATCCGGTACTATACCTTCGTGGAAATGTTTGACTTCCTGCAAGATAGCCGGGCAGAACAGACCTTCAACAATTTCAAGGAAGCCTACGACGGGCAGGCGCATGGCAATGGGAATTACCGCGTTGCGGCGCCTCATGCTCCCTACACCGTATCTCCGAGCCTATTTGAAAAAATCAACGGCCTGAATCCGCAGGAAGGCATCACAGTGAGCATTCACAATCAGGAGACCGTACACGAAAACCAGTTCTTCCTGAAAAAGGAAGGGGGCTTTGTGGAGTTTTACGAAGCTTTTGGCTTCTCCATCGAGCAAATGGAAGCGACCGGGCAGACTTCCATCCACTACGCCATGCAGCATATGAACCCAACTTGCCGCACGCTTTTTGTCCACAATACCCTGACGGCTGCTTCGGATATCCAGGCTGCCCATTCCTGGAGCGATAAGGTATACTGGGCGACCTGCGCCAACGCCAACCTTTATATTGAGAATCAACTGCCCAATTATCAGCTGTTTATTGATAATGGCGCCCGCATGACTATTGGTACAGACAGCCTGACCTCCAACTGGCAGCTATCGGTTTTAGAAGAAATGAAAACCATTGCGCGCTACCAATCCTATGTGCCGTTTTCAACCCTTTTGGAGTGGGCCACCCGCAATGGGGCGGAAGCCCTGGGATACGAAACAGAGCTGGGCAGTATAGAGCCTGGCAAGCGGCCCGGGTTAAATTTACTCAACCTCAGTGAGCAGCTTGAGCTGCACGGAGACACAAAGGTGCAACGGCTGGTCTGAGCCGGGGGCGTCTTTCCGGGGCTAAGGGGTCGCGCAGTAATAAGTTACCTAGAATAGGCGAAGTTATTTTGTGCGCTAACAAGGCAAAAAACGTAACCATCCGTACGGACGGTGAGGCTTTTTAACCTGTCTGCCGTTGGCGTTAGCCAGGCAGGCGCAGTTAGCGTGCAAAAGAACGAGTCTAAATCGGTAAGTTATTGTTGCGCGACCCCTAACCCTTTCCGGCCTGGCTGAACAAAGGGAGCAAAGCCGGGGGCTGCCGCACTGCGCCCGAAAGGACACGTTGTTGAAAAAACCGGTAAGCCACAGCTTGCATATCTTCCAGCGTACAGTTGCTGCAGCTGATGGTAAAGTTGGTCTGCTCGCTAAGCCAGGCATTAGCCGTGGGGGAAGCAGCGGGCGGTACCTGCCCCGGCCGTAGCGGCCCGCCAAAATCGTAAGAGGTCAGGCCGCAGGGCGCAATTGGGCGCTCCATGAATTGCATAATGCGCAGGATGGGGGCGCCCTTTATGATAATGTACTGAGGCCCGATGGCGAGCTGGCCGCTCTGCTCTAATTCGGCCGGCCTGATTTCCAGGCTCATCCAACCGGCATCAGAGTAAATATGGTGGGTGCCAAAAATGGCAGGAGTATCCTCTGCCGTTGTGGGGCTCGGCGGCGCAAAGCATAGGGGAAACAGAGCGACAGCCATCGCCTGTGCGATAGATAGGGTGTTCATGATTTTTTAGGGTTGCTTTATATTTATACTGTCGCTTCGGCTGCCCTGATTCCATAAAGCAGGAGGGCGAAAAATTGAACTTTAACATTTGTCATGCCGCTGGCCGGGCAAAAGAAAGCAAGAAACTCGGCCGCAGGGGCCGTTTTCTTTCGCGTTTTGGTATTAAAAACAACTATCTTTGCAGGCTAAAGCTGCTTTTCCGGTATGGAAAGCAGCCTCATCCGCCATTAATTGCTCATTTTGACAAAGTGCAATTGCGACTGGACCGAATTATTTGCTGACTTTATCCCTGGAACTATTGCTTTTGCAACGTCTTGATGGGTCAAATATTTACGGCTCAGCCCACTAGCGCAATAAAATAGTCTAAGCCATGCATAATAACATAGTAGCGGTAGTCGGCCGTCCAAACGTAGGCAAGTCGACGCTCTACAACCGGCTTATCGGAGAACGGCAGGCGATTATTGATGATGTCAGCGGGGTGACACGAGACCGGCAGTATGGCAGCAGCTACTGGAATGGCAAGACCTTTACGGTAGTTGATACCGGAGGGTTCGTCAAGCATTCAGAAGACGTATTCGAGGCCGCCATCCGCTCCCAAGTGGCCATTGCGATTGAAGAAGCGAAAGTGATCATCTTTATGGTGGATGTTACCACAGGCATTACCGACCTTGATGAGGAAGTGGCTGCCCTTTTGCGCCGGGCCGAAAAGCCAGTATTTCTGGCGGTCAATAAAGTCGATAACCACAACCGGATGATAGAGGCCAATGAATTTTGGAGCCTCGGCTTTGAAAACACTTACTTCCTTTCTTCTATGACCGGGAGCGGGTCGGGCGATTTGCTCGATGCCGTTGTGGAGCATATCGATAAAGCAGACGAAACACCCAGCGAACTGCCCAAGTTTGCGATCGTCGGGCAGCCTAATGTTGGGAAATCTTCCCTGACTAATGCGCTGTTAGGCCAGGAACGCAACATCGTAACGGATGTGGCGGGCACCACCCGGGATTCGATCCATTCCGTTTATGAGAAATACGACAAGCGTTTCCTGCTGGTGGATACCGCCGGTATCCGCAAGAAGTCGAGGGTGCACGAAGACCTCGAGTTTTATTCGGTCATGCGGGCTATCAAAGCCATAGAAGAAGCTGATGTGTGCCTGCTGATGATCGATGCCCGCACCGGCATGGAAACTCAGGATATGAGCATCTTCCGCCTGGCGCAGCGCCGAAATAAAGGCATCGTGCTGCTCGTCAATAAATGGGATTTGGTAGAAAAAGAAACCAATACAGCGAGGGATTTTGAGCGGGAGCTCAAACAACGTATCTCGCCTTTTTCAGACGTGCCTGTCCTTTTTATATCGGTAGTGGACAAGCAGCGGATTTACCAGGCTGTGGACGCTGGATTACAAGTATTCGAAAACCGGAACCGGAAAATACGGACGTCCAAGCTCAACGAGGTCATGCTGGAAGCTATCGAGCGGTATCCGCCGCCTTCTCATCGTGGCCGCTTTGTAAAAATAAAATACGTGACCCAATTGCCTACATATTATCCAGCTTTTGCCTTTTTTTGCAATAATCCGAAACATGTCAAGGACAATTACCGACATTATTTAGAAAATCAGCTGCGCGAGCATTTCGAGTTCTCCGGTGTGCCACTGGGGATATTTTTCCGGAAAAAATAACAGGCTCGTCCAGTACGCCGTTGCCAAACATCCAAGCAATTATCTCATCTATTGTAAAGAAATAAATATGCCTTTTCTGGATACGCCTATCGAAGGATTGAAAATATTTGAACCCCGGGTATTTGAGGATGGCCGGGGCTACTTCTACGAAGCCTATAACGAGGAGCTGTTTAAGGCCGCAAGTATCACCAAATCATTCGTTCAGGATAATCAGGCCAAGTCGACGCGCGGAGTGCTCCGTGGGCTCCACTATCAGGTTGGTGAATATGCGCAGGCAAAGCTGGTGCGCGTAATTGAAGGCGAAGTGCTGGATATGGTTGTGGATATCCGTGAAGGCTCAGCGACCTACGGGCAGTGGTTCAGCCTGCTGCTGAGCGCAGAAAACAAGCGGCAGCTGTTCATCCCCCGGGGGTTTGCGCACGGCTATCTCGTACTCAGCCCCACCGCAGAATTCTTTTACAAATGTGATAATTTTTACTCCAAAGCCCACGAGGGGGGGATTATCTACAACGACCCTCGGCTGAGTATCGACTGGCGGTTCGACCTCAACGAAGTGGTGCTCTCGGAAAAGGATAAACAGTTGCCCCCCTTTGGAGAACATCGCAGGGCTTAGCCCTTGTGGAATAAACACAGCATCTACAGGAATTCAGGCTTGTCTGCTTCAAGGTTCGGGCCCCAATGGCTTGGGAGGAGACCACCCTGTAGTAAGCCTGGAGACAATAAAGATAGTTAGCAATCCGGATAACATAGCCGTCGTCCTGAACGGGAAAAGAGAAACCCCGTTTTCAATCATCGGATAGGGGATCAACATCGGCAAACCGAGGGTGGTATCTCCACCCCCAAACCGGAGTACCGCCGCTATCAGGAAGCCGGCACCTGCCCCGGCTGCATTAGCCTTGGGGTCAAAGAGCGCGCTCAGCAGCGCTGGAAACAGCAGGCAGTAAACGAAATCGCTGCACAGAAACCAGAGCTCATAGACACTCTGTATATTCAGCGCAATTAGCATAGCGGCTGTGCCCACAATCCAGATCATACGTTGAACGACCTTTCCCAGTGCCCGGCTGCCCGCTTTAGGCCGAAGCAGGGGGCGAAAAATGTTCCAGCTTGCCATGGAAGAGGCCGACAGGATTGATGAGTCCGCCGAAGACATAACGGCGGCAGCGATCGCTCCCAGGCCAATGATGCCTACCCACTGTGGGGTAAGGTAGCGCACCACCCAGGGCAATGTGGAGGCGGCATTAGGGGGCTCAGGCAGCCCCAGTTGCTGCCAATCTGCAGCGTGGGCGGCTATTCCGATCAGTACTGCCGGAACAGCTGCCAGCAGGCAGACTCCACCGGCAATGATTGAAAGGCGCACGGCCGTCTGCTCGTCCCGGGAAGCCAGTACTCTTTGGAAATAGACCTGCCAGGGAATGCCGCCGAATATCAGCAGCAGGGCATAGTCCCACCAGTTCCAATAATAACTTCCCAATGCGGCCCGGCTAGGCAGTAAGCTGGCGGCTGCCCCGAACTCCGCTTGGTACTTTGACCAGGCTACGGGTAGGCCGTCCGTAGCCGACAGGGCAAAGGGGACGACCAGCCATAGCCCGCCGAACAATAGCAGAAGCTGCACTACATCCGTCAGCGCTACCGCCCACAGCCCCCCAATTGCGGTATAGGCTACGGTGATCGCTGCGGAAGCTATGATTGCGGTTGGTGTATCCAGGCCAGCAATTGCCCCGAAGGTGGTCCCCAGGGCGGTGAGGATAGCTGCCGTCCAGAATAGCTCGCCGGTCAGAGCGGGCAGGAACAGCAAGGCGGCAATGCGTTGCCCAAACCGCTGCGCAAGCGGGTCGAGCATGGTGTGGAACCGGTAGCGCCGCATGCGGCGGGCGAAGAACAATCCGCCCAGTATGAGGCTGAGGGCGTACCCCCAGGGGGCTTGCACCCACACCAGGCCGGTACTAGCCGTATATTCCGCAGTGCCATTGATATAACCGCCCCCTACCCAGGTGGCGCTCATGGTGAATATGGCGACGAAGAGCGGCAACTGCCGGCCCGCCAGCATCATGGCTTCGCTGCTGCCTTCCTGCTTCAGCCGGGCGGCATAGGCCCCCACACCAAAGATGAGGGCATAAAAGACCATCATAGAGCGGTAAGCCGGCCAGCTCAGCGGCTGATCGGTAAAATGGTGAATGTACATACCGCCGGCCCCCAGGGCTGCAAAGAGCAGCACGGCGGGCCGTAACATTTGCCACCAGGCGCGGCCATCGTCTAAAGGCATAAACAAAGGGCTATCTATCCGGCAACTGCGCAAGCAGGTGGCGGGAAAACTCTGAAATGCGGGAATTTACTCATATTTTAGCGCTACAGCAAAATCAACCTATGGGGAAGCCATTCACTGCGGGGCAGCGCGCTAAAGCTTGGGCCGTCCACTTTTTTACTGCAAGTGGCATCTTGGCGGTATTCATGGCGCTGTTGGCAGGCACCCGGCAGGATTTTGCAACTGCAATGTGGTGGCTGCTGGCCGCTCAGCTCATCGATGGGGTAGATGGTACGCTGGCCCGCTACTTCCGGGTGACGGACGTCCTGCCCGAAATGAGCGGGAAAAGCATCGATTTTGTAATCGATTTCGCAGCTTATGCCATTATCCCTGCCTTCCTGATTCACCAGGCCGGCATTATCGATGCCCCCTACAGCTTAGGTGCTGCCTTCCTGATTTTAATTACTTCAGCGATCTATTATGGCAAATCGGGGATGATTTCCGATGACCATTACTTCATCGGGTTCCCGGTGATGTGGAATATGCTGGCTTTTTACCTGCTCTTTATTTTCGATTGGGGTAGTTGGGTCAACTTGCTGCTTATTTTGTTCCTGGTCGTTTTGCAGTTTCTGCCCGTCAAGTTCCCTTACCCCAGCCGTACCAGGCGGTGGATGGGGCTCAATATTGCAGCTACGGCAGTTTTCGTGGCGTGCTTTGTCGGCACATTGGCCTACTACCCCCGGGAGCTTGGCTTGTTTTACTGGGGCAGTATTGGTACCCTGCTTTACTTTGGGTTGTTTGCTGTGCTTGCTACCTTCTATTTCAAGGAATAAATGGGGCAAAACGTGAAATATTCCTTAATCCTAAACCCCTAATATACTGGCCACGTTACAATGGGGGTTTATTGGCAACATCTGATTGACAAGGAATTGCCAAAATCAGGCATTGATCAAACTTTCAGAAATACATCATTTTTTAACCACAAAATGTGTTTGTTATCGTGAGAAGGACAATCATTTTAGCGGGTATTTTTTCAATTCTCGGGCTATTTTCGACAACGCTTAACGCACAGGAAGAAGAACAACAGCCAGTATCGGCTGCCGGCCTTTACAATGACGGGCTAGAAAAACTCAAAGCCAAAGAATACCCTGAAGCACTCGAGCTGATGGAGCGGGCATTGGAAGAAGCAGACTCTTCTTCTGAGACGGACCTAAAGGTTATGAAGCTGGCGCGTAAGAACGGAGCGATCGCTGCTTACTACGTAGGCACAGAGGCTCGTAAAGCCGACGACTTCGAAACCGCTCGGGATATCTACAAGAAAGGTATTGGTTACAGGTCTAGCTTCTACGCCAATTACATTGGCTATGCACAAGCATTGGAAGGGCTGGACATGAAGCCTGAAGCCGTTGCTGCTTACCTGAAAGCAGGTGAGGTCTGCGAAAAGAGCAAAAAAGCAGATAAAGCAGAAAAGATGAACAGCAAAGCTGAGAATATGGTAGCTGTTGCCTGGGGAGACAAGGACTGGAGCCTTGTAGCCAATATGGCTAACGCCTATTTGGAAAACGCAGAAAGCGCAGACGTACACTACTACCTAAGCGATGCGCTGGTCAAAGAGGGCCAAACCGACAAAGCCCTTACCCATATTGAAAAGTCTATTGAAATGGCCACCGAAGGCGCGGACAAGTACCTGATGCAGAAGGCAGAACTGCTGGAAGCGAAGGGCGACAAGACGGCTGCGGTAGAAGTTTACAAGCAGATTACGGACAGTAAGTATGTGGAGCGTGCCAAGTACAAGATTGACGAAATTGGCGGATAAAGCAGCAGGTGCTTCCCCATTGGTTTGATGGGTAAGCCATTGCCTAATGGATTGAGCCGTAGATGCTTGACAGTTGACCCCATAGCTATCGGGGCAGTAAGCGCCCAAGCGTGAAAAGACTGTCAAATACTTCGGTCTAGTCGCACCAGGCCCGTCAAAAAAGCCCCGGATGGCACTGCCGCCCGGGGCTTTTCTATGTATCCTGGCCAAGCGCGGCCTACCTTCGGTTGCCGGTGATTAGCTCGATGTAGCCTTTGAGTATTTCCGGACCGGGAGAAATACCCGTAACCCGCCGCTCGAAGTACCGGCAACTGTAGTAATACGTTCCGCTCTCCAGGGCTTGCCCTTGCAGGTTGGTGCCATCCCAGTCAAGGTCCGGATTGTTAGTCGTAAATACGACCTGCCCCCAGCGGTTAAAGACCGTAAATTCAACCCGGTCGATAAAGCAGTAGGGGAAGGGGCGGAAGAAATCGTTCTGCCCGTCCCCGTTAGGCGTGAAAGCATTGGGTAGTTCGTAGTAGGGGCAGTTGTCTACGCAAATGATGTTGCTGAACTCGCTTTCGTTGAAGAAGGTATCAATAGCGGTTACTGCGTAACAGCCCGCAATGCCCATTTCGGGTTTATGCTCCAATTGAGTCAGCCGGGAATCATCAATTTCGGCAATTTGTTGAAAATCACTGCCTTCGAACGGCGCGTAGTAAACACGGTAGCCCGTCACATCATCCGTCTCCTCACACAAGTCCATCGGGTTTTCCCAGTCTAGCAAATTGCTGAGGTTTTCTTCGTCCGAACAGTTGGTGGTGGTATTGCAATCATTGGTTACAACCAGGGTAGGGGGGCAGGGCGCCACATTATCAATGGGGATGCTGCAATCCCGCTGGGAGTTGTTGAGCAGCGGGGCGGGGATGCCCACGATGCCGTAGGAGCCAGCTGAGCGCACATAGTAGCAGTACTCGGTACCGTTGATGAGGCCCTCGTCGCGGTAGGTGGGCTCCAGCACGGTGGTCAGGGAATCGTATTCCCCGGCGTTGTTTTCCCGAAAAATGGTATACTCAAAATTGCTCCACGGTACATCCTCCGTCCAGCTAAGGATATTCGTATTATCGGTAGGTGTGATTTCCAGGAACACCGACGACGCGGCATTGGTTAAGCCGAGCGGCTCGGATTCGTTGTTGACGTAAAAGGCAACCTTATAGCTGTAGGGCTGCCCCGATGTGCTCAGGCCGGTGTCCACAAAGCAGGTGTCATTGGCTCCGGCAAAGGTCGGGCTGCTGAAAGAGATGCCAATGGGCTGGAATTCATCGTCCCCTGGGCTAAGCCCCGGCGCACGCAGCACTTCGTACACATAGGGGCCGGGGTTGAGCAGGGTATCCAGGTCTTCAGCAAGGGGTTTTGACCAGCAGACCTCCATTTCCCCATTCGCTGCATCCGTAGTCAGGACGCTGACGTTCGTAATCAGCGGAATGTCGCGGTTGAGCTGTACACAGATGGAATCAGACGCCAGGCTTTCCACAGCGTTGTAGGTGGTACTGCCGGTGGGGGTAGTGAGGGCGAATTCAGCCAAAATGCGGTAGCAGTAGGTCCGGCCCCTTTCCACATCCGTGTCTTGGTATACATACCGGCTGTCTTCCACATCCGTGATCGGTGAATTGAATAATTTGGTATATCCGCTGCCTTCAAGCCCAGGCGTGCAGGTATCCCGGACAAAATCGGAACTGCCTTCCCGCCTCCACACGGTAAATCCCCTGAAGTAGTCGTTTTCTGTTGCTTCACAGGCGTAGGGCAACTGCCAGGAAACGGTTACCACATTCGACTCTGGTTCGGCTTGCACGTCTTCGGGCGGCGGGCCTACGACTTTGATCCGTACAGTCTTTAGGGTGGCTAGCCCCGTGGTGTCCCCCAGCGCATTATCGGTCGCTTTGAAGACCACTTGGTAAAACTGGGCAGAAATGGCCTCACAGGGGACTTCCCAACGGAAAGTTTTTACGACCGGGTCCTCTTCGAAGGTTTGGGTGTTGGGCGTAAAGGTGGCGGGGCTGGGGCTGATCTCAAACGGCCCGCCCAGCGCGGTAAGGCGGACCTCCTGCTCCATTTCCGAAAGCGGGGCGGTGGCCACAACGTCAAACTCCAGGGTTTCTCCGGCTACGATGCACACCTCATCGAAGGGGACTTCAACGACGGGGGGCAGGTTCTCACACTCCAGCACCAAAATCTGCATGTCACGCACGATGGTGCCGATTTGCAGGCCGTTGCGGTATTCCCGTATGAGAATGGCTATGTTGTATTCGCCGGCGCGCTGCGGCGCATCCCATACAATATCCCCGGTCTCCGGATCTATGGTAATATCGTTGTCGGTGCCAGGGCTGATATTGGTGACCGGCTCATAATTGGGCACCGGCGTACCGATATCCTGGAGCGGGGTAATGAATTCGTAGGAGAGGCTGTCATTATCCTCATCAAAGGCATTGGGGTTGTGCGTAAACACCTGCCCCACGCAACCAATATCGATTGGGGGTTGCAGCAGGGCCGGCGAATTGTTGCAGCCCTGCACCTGTGGATTGAGAAAAGTGTATTCAGTTTCCAGATGGAAGCGTACCTGATCGGAATTGGGAAAGTTGACATTGAGGATGCCGCCGTTCCGGTTGGGGTCAGTCATCGTGATCTTGTACGTCGCCCGGGCCGGATAGGTATGCGTGGCGATGTAGTAGTTGACTTTAGTATCATTTTCCAGGATATCGCCCTGCGGCGGATTGCCGGGGCCATTGTCGCGGGGCACGACTTCGCAGGAGCCATCACCCCAGCAGATCGTCAGGCTATCCCGGTCGGCGGGAATGGAGCTGGCCTTGGTGTAGGTGGTGATGGTCGCTTCGATAGTCAGCCCCGCTGCTCCTCCGGCAGCGCAGTCAGGATTGACAAGCCGGACGGTTATTTCACCTGCCCGGTTATGCGTTGCCCAAGAGGGCACCGGAGCCAAGAGGGTGAATAGCAGTATCGGCAATAGCAGCCGTAGCGGTAGGTATTGGTAAGACATAGGCGGTTGCGTTTTATGCAGGGACAAAGCCAAAAGGTACTAGCTGGGCTTACTGCAATAGCAGCCAGACTGGCCCCTGGCTTTGTACAGCAGGAACTTAGTCCTTTTCAATTTACGAATTTACCTACTTAAAAACGGCCATCCGCTCCTAATAGTTTGTAAGCCACGCGGCCTATGCTTGTAAAAGTGGCGGTAAAATAAAAAAAGTAGCGCCCCGGAGTGGGGCGCTACCAAGAATAATACTACTTAAACCTGTCGAATAAAACTTAGTTGAACGGGCTGTTCAGGAAATCGATATACTCCTGGCAAGCCTGATCGGGTACTAATATATCAGTGTAAATGAAGCGTACGGTTTCCTTAGTACCGTCGTTGTCTTCATCCATATAGACTACTTCTACATCTTCTGAGAAGGGCTCCGCCGGGTCGCCGGGGGTGTCGGGCTCGTAGGTATATACAGTGCTTTCTACGGTAATCGTCTCGTCATCGGTTGGCACCTCCAGATCGAATACGCAGCGCTCGAGGCTCCGGTAGGAGATGCGGAAATCATAGGTGATGCCTTTTTCCAGGGCAGAGGTGGAGCCGAGGCCAGCATCCAGCCAGCCCAGTGGGTTCCACTCGGTTTCGCCTGACTGCCGGTAGAGCAGAGGCAGGGTAGGGCGGACGACCAGCTCATTGAAGTTGCTGGTGCAGGTGCCGCCCACATCCACAAACATGCGCGTGCTGTTGCCGGTGGCCAGTACATCTGTCAGATCAATGCTGATGAGGTCGCCACAGGGGTCAAAAGACGGAGACACATAAATGGGGTCCGCGCCGGCGAGCGCTTCGCCAGCCGTCCGGAAAATCCGGAACCCGCCCGTTATGTTGGTATTAGCTACCGCCTGAGGGGCGAGAATGGTAATGACCTGAGCATCGTAAAACCGGGTGTAGAACGTACCAACTACGTTGCCGTTGTCGCTGCGGAAGACCTCCACATAGTAGAAACGGCTCGGCCCTTGCTGCGGCTGATTATCATTATTGACAATGATCCGTGTGAAAGGCTGGCAAAAGAACCGGCCGCCTAGCAGCCAGGTAGAGAGGTGGGACTGTTCTACCAAAGCTACCAGCTTATTGCCCGCTCTGCTTTGTATGGTAGCCGGTTGCTCTTCCTGCCATTCGCCAGCATTTTCGTTATAGCTCCAAACGGGAACTTCGTCTCCGACCTGAAGTTCTGCACCGGTCTCTGGGTGTACAGTACCCGCAGGTACAGCCACCTTTACCTGGATGGGCTGAGAAAAAGATTTGACTTCAGCATCTGCACCGTACATGTCAAGGCTGTACGAAGCAATTGGGCTGAAAGCGGAAGGCCCTAGGTTGGAGCCGTCCAGGCCGATGGCGTTATTAGAGATGAAGTTCACCGGCGCCGCTTCGTTGATCAAGGGATAGTTGTTGTCGTATTGCGCAGCATAAGCGGTCACAGCACCGTTTACTGCCCGGCCTGCTGCATCCATCATCTGAGTGCCCGGCGCCACTTCTACGGTCACCCGTTGGCCTTCAGAAGTAGCAGGGGTAGCGAGGGAAAACGCCTCGTTGGTACCGCCAGTTGACAGTTCAAAGCCACCCTCAGCTTGGAATATGCCATCTGCCGCCTGCCCCCGTTCTGCGATGCGGATATTGAACATATCATTGTCCAGGTCTTCCACCCGGAAGTTGCGGAATACTGGCGTGTACCCCTCTGCTTCCACTTTCAAAGCGAACTCTAGCGGCTCATCCGCCGAAATTTCGGTCACGCGGCGGACCGCCAAGGGAAGAATAGCCGTACGGGGAGAAGCGGTATTGTAATTCACAAACAACTGCTTTTCACCAAAGACGGTGTATACCTTGTCCTTGTCTGGCCCTACTGCCGTGACCTTGATGTCTTTGGGCAGATTTTTGCCATCAACCGTCAGGATCTGAACGGTAACCGGCGTGACCAGTAGGTCGTTGTGGACATTGACGGAGGTGCCCTGCAGCAAGTCTTCCGGGTTTGTGCAAGCAAATACACCCACAGCCATAACAGTGAGGAGGGTGTATAATCTGATGTGATGTAGATGTAATCTTTTCATGATGATTAATTAAGGATTATCTTATAGGATCAATGGAATAGCCTAGACGCAAATTGATAACAGGGTACCAACGGTAACTGGAAAGGTTGTCCGTGAGTACAGCTGCGTTGTGCTCGTTATTGCGGATTAAAGCGGTGCCGTTCACGAAAATTTCGGGAGCACCTTTATAGTAAGTCCCCAAATCCGCACTGACCGTCAGGCGGCGGTTGGGGTGCACGATTCTGCCCAGGCCGATGCCAACGTATGGGTTAAACTTCAGCCGGTATTTCACGCCGCCGTATACATAGCCAAGCTCGTCGGGGGTGAATGCAATGTCATTTAGGACAACAGCGTCCCTCAGCTTCACCGCACCGCTCATCTGATTCATAAAGAAGAAGCCCAGCCCGGCCACCAGGCGGAACGTCCGCTTGGGCCCTACGGCATAATCAGCCATAAGGTTTAGTGCAGTGTTGCGCACATTGAGATCGATAGAGGCATAGTAGTCGGAGTAGTTGAAGTTGGTCTCCCACTTCCGGACATTGAAGTCCATGAAGCTTAGGCTGGCCCTCATCCAGAATTTGCCCGCCAGCGGCCTGGCGTAATCAATGCCCAGCAATGCGTTGGTGCCGGCGCTGATGCCTAAAGAATGGCGCTCAGTACTCGGCAGCTCCAGGCTTTTGCTTTGACCAACGGCCCTAAATGCGGATACGGCAAGTATCAGCACCAGAATAGCTTTGGTTAGGGACGGGGTTCTAAGCATGGACAAGCGGTGTTAATTATTAGATTATGCGTATGTTATAGTTGTTAACGAATAAACTCAGGATGGTAGACTTGCTTCCGTAAGAAGCGGATCCAATAGTTTGGCACGCAAAGGCATTTGCATTGCTTCACGCTTGGCGGCACTTCACTACTCATGCGAAATAGCGGGAGATACCTAGCAAAAAAGCCAAACGTATCCTACGTTTAAATTCTTAGCGTGTTTTGACCTTTCGGCCGAAGTGTTTGTTAGTAGTATTGTTTGCTTAACTATAATAAGGTGTGTTCCCGGAATGGGAACGCATTCAGCAGGACTGTTTAATAACTTTGTGCCTCTCTATAATCGGTTGGATGGGACTTGGTCCTCTAAAACTTTGGCTCTAAGCTAGCAAAATGGTATGTATGTGCATACAATGCAGGGAGAAAATCACTATATTAATAATTAATACTCCCTTTGTGTAGCGATTTGTACGACGAAATTACGAAAAAGGTTACAAATTCTGCAAGAGATTTCCGCTTCATAGTTAATCATGCCGCTTTTTCTTGTCTTTCGGGGCGTGTACAGGCGAGCGGAAGCGTAGAAAAAGTGCCGGTTTTTTGGCAATCTACCCGAATGGCCTTAAACTTGTTAAGCGAAGCAGTGAACTATGAAGTTTAGAAGATGTATAGGGCTTATCGCAGCAACCATCCTAAGTACAGCTTTTGTGCAATTGTGCCACAGGATACCTGGTCAGTCGGGTGCGATGTACGGTGAAATCAGCGCGCAGATAGGCTTGTTCGACCTTGGGCTGCAGCAATTTGTAAACGATTTTGAGCAGCAACTACGGCAGCAGTTGGAAGCGGAAGAAGTACCCGGTGCTGCCTGGGCTATTGTCAAGGATGGTGCTGTGCTGTCGATGAATACGCATGGTGTCCGCAAGGCGGGCCAACCGGAAAAAATAGGCAAGCATACCCTCTTTCGCATTGCGTCTCTTTCTAAAGGCGTAACGGGCGTGCTGGCCGCCAAGTCGGTCGAAGCCGGCGAGCTAGCGTGGGGCACTCCCCTGAAGGCTTGTGCCCCGGCCTATCAACAGAAAAACCTGCCTGCCCTCGGCGATTTGCAATTGCAGCATTTTCTGACTCATACCACCGGCTTGCCACGGCATACGTATTCCAACCTCCTCAATATGGGCCGGCCGTACGGCGCTATCCTTAGCCTGCTCCCACAGGTAGAACCTTCTCATGCTCCTGGCCTCTACCACAATTACCAGAATGTCATCTTCAATTTTGCTGCTGACATGATAGAGCAGGCTGCTGGCTGCCCCTTTGATACGGTTATTCAGCAGCGCCTGTTTCAACCACTGGGGATGCGCCGGGCCTCTGTTGGCTACGAGGCTATTGATGCAGCAAAAGACAAAGCATGGCCTCACGCCCGGCGCGCGCAGGGTTATGCCTCGGTGCCTATTGAACCCAATTACTACGAAGTGCCGGCTGCCGCAGGCGTAAACGCAAGCATAAGCGATATGGCGCAGTGGCTGAAGGCAGTTTCCGGCCATGCCCCCGCAGTGCTGCCCGATACGCTGCTGAAAGTAGTTTTTGAACCCTATGTACCTATCCCGGCTGCCAAAATAATGCACCGCAACTGGGATGGCCTGGAAGCGGGCCATTACGCGATGGGGTGGCGGGTATTTGAGGTGGCTGGCGCGCAAATCATTGGGCATAGCGGCTATGTGAATGGCTACCGGGCAGAAATAGCCTTTATGCCTGCTTCTGATATTGGCATGGTTATCCTCACCAATGCGCCCAACCGGACGGTCAGCGCTGCCGTGCCTGAATTCTTCAGGGATTACCGCCTTCACCAATCGGCTTCCGATCAACCCTGACCTCTTATGCCGGCTTCTGCAAGTATCATTCTGGCCGCTGGGGCTTCTACTCGTATGGGGCGTGCCAAGCAGCTGCTTGAAATCCGTGGAGAAACGCTACTGGCCAGGGCTTGCCGGTTCGCCCGGGAAGCAGGCTTTTCACCGGTTGTCGTTGTCATCGGTGCGCACCGGCAAGCTATCGAATCGGCCGTTCCACCATCCGCGCATAGCGTGCACAACCCCGCTTGGGAGACCGGCATGGGGAGTTCCGTGAGCACCGGCCTGGCGTACGCGTTGAAGCTACAGCCTGCCCTCGAATCGGCGGTTTTTTTGCTTACCGACCAGCCTTACCTAAGTGCCGCCTTGCTTAAGGGCATGCGGCAATCCCTTGACGGCGCCCCGTCTGCCCTCGGAACCGCAGCTGCCTACCGGGGCAGTCTAGGGGTGCCCGCTATCTTTCGAAAGCCGCTTTTCCAGGAGCTGATGGCGCTGCACGGTCAGCGTGGGGCCAAGCCTGTTTTGCTCCGGCATGAATCAGAACTGTTGGCTTACCCCTTTGATCAGGGCGCTTTCGACCTCGACCGGCCGGAGGATTGGGAAGCTTACCTGCGCGACAGCCACTCCTAAAGCCTGTTAAAACCTGCCTGCCGGCTCTCCAGCCATGCAGAAAATTGCCCGTTTTGCATTGCTGCTAGTGGAGTGTTTCAGAAATGACTAACCGAAGAAACCCAGTAAAACCAGGGCGCCCAAGCGTGAAATACGCTGTGCTATTTCGGACTAGTCGCACTAGCGGTTT
>CAZNSK010000127.1:0-17390 GCA_964575505.1 uncultured Phaeodactylibacter sp.
ACGTTTTTTGCCTTGTTAGCGCACAAAATAACTTCGCCTATTCTAGGTAACTTAATTACTGCGCGACCCCTAAAGAACTACAACCTGGCAACAACGCTTGCCCGGCTGCCGGCGTTTACCAGTAAAATAAAGACAATGCCTTCTAAGATTAAGGTTACCATTCTGACCGGCTTTTTGGGCGCGGGCAAGACAACTCTACTCAATGCCCTGCTGCACCAACTGAAAGGCCAGAATAATGTGGTCATTGAGAATGAGTTCGGGCAAGTATCCATTGATGGAGGGTTGGTCCGGCAGTATTCCAGCGCGGTGTATGAGATCAATAACGGCTGTATTTGCTGCTCGCTTGATGAGGAGCTATTCGATGTGCTCACTGAGCTTATCCATGAAGACCCGGTACCCGACCACCTGTTTATCGAAGCCACCGGCGTAGCCGACAGCGGCAGCCTAGCGGGCATTTTTTTGCGCCGGGATATTAGTCAACGCTACGAGTTGGCTCAGGTCATCGCAGTGGTGGATGCGGTCAATGTAGCCGAGCGCATGGGAGAAGCCGAAGAAGTCAGCCGGCAGATTACTGCTGCCGATCTATTGGTCCTCAACAAAATACAGAAAGCCACAGAGGAGCAGATTTCAAAAGCCCGCGATTTGCTCCGCCCGCTCAATCCCCTCGCGCCGGTGGTGCCCAGTGAAGACGGTAAAATCCCCGCACTCTGGCTCGAAACCCGGCGTTCCCGCATGGCTTTTCAGCTCCCCTTCAGCGTAACGGCTGCCGCCAAGCCCAAATCTTCTGGCCATCTTCAGCAGTCTGCTATTTCCTCCACTGCCCATACCTTCGACCAGCCCTTCGACCTCAACCAGCTCCGGCACGTATTGACGGTCAGCCTGATGCTCTACGCTAAGCAGATTTACCGCATCAAGGGTATCGTAAAAAGTAAGGAAGATGGACAAAGCTATTTGCTGCAGTCTACCGGCAAGGCACTACAAATTACGCCGGCAGCTGCACCGCTTTCAACAGATACCCCTTCCACTTTGGTTGTGATTGGGAAAGGGCTGAAGAAAGAGGCGATTGAACGGTTGCTGCGGCAGGGGGTGGCGAAGTGATTATTCTTCCTCCCCCCAACCCTGAAAATGATCTTCCTCCCACGCCTGATCAATAGCCTTATATTCAGAGATGGTGGTCCAGAGCAAGTCCTTTAGTTCCTGCAGGCCCTGCTGGGCAACGGAAGAAATAAAGAGCGTGGGCAAGTCCTTTGGCAGCTCTGATTGGAGCATTTCTTTCAGTTCCTCGTCGAGCATGTCGCTTTTAGTGATCGCCAGGACGCGGGGCTTATGCATTAGCTCCTCGTTGTATTGTTGCAATTCGTTAAGGAGGATGTCGTATTCCTTTCGGATATTTTCCGTATCGCAGGGGATCATGAAAAGCAGGGTCGCATTGCGCTCAATGTGGCGCAGGAAGCGGAAGCCCAAGCCTTTGCCCTGATGGGCATTCTCAATAATACCTGGTACGTCGGCCATGACAAAGGAGCGGCCATCGCGGTAGGAGACGATGCCCAGGTTGGGCACGAGGGTAGTAAAGGCGTAGTTGGCAATTTTTGGTTTAGCGGCGGTGATTACGGAGAGCAAGGTAGACTTGCCCGCATTCGGAAAGCCGACAAGGCCCACGTCCGCGAGCGTCTTCAGCTCCAGGATTTTCCAGGACTCCTGCCCCGGTTCGCCGGGCTGTGCGTAGCGCGGCGTTTGGTTGGTGGAGGATTTAAAGTGGCTGTTGCCCAGCCCGCCCCGGCCACCGCTGAGCAAGATACGCTCTTCGTCGTGCTTGGTAATTTCGAATTCCACTTTGCCCGTTTCTGCATCCTTTGCTACAGTGCCAAGCGGCACCTCCAGGATGACATCTTCACCGTCCGCGCCGAACATATTATTCCGCCCGCCATTGCCACCGTTGCCGGCGATGACGTGTTTGCGGTATTTCAGGGCCAGCAGCGTCCATACATTTCGGTTGCCCCGTAAAATGATATGCCCGCCCCGGCCGCCGTCACCGCCGTCCGGGCCACCCTTGGAAGTAGCTTTACTGCGGTGCAGGTGCGCTGAACCAGCGCCGCCTTTGCCAGTTCGGCAACAAATCTTTACGTAATCGACGAAGTTTCCGGACATATAAGTTTGGTATGCTAATACAGGGGCAACTGCCTCACGTAGAATTTATCGAATGCTCTGAATCGAACTGAGGTCTATATGATCGTAATATCCCAGTTTTTTGAGCTGAACTTTATTGAGTTGTTTGAGTTTTTCTGCATTTTGCCTTTCTGAATCATCCAGATTGTTATAGGCAAACATCTCACGCAGCGCTTTGCCAGTGTAAAAAGAAATCCTGAAATTCTCATCGATTTGGTCCACGCCCATGTTAAGGCTCATTCCGTTGTCCAGTATTGCGATAATGGCACGGTTGGGCTGTGCTTTTTCGAGCAAGGGCGAGGACACGAGTATGCCGTAATCAATTTCCACATCGGCAAGTTCTATCGACCGGATTTCTTTCAGTTCTTCCTTTAAGGGATTGAGCATTTCCACTTGCCTGACAAAAGGCGCATCTGAAGACAGGATAATCAGGCTTTCAATCTTAGCTTGCTCGGCTTTTGTAAGTTGACTGGAGAACCAGGAAAAAACCTTAGTAATGACCTGCTTTTTAGGGTAGCTGTCCAGCTTTGGAGCACTTAGAATGAGATTGTATTTAAAGCCATCACCATGCCGCACTAAAGGAATAAACAGGATAATACTGAAAGTGCTACCGTCAATGCTGTAGTCATTCTCGCGGATGTAAAAGGTCTCAAGCGCCTTCCTGACTTTTAATATGTATCCTAATTCTACCATCTTTTCTTTAACCAGGTCAAAATACCATGATCGGGATGCTCTATTGCTTCAATTAAGTCCCGGACATCTTGTTGGCTGTTCGTGCCCTTTGGGCTGTACCGGTAGGCTTCGCTCCATGATTTTACGACAGACCAGCTTACCTTTAAATCAGCATTTTGATTGATGTCATGATCAAAGCTAGTGTATAAGCCGCTCAATTTTAACAGATTATCTAGTTTGTGGGTTTTGAAGGACCGGCTAATTTCACCACTTTCCGGATAATCGGTGCCCAGGATTTTGCATATCCGGGCTTTGAAAGCCAACTCTATAACATAGCCTGCAAGATAGAAAGAACCATCGTACAGTTTGTATTCGTACAACACCTTTGCCTCTTTTAATCGTTCCCGGCACAGGGTTTTGAGTTCATTTCGGTTAGGCACGCTAGAGGGAAATTTGGTTAGGGCTCAATATTGCGCTTACAGCTTGTCAATCTCCGCGCACAAACGGCCGAAGATTTCCTCGATGCCGCCTACCCCGTGGACTTTGATCGCTTTTCCTTTCTCGGCGTAGTAGTCGAACACTGGCGTGGTCTCGCTTTTGTACACCTCAATACGGTTGCGGATGATACTTTCATCCGCATCATCTTTACGGCCGGAAGTTTTACCGCGCTCCAGCAGGCGCTTGACCAGTTCTTCATCGGGCACGTCAAGCATGACGAGGGAAGAAACTGCTTCGCCCTTTTCACTCAGCAGCTCGTCCAGGGCTTCAGCCTGTGGGGTGGTACGTGGGAAGCCATCGAAGATATAGCCGGCTACCTCGGGGTTGGCATCTACTCTGCTGCGCAGCATACCAACGGTAACACTATCGGGTACTAGTTCCCCTTTTTCAATATAGCTTTTGGCTTCCTTGCCGAGCGGGGTGTTATTGCCCATTTCGTAGCGAAACAGGTCCCCGGTCGAAATGTGCAGCAAGTTGTATTTGTCAACCAGTTTACTGGCTTGAGTGCCTTTGCCAGACCCCGGAGGGCCAAATAGGATTAAATTGATCATGTTCAAGTTGTGTTTTTCCACCACGGCTGGATTGAAAGCCGCCGCTGAGTGGGGTTTATTTTGAGAATAGCCGGGCTGCCCCGGCTGTTGCCAGAACCGCCAAAATACGAAAATGCTGAGAACCCAATGGATGCACACTCAAATGATATAGGGGTGACGCTAACTGGCGCCAAGGCTGTGGTTTCGTACTGCTCCGGATATTGCATCCGCCTCTTTCGGCGGAGAATGTGCTCTTGGTTACGCTAACGGGCACCTTCCTGCCTGTGGGTGGCTCAATAACCGATGACACTGCGAGCAGAGGAGATCTTTGGGCTCCAGTAGCTGGAAGTCGTAATATTGTCAATCACCACGCCACGAGAAGTGCTGTGGATGACATAAACACCATCCGGCCTATTGTCGACAACCATTGAGACATGAAATACCTTGCCAACAGGAGAGCGCCTGTAGAAAATCAGATCTCCGGGCTGTACTTTTTTCAGCCGGACTTTCCTACCGTCTTTTTCCTGTTCTCCGGAGGTGCGGGGCAGGTCTACGTCAATCTCCCGCATCACATAGGAGGTAAACCCGGAACAGTCAAAACCTGTATTCGGGCGGGTACCCCCTAGCTTATATTTGGTCCCCAGAAAAGTTTTGGCATATTCTACCGCCTCGAGCCGAAGAGCAGCTTCATCTTCATCCGCCAGATCAATTGACGGCGAACCCGGTGGATCCGCAGGCGGCTCTTCTTCATCAAAAACCAGGGTTTCTTCATCTGATCCGGTAGCCTCTTCCGCTGGCCGCCCCCCTTCCGCTTCCTGCTCTTCTTCGTAAAGCGGGCGCTCCGCCGCAGGCCGGCCACCCCGGGAAGCATTGTAACCGTATTCCTGCGAAAATACCCCGCAGGAGCTTAAGGAAGTGACGAGGCCTAGCAAAAAGAGCAGTTGCAGACAGGGTAGGATAAATCGGTTCATTGAAATTGGCGTTGTCAAATTGGGTCTATAAAAATCGTTTTCAGGGTGATGCCTAAGCATACAGGCTGCTTATTACCGAAGCGGTGGCACACAAGGCAAATCATCTTAAACTTATTTGCACCAAGCCTGTGCACAATTTTAATAGCCCAACTGAAGTTAAGGCGTTACAGCTACGCAGGCCATGTTAGGCGGCTATGGGCTGCCCACCAAAGATGCGGGAGCCCTTTCAAACATAAATCTAATGAGTTAACGCAAACCCACTCCTTTCATTTTATGCCGGTCAGCTGAAACCCATCGCGGTCGTCTAGAAACCGAAGTTTTTCCCGGAATTTTTCCTGTGGTGCTTTACGCAAAGGGACGGTAAATGCCCCCTCCACATCAGCAGCGCGCAGGAGCGGCTCGCCGGCGTAGTCGAAAACAGCAGAATCGCCGGAGTGCGGATAACCGTTTCCATCTTCCCCTACCCGGTTAACGCCAATGGTGTAGGCCTGGTTCTCAATGGCTCTCGCACAGAGCAACTGCTTCCAGGCGGCTCGCCGTTTGCTAGGCCAGTTGGCTACAAAGAGCAAAAGATCATACCCTGCAGTATTGCGGCTCCATACCGGAAACCGCAGGTCGTAGCAAATCAAGGGCATGACCTTCCAGCCATGCAGGTCAACAAGCAAGTGCCGGGTGCCGGCTGTATAGGTGTGGTGTTCACCGGCCAGCGTAAAGAGGTGTCGCTTATCGTAGTATTCGTAGCTGCCATCGGGGCGTACCCAAAGCAGGCGATTGTAATAATGGTCATCTACTTTGGCAATAAAACTGCCTGTTACGACCGCTTCCAGGTACCGGGCTTTCTCAGCCATCCAGGCGTAAGTGCGAGCCTCTGTTGGCTCCGCCAATTGCTCGGCTTCCATAGAAAACCCGGTGGTGAACATCTCCGGCAGCACAATGAGGTCGGATTGCCCCACCTTGAGGGCTTTTAGCTGATGGGTGAGGTACTGGAAGTTAGCGTCGGGGTCTTCCCAGGCCAATTCCGTTTGGACGAGGGTAACGTGAAGCTGCTTTTTCATACCCGATTATACAAATATGATTCGTTTTCCCGGAACCTTAATGCGAAAAAAGACCAATAATCATGCAGGGAAAAGCAAGGCCCGCGGCTGCCACTGTAACGCACAAAGGGAGCTGCGCAGCTTTCTTGCTTTGCAAACTCCCTTTGAGTAGTATTCAGTTGTATGCAGGTAAGGTTATTTGGCAGCGTCTTCTGCTTCCGCACCTTCCTGGGCTTCATCCGGAGCCACTTCACCCGCTTTGGCAGCTGCGGAGGCGGCAGAGCGAAGCGCACGTGGTGTTTCTACACTAGCGATGGGCACGCCTGGTGAATTCAGGATTTCGATGGTTTCCAGCTTTTGGTCAACGTCGCGTACCCGGATAGAAGTGTTGATTTCCAGCTTCGAGATGTCCACGCGCATTTCACCTACCAAATGCTCCGGCTTGGTTTTGATCTTCAGCCGGCGCAGGCGCTGAATGAGCTTGCCCCCGTTTTTAATACCTGGAGACACGCCCTTAAAGCGAATGGGGACTTCCACTTTCACCGGGCGACCTTCTTCGAGGCGCAGGAAATCCAAATGCATAATTTCATCCGTGACCGGGTGGAATTGGATATCCTTGACGATAGCCCGGAAAGCATTGCCATCAATAGTAATCTCTGCAATTTTGAAATCTGGGGTATAAATTAAATCCTTAACCTCGGTAGGATTGACAGAGAAGTGCATGAGGTCTTCACTTCCGTAAGCAACGCATGGGATTTGCCCTTCTCCGCGCAGGGCCTTCGTCGCTCGCTTCCCGAGATCGGCGCGCGGCGCTCCGGTAATCGCTATCGTTTCCATATTGTATTGACTTTATCTTTTGCTGTATTGCGGTTAATGGTGTACTAAATACACATTTAGCCCCTAAAAGGCACGCAAAGATAGGCATTCACAGGTAAAAGCAAAAACAGAACGAATAAAAAGTTGAGTGAAAAAGCTCTAGCCTTACCCCTCCACAAATAATGCCGAGATGGAACGGTGCTCGTGGGTGTTGCGGATGGCGCGGGAGAACAACTTGGCAGTGCTCAGCACCTTTATTTTTGCCGATTCTTGTTTGAGGGGAATCGTATCACATACCAGTAGCTCATCGAGTTTGGAGTTTTCGATTTTTTCGTAGGCCTGCCCGGATAAGACGGGGTGGGTACACATCGCCCTTACACTTCGGGCGCCTTTTTCTATGAGAATAGCTGCCGCCCGGCAAAGGGTGCCGGCAGTGTCGACCAGGTCGTCCACCAAGATGACATCGGCCCCTTCCACCTCACCGATCACGGTCATTTCAGAGACCTCATTGGCCTGTTTGCGGTACTTGTCGCAAATAACGAGGGGGCGGCTGAAGTGCTTAGCGTAGGTGCGCGCCCGCTTTACGCCGCCGACATCCGGAGAAGCGAAAATTACGTTGCTCAGGTCTTGGGCCTGAAAGTAAGGAATGTAGATGGCTTCGCTTTTGAGGTGGTCGACCGGGATATCAAAAAACCCCTGTATTTGATCGGCGTGGAGGTCCATCGTCATAATGCGGTTTGCACCGGCGGTATGCAGCAAATTGGCAATCAATTTAGCTGAAATAGGGACGCGGGGCTTGTCTTTGCGGTCTTGGCGGGCGTAGCCAAAGTAAGGGATGACAGCAGTGATATACCCGGCCGAAGCCCGTTTGGCGGCATCGATCATCAACAGGAGCTCCATCAGGTTCTCCGTAGGCGGGTAGGTCGACTGAATGAAGAAAACGTAGGCCCCCCGGACCGATTCATTGATGACCGGCTGCATTTCCCCATCGCTGAATTGGTGCACTTTGATGTCTCCTAGTGGATGACCATAGTGATCAGCAATGCTTTTGGAGAGGTATTCCGAGGTGGTACCTGAGAAGAGTTTGACTTCAACCATTGGGCCTTTGATCATTTGTCGAGGGTTATGCCTTTGGGCAAAGGTAAGACTTCTGAAATACTATTGCATACATCTGACTTCTAAACTCCTAACAAGGGTTGGCAGGCTCATTCGACGAAAATCCTTCCCGCTTAGTCGAAGCAGTGTGGATATTTGATTATACCTTATCATATTGCAGCACTGATGGGTAGCATTACGTTTGCCCCTTTTACCTGTACAATCTCAAGCTATGCCAGGATTATTTTTTTCAGAATGGTGGGAAGGCTTGACTATACTTCAGCAAAGCTTATGGCTGGTGGCTATTGCGGGCACCCTCCTGCTACTAATCCTGATCGGCATTAGCTTAATCGACCCTGAAACAGAAGCAGAAGCTACCGCCCGGTTGTCGCGCCTGCTCAACCCGCGCACGATTTTTACTTTTTTTACTTTTTTCGGGTGGGCTGGTTTGGTCGCCTCCTACGCCACCTCGTCCACTGCCATCATCCTCATGAGCGGGGCGGTGGCAGGCTTGGTAGCGGCGGCGATGGCCAAGGGGGTGACCCTGCTGTTGCTGCGGTTAGCCCCCCGGCCCACCGTGGCCAATCCGGAAAGATTGGTACAATCCACAGGCCGGGTGCTGTACACGGTCCCCTCCCACCGCAATGGGTTTGGCAAAGTACACCTTAACGTAAAAGGTGCCCCCTACGAAATTGAAGCCATGACCGCAGGTATGGAACTGCGGGCGGGTGCATCAGTGCGTGTAGTGGATGTAATAGAGGAAGGCCGCGTGCTCGTCGTGGAGCCATTGGAAGACAGGGGCTACCCGCACGAAGAGCATGGGCTGGGCCGGCCTTAGGCCCGAATGGTGGATACCAATACTGCCAGAGGCTAGCCGAACCTCACCCTAAAGCGTGCCTTTGCGTTCCCGCGCCCGTTTGTACGCCCTGGCCCCCAGAAAAATCAGCCCCACAAACAGGACAATTCCTCCAAATAAATAAAGATAGTTAAGTGTGCCGGCTTTGCCATACACCGCAATATAGGAGATGGAAATCAGGAATAAAGTCGGCATTTCGTTAAGCAGACGATACTGCCAGGAAGAAAAGGGGCGCTCCCCTTTTTCCATTCGCTTTATGATGCGCTTGTTCCAAAGGTGGTAGATGGTCATTAGCGCCAGGAGCAGCAGTTTGAGGTGCATCCACCCCGGTGTTCCGGAAATGAGGTAATTGGGGACTAGGGGCGAGAACAGGCCCTGAGCCAGCATTACGAGGCCAGCCGTCCAGGTGATCATCATAGCGGGGTTGCAAATGATACGGTACACCCGCCATTCCATCAGGTTGAATTGGGCTTTGAGCACTGTCCGCTCCGGCTCGGCCTTTCCGGAAGCCTCTTCGTCGTACACAAAAATACGGCCAAGGTAAAACAGCCCGGCAAACCAAGACACAAACCCTACTACGTGAAGCGCTTTGAAAAAGAATAGAGCATTTGCCATACCTATGGATTGAAATGGAGAAGGGCCCTGCTCGACAGCAGTGCCCTCCCTCCCTTATTTTAATGACCCCTAAACAGCTTTTCTAAGCTGCTTTCAATTGTTTGCTGATTTTAGAACGGCTTAGTTTTTCTTCTGCGTATTCCCGGGTAATTTCGAACCGGTCTATATTTTGCTTGGAGGGCAGCTCAAACATGGCATCCGTCATGACTGCCTCGCAAATAGAACGAAGCCCGCGTGCCCCAAGGTTGAAGTCCAGGGCTTTCTCCGCAATAAACTCGATAGCGTCGGCAGTGAATGCCAATTGTATGCCTTCCAAGTCGAACAGCTTTTGGTATTGCTTGACAAGCGCATTTCGGGGTTCTACCAGAATCCGCTTAAGGGCATCGGTATCCAAAGGCTCCAGGTACGCCAGTACCGGCAAGCGGCCCAGCAACTCTGGGATCAGGCCGAAGCTGCGCAGGTCTTGATGGCTGATGTACTGCAGCAAGCGGGTGCGGTCAATTGCTTCTGCAGAGGCCTCCTTGTTTTTAAACCCAATAACGTTGGTATTGACCCGGCGGGCGATAATCTTTTCGATGCCGTCAAATGCGCCGCCGCAGATAAACAGAATATTACTGGTATTGATGGTTACCAATTTTTGTTCCGGGTGCTTACGGCCACCCTGTGGAGGCACATTAACATCCGTGCCTTCCAGCATCTTGAGCATAGCTTGCTGCACCCCTTCCCCTGAGACGTCCCGGGTAATAGAAGGGTTATCGCTTTTGCGAGCTACTTTATCGATTTCGTCAATGTATACAATACCCCGCTCGGCAGCCCCCACATCGTAGTCGCACACCTGCAACAAGCGGCTCAGGATACTTTCCACATCTTCCCCCACATAACCGGCTTCGGTAAAAACCGTAGCATCCACGATAGAAAAAGGCACGTTGAGAAACTTAGCGATTGTTTTAGCCAGCAGCGTCTTGCCTGTACCGGTCTGCCCAACAAAAACAATATTAGACTTTTCAATTTCTATATCATCATTGCGGTGTTGCCGCAGGCGCTTGTAGTGGTTGTACACAGCTACAGACAAGAACTTTTTGGCTTCATCCTGCCCGATGACATATTCATCGAGGTGTTCTTTGATCTCATGAGGCGTTATCTGGTCCGGCAGGATAAAATCCTGCTTTTGCTCTTCCTCTTTCTTTTTGCCACCGTAGAGTTCTTCTTCAATAATCTCCCCCGCCTGTTCCACACAAACCTCACAAATGTGGCCGTCGATGCCGGCAATAAGAATAAGCGCCTCGGATTTATCCCTTCCGCAAAAGGAACAACGGTAGCTTTGTTTACTTTTTCGCATGTGCTGCTATTTAAAGTGCATGGTAATTCCTGCAACCTCATTATTTAAACAGGCGGGGCGGCCCGCAATACGGCGGCCCGCCCCGAGGCATACCTTTATACTTCTTCTTTACGTGGGCTGTTCCGGTCCAGCACCTCGTCGATCAGGCCGTATTCTTTGGACATCTCTGCGGTCATCCAGTTATCCCGGTCGCAGTCCTCTTCAATTTTTTCGTAGGGCTGCCCGGTATGGTCCGCCAGGATATCGTACAATTGCTTCTGCAAATCTTTGATCAGCTTATAAGAAATTTCCATGTCGGTAACCTGCCCTTGCATGCCTCCCAATGGCTGGTGGATCATCACCCGGCTGTGGCGCAAGCAAGTCCGCTTGCCCTTTTCGCCCGCCGTAAGCAGGACAGCGCCCATAGAGGCTGCCAGGCCGGTGCATATGGTGTTGACGTCAGGAGCAACGTACTGCATCGTATCGTAAATGCCAAGCCCGGCAATCACGCTACCCCCAGGGCTGTTGATGAACATCTGCACATCGCGCTTGGGGTCATCGGATTCCAGAAAGAGAAGCTGAGCCTGAATAACGTTGGCCACATAGTCATTTACCGGCACTCCCATAAAAATAATGCGGTCCATCATCAAGCGGGAAAAAACGTCCATTGGAAAGACGTTTTTGATACGTTCGTCAATGATGGCGGTGGTGAAGCCCTGTACATTCGGGCCTGCCCCCGTACCCATCGGGGTGGTTTGGTCAATGTATTTTTCAAGATGCATACTACTCATGCCAAGGTGCTTGGTAGCATACTTCATGAATTCATTCTTTTGAAACATGCGCTTTTTACTTTAGATCTTATCTGGAGTGAAACTCCAATGCGGTTTGAATATCAACTGTATTAACAAATGGAGTGCCCTCCGGTTGAGCACAATACCAAAAGACTTAAAGTGGGCTGTTTTGGGCGGAAAACCGCCACTTTTGCGCCGGCCCCACCCCACACCTTACTCCTCTTCCTCTGCCTGAGGCGCATTGGCCGCCTGTGCTTCCTCAACAGCGGTTTCAAACTCCTCCAGGCTCACTTTCTTTTCTTCCACATTTACTTTTTCGATCAGGACTTCAAAAGTCCGGTCGGTCAGTACTTCCTCATAGAGTTGCTCGACCTGTTTTTCGTCCTGAAGTATACGCTGAGCAGTACTGTCAACGATCTGCTCCATACCCGGCATCGACTGGCCGCCGAAGTACTGCCGGATGCGGCGGCGGGCCGCTTCCACCAGGTCGTCCTGCCCAACTTCAATTTCGAAGCGCTTAACCAGCTTGTTTCGGATCAGGGACCATTGCAGGTTCTTCTCGAAGTTTTCGTATTCTTTTTCCACAACTTCCTCGCTCACGCCTTCGTTGTTGGCTTTCATCCAGCGCTTCAGAAAATCAGCGGGGAAGTCCATAGGGTTAAGCTCCAAAAGCTTCTCCTGTATATCGCGGGAAAGCAAGGCTTCCGCCTGGCTGTCATAAAATTTGGCAATGTGCTCCCGGATATAGCCCCGGGCTTCTTCCTCAGAAGAAACTTCCCCTTCTCCAAAAGCTTTGTCGAAGAACTCCTGATTCAATTCTGCCGGAGCGATGCGCGTAACTTCAGTTATCGTTGCTTCAAACTCGTTGTTGAATTCCTGCTCGTCTTCTTCTTCCAGATTGAGGTAGTACTTTCGGATGTAGGCCTCATCCCTGCCTTCCTCTACCTTAAAAAGGTCGAGGGTGATCGTATCGCCTTGCTTTTTGGAAGACAGCACCTCTTTAAGTTCTTCATTGGTGTTCTGGCCAATGAGGATGCTGAACTCGGACTTAAGCCCCTCCTCTTTTGGTGCTCCACCCTCCAATTCAGTCACTTCAAACTTAACCATATCGTTGTCCCGCACTTCGTCCTCTACTGCTTCGCGCTCTCCGTTGCGCTTGCGAGCTGCTTGCAGGTCTTCGTCAACCATTTCTTCGGAGGGCTCCACGGCCATTTTTTCGAAAGTCGTATTTTCATCGGCACCTTCCACTTCGAAATCCGGTGCCAGGCCGAGGTCAAATTTGAACACATAGTCCTGCATCGTCTTCAGGTCGAAATCCTGCGGCTTTTGATCTTCAGAAGGCAAAGGCTGACCGAGTATCTGCAAGTCCTGTTCGGTGAGGTATTCATAAAGTTGCTGCTGCAACATTTCATTGATGACATCAGCGAGAACGCTTTTGCCATACATCTTTTTCAGTACAGAAGTGGGTGTTTTCCCCTTCCGGAAGCCCTTCATATTGGCTTGCTTACGGTATTTATTGAGTTCGGCCTTAAATTTAGGCTCGTAATCGCTTTTTTCGAGCGTTACCGTGAGTACGGCATTGAGGTTGTCGAGGTTTTCTTGTTCGACTTTTGGCATAACGCTTGGCGTTTGATGAATTCAAATTTGTAATGGGCTTGGCTTACAGCCCCGAGCACCGGCAACCTTCCTTGATTGGTGACTTGCCTGTTACCGGGAAGAGGTTACAAAAAAGGCTGCGTAACCGGGTAGCGCTCATGCAGCCTTTTCGATGGGCGGACACTTGTACAGGTGTATGTTGCACAAACCGCGCTCACTGATTGATTTTCCTTGTGCGGGTGGAGGGACTTCCCGGTACTCTTGGGCTTTTCCTCTGAAACCGGGATAAACTTCTCGCCCCTCCAACTGCCTTGGATCTTCCTTGTGCGGGTGGAGGGACTTCCCGGTACTCTTGGGCTTTTCCTCTGAAACCGGGATAAACTTCTCGCCCCTCCAACTGCCTTGGATCTTCCTTGTGCGGGTGGAGGGACTCGAACCCCCACGCCGTGAGGCACTAGATCCTAAATCTAGCGCGTCTACCAATTCCGCCACACCCGCTTTAGTATTTAGGTCGAGGCCCCGGAAAAAAGGCTCAACCCCTGTTATTCCCAAACAGCTTTTCAAAATGAGCGACAAAGATAGGTAATTTTAGCAAAGGCGGAAAGGATAGGTCCGGAAAAAGTCGATTGTGCTCCATTTAATTCTCCACGCTTGTGGCATTTTCGCCCCTAAGCATGGCATCGCTTTTGTCGCATGACGGACACAAAGCCCTACAGCGGGTAAACAGCCCGCCCTAAACGAAGCTAGTCAATGATCTTTTTGATCGCTGCCCTATGCAGGTGCTGTAGAGTTTTATTAGTTTTGTATAGCTGCCTATCATCAAAAGCTTGGGAGGTAATTGTTCCCACACGCTCCCGCTTGCCCCAACCCTTTTCATGGGGCCTTTTGACTGGTAGCGATTGGAGAGACCGGCCTTTCGGCCCGCCTGAGCAATGCAGTAGGCGAGCTCGGCAAAACCACCTTGAAATGAGGATTTGCCCTGACGCTAGCCGGGCATCAGCCTATCTTGACGCACCAAAAGGGGCGCCTAATTCAGAATAGCCAGAAAAACCGAAACGTTTTCCGCCCTATCTCGTTGAATATTAAATATTTGTGAAACAGGTTGCCGCCCTGGGACGGAACGGTTCCAAATATCGTTATACTATAGGAATAAATGCACAACCATACGCAAAGCGGGGGCTCCGGCCCGTGACAATTGCATTACAAATTATTAATCCAGCAGGACATTCACGTTATGGCAGAGGTACTGATCAAAAACAACGAAGACAAGCAGCTCATTCAGGGCGCCTACCGGGACTTGCTCCGTTCTATCAAGTCAAATATGACAGCGGAGGACCGGGTCAATATTCGTGCAGCTTACGAACTGGCAGTGCGCGCCCATGCAGAGCAGCGCCGCAAGTCGGGTGAGCCTTATATCCTGCACCCTATCGCTGTGGCTAAGATCTGTGCCGAAGAGATTGGGCTGGGGCCCACAGCCATTGTCTGTGCACTCCTGCACGATGTGGTGGAAGATACAGAAGTCCAACTGGATGACATCCGGGAGCAGTTTGGCCCAAGGATCACCAAAATCGTCGACGGCCTTACCAAGCTGGACAGTGCCTATAATGCGGAGAGCCCGCAGGCTGAGAATTTCCGCAAAGTGCTCAGCACACTGGTTGATGATGTGCGGGTCGTCCTCATCAAGATGGCAGACCGGCTGCACAATATGCGTACCCTGGGTGCTATGCCCCGCCACAAACAGCTAAAAATCGCTGCGGAAACCAGTTACGTGTACGCGCCACTGGCACATCGTCTGGGCTTGCACAATATCAAAACGGAGTACCTGGACCTCTGTATGAAAATCACAGACCCCGACGATTACCGGGAAATTGCCCGTAAGCTATCCGAGACCCGGCGGTCCCGGGAGGCTTATATCAGCGCCTTTATTGAGCCTTTGCGCAAAAAACTGGATGAAATCGGCGTGCCATACGACATCTTTGGCCGGCCAAAGTCCATCTACTCCATCTGGAATAAGATCAAGAAAAAGAACGTACCCTTCGAGGAAATCTACGACCTCTTTGCAGTCCGTATTGTCGTGGATGTCCCCATTGAACAAGAGCGGCTCATTTGCTGGCAAATCTACTCGGTGGTAACCGACGTGCACACGCCCATCCCGGAGCGCCTTAAAGATTGGATCACTACGCCCAAGTCCAATGGGTACGAATCTTTGCACACCACCGTCATTGGCCCCAAGGGCAGGTATGTAGAAGTCCAAATTCGCTCGGTGCGCATGGATGAAATTGCGGAGCGGGGGTTTGCAGCCCACTGGAAATACAAGGGCGTCTCCCGCAACCCGGACCTGTACGAGCGTTGGCTGGACAGCGTCCGCGAAATCCTGGACGACCCGCAGACGGATGCCGTCGAGTTCCTGGGGGACTTCAAGTCCAACAACCTGTTCAACGAGGAAGTATTTGTCTACACCCCAAAGGGCGATATGCGCATTTTGCCTAAAGGCGCTACGGCGCTCGATTTCGCCTTTGGTATCCATTCGGATGTTGGCTACCATTGCCAGGCGATCCGCGTAAACAACCGCATTGTCCCCATGGGCTATAAGTTGCGCAACGGAGATCAACTGGAAGTCATTACCAACAACAAACAGCACCCCACCGAGGATTGGCTAAAGATGGTCAATACGGGCAAGGCGAGGTCCAAAATCCGCTCCGCTATGAAAGAGGAGCGCCGCCGAAAAGGCGAGATTGGGCGGGAAAGCCTGGAACGCAAGCTCAAGCCCCTGAAAGTAGATTACGAGGAAGCAGTGGAGCAATTGGTCAAGTATTACGATACGACCTCACATGTTGACCTTTATTACGCAATCGCCACCGGCGAGTTGAGTGTGAATGACATGCTCAAAACACACGAGGTGGAAGTCAGAAACGATGGCTCCCGCCATTTGGCAGAAATAAGCGAACCCGCTCCTGAAGCCGAACGGGCTCCGCAAGACACCCCGCCCACACCTCGGAAACGCCGGCCCAAAATCACAGAAAAGCCCCGCCTTTTAATCAATGGGGAGCCGGCAGAGCGCTTCGACTACTCCTTTGCCAGCTGTTGCAACCCCGTACAGGGAGACGCTATTTTCGCCTACCTGACTTCCACGGCCGGGCTGAAAATCCATCGGTCTAACTGCCCTAATGCGACCAACCTGATTGCCCACTATGGTTACCGGGTTATGAAAGCCGAGTGGATATCTACCACCAACACTACTTTTGTAGTCAACCTAAAAATAACGGGCATCGATGATGGCCCCGGCGTCATCGAACGGCTCACCCACAGCATTTCCACCAACCTGGGGCTGAATATACGCTCCTTCAGCATTGAAGGGGACGAGGGGTTCTTCAAGGGGCAGATTAGCCTGTTGGTCAAAAATACCGATCAACTGTATATGGCCATTCAGGGGCTCAAGAACTTAGATAACATCTCTACTGTTACTAGGGTAGAATAATTTCAGAGCAATAAGCATCGGATATGAGCGCGGGCAGAACACAAGAGGAAATCATCAAAGAAGTGAAAAACATATTCGCTTCTCATCTGGAAAAAAACAACTTCCGTAAGACACCGGAACGGTTCGCTATATTGGAAGAAATATACAAGCGGACCGATCACTTTGATGCTGAAGCCCTCTATATCCATATGAAAAATCAAAATTATCGGGTCAGCCGCGCTACGGTTTATAACACCCTGGAGCTCCTCGTCAATTGCGATTTGGTCAAAAAGCATCAATTTGGCAAAAACCTGGCCCAATACGAGAAGTCTTACGGATACAAACAACACGACCACCTTATCTGCGTTGATTGTGGTAAGGTACTTGAATTCTGCGACCCCCGTATACAGCAGATCAAAAGCATGATGGGTGAATTGCTGAAGTTCAAAATTACGCATCACTCATTAAACCTTTACGGGCAGTGTGATGGTGCTTGCCCCCGGACAGCCAGGGCTAGAGCGGAAGAAGGTACTGCAGAACAGTAGAAACCAACAAGGAATCACCCATGAACCTCAATTTTTCCCTTGCCGAACAAAACGGCGTGCAGGTCTTGGAAATACGGGACTTGCTCAGCGAACACGCTAACCGTGAAATTATCAAAGCGGTAGACAACAAATTGCAGGAAGGTTATGCTTCTTTTGTGGTTGACCTCAGTGCTGTTGAGTATATGAATAGCGTTGGGCTCAATTTTTTGCTGGCCATGCGGGCGCGCTCCGAGGAAAACGGCGGCGGCCTCATCGTAGCCAACGTATCCGATAAAGTTCTGAGCTTGCTCGACATGACCAAACTTACCCCTATGTTCAAGCTCAGCAACTCGGTGGAGCAGGCCCTTCAGCAAGCCCGGGAAAACTAGCAGCTTGCACTAAGGGGTCGCGCAACAATAACTTACCGATTTAGACTCGTTCTTTTGCACGC
>CAZNSK010000128.1:0-17297 GCA_964575505.1 uncultured Phaeodactylibacter sp.
TTAGCGCACAAAATAACTTCGCCTATTCTAGGTAACTTATTACTGCGCGACCCCAAAGGGTGAGGGAGTGCCAGGTATTTCGCCAGGCGCCTCCGCAGCAGGCTTGCTTGTCCAGCAAAAGGTAATTCAAACCAGTACGGCGTAAGTAATAGGCACAAGCGAGCGCGCTCTGCCCGCCGCCGATTACGATAAGGTCTTGCATAAAGGAAAACTTAAGCGGCTTGCTGCAATTGCTCAAAACGCAGGCGCTTCAGATCTGCCTTGAAGGCGGCTACGTCAAAATCTTCCGGCAGGGGGGCAGCTTCCACAGCCTGAATGAAGGCTTCCAGCATGGCGTAGAAGAATTCGGATTCGGTACAAGCCACAGCATAATCCGGATCCATTAAAAACTCTAAAGACAGTTTCTCGTGGGAGGCATCATACTCAGATTCGGGCACAAAAACCTCGCCAATCAATGGAGAAAAAGCAATCTGCCGAATAGCTTCTCCGTAAGCCGATAAATTGATTGCCCGCTCCAATAGCAACTTGAGCCGGTAGCTCATGTTGAACTTGTCACCCAACACTTTTGGGTCAAGCTGTTTGATATAGGTGAAATTTGAAAATTGTTCCATGGCAAGTTAGATAATCATTTAACTTTTGTTGGCATTTCCCGGCGGGCGCAGCAGTTTGACTTCTAGTTTAAGCGATTGTGGCAAAAAGCGGTAGGCAATGATCTTATTTATCTCCATCCTTTTACAGGCTTCATAGCTTCCTCTATACTCTTCAAAAAATGTTACCCCCAATTTCTTGTAATGCTCCGCCGCGTAACGCGCCTTACCCTGTGTAGTGATCCCATACTTATAGATTTCTCCGGTTTTAACCGTTACCATTTTAACGCCACCCGGGCACCTCAGACAAGGACGTTTCATGGTATGATCGGCTATTAAAACGTATTGTATCCATAACTCATGCCGCTCGGCAATTTCATCCGCATTTTCCTCCGCCGCTCTGACTTCTGACTTATCCAAAGCCGGATCGTCGTAGAATCGTTTCCAGAAATCAGCGCCTCCAAAGTAAACCGCCAAGGCCACCAACAACAAAAGCAGTGCCCGGAAAGGGTTTGCAGGCATACCGGGCGGCGCTTTACCAGGGCGCTCAGCCTTTTCCGTTTGTAAGGTTACCGTATCCATGAGTAGGGCTTTAGGGGGACAAAGCGCTTTCGAAATATACGAATCTTTAGCGGTAAATGCCAGTAGATGGTAGCGGTGTTTTAGCATAAAGGCTTACCAGCATTGGGCTTCGGCTTGATTGTGTAGGTGAGCTTCCGTAGGGGCTACGATAATATTTCAGTGAATCCGGCAAATTCGCCAGTATGGAAGCCTTTACTTTTACAGTGTAATCAAAACAAAGTAGATAATAGCAAGCGTAAATATCCAGCGGTATGGAGCTCCTGATAATTGAGGGCCATAAAGTAAAGATAAAGATATAAATAAAGCCTAAGGATACTAACGAGGAGTGCCCCTGCCTGGAAGGTTGTGCTATTGCTTCATCTGAATAGCGCAACCTTCTTTTTTTGCCCTTGCTATCAACTGGAATTTGGAATCAACAAGCTAAAAGCAGCTAAAAAATAGGACTATGAAAAGAGTATTATTTGTATTAGGCCACCTTAGCGACTCCGACATCGAATGGATGATTGAACAGGGCCATCAGCGCCAGCTCACCGCTGGCGATTATCTGGTCCGCCAAGGCGAGCCGATCGAAGAGATTTATATTGTACTGTCGGGCAGCCTCCGCATCTTCAACGAGGAGCAGCCGGATGTGGAAATTGCGCAAATTGCCTCCGGTGAAATCATCGGGGAAATGTCATTTCTGGATGAGCGCCCGCCTTCTGTATCCGTAGTCGCTAATGAAGCCGTTAGCGTTTACGCGATTTCCCTGGAACGGGTCAAGCAATACATGGAAGCCAATACCCGCTTTGCGGCCCGCTTCTATTACTCCATCGCGCTGTTCCTCTCGGACCGCCTCCGGAAAACCACCAGCCGCCTGGGCTACGGTGCGCCAGAAGACGACGCGGACGAAATCAATATGAACGTACTCAATCAAGTAGGCAAAGCGGGCAGCCGCTTCAGCCGCATGCTCAGTAAATTCGCAGAAAGCTAAAAAATACAATTTCTTATGTTGCTTAAATATCTACGCATCCTGGGCATTGTATGCCTGGGTACCGGGACGCTATTGGCTCAAGCCCAGGAGATTAGCGGTGATTTGCTGAATTTGTATCAGCTCACCCTGGCGAAGAGCCCAACTGTCAAGCGTCAACAAATACAAACAGGAATCGCCGAGGCTGCCCGGCAGACTGCGCGCAGCCAATTCGATTACCACCTGGCTTCAGACTTAAGCTTAAGCCGAAGTGGATACAATTTGCTGGGTGCCGATCCCAGACGCTCTATCGTCGGCAATGAGATCAACACCAATGACCTATTCCTTTCCGCCCAGCTTCAGCGCACCTTCCGGAGCGGTACGATGGCTAGCATTGGCCTGAATTACCAGCGGGTGGCCGACAGCTATCCACTGACCGCTTTCAACGAAGAAGTGGGGGCGTTTTTTGCTGACAACAACACGGGCACGTCCCTTTCTATTTCCCACCCCCTGCTCAGGGGGCGGGGTCGGGATATCGTCACGGCGGGGGAAACCCTGGCTAAGCTCGGTTGGGAACGGCAGCAGGGCAATGCCGTCTTTATCACTTCCCAGCAGCTGCTCCGGACCCTGAATGCCTATTGGCAGTACCGGGGCGCGAGCGAGTCGTACGAAGTTTACCAGGCCAATGAAGCCCGGGTGCGGTCGGTATTGCAAATGACCGAAGAGCTTGTAGCGGCCGATAAAAAACCAGTTGGTGATCTGACCCAGGTGCAGGCTGACCTGATCGACAAGGAGCGCCAAACCATTATTGCCGGGCAATCCCTCTACAATGCGCAGCAGAACCTGGGCAGAAGCCTGGGGCTGGAGACCGAAGCCAGCACCCAAATCAGCCAGCCGCTAAGTGCCTTTCCTACTTTGGACACTACGGAGGCACCGCCCAGCCTGAATGAATTGCTGGGGATCGCTCGGGCGAACCGGGCCGACCTGCGCGCCCTGAGCAAGCAGCTCGAACAGCAAGATACGCAGTTGGAAGTAGCGGAAAACAATTTGCGCCCTCAGCTCAACGCCAATGCCTTTGCCAACTACGGTGGGGCAGCGATGGGTAACGGAATCGACCGCTTTGTGCGAGCGCTCGCCAACGATGAAGGTCGCAACTATCAGGTGGGCGTAGGATTGAACTACACATTCCCACTCAACAACAACCAAGCCGAAGCTGCCATGCTCCGTACTCAGCTGGAAATGGCAGATATCGAGACCTTTTACCGGGATCAGATCCGAAACATTGAGCTAAACGTCAGCATCGCCTACAACAACTACCTGAACAGTGTGGAAGCGGTTAAAAAAGCGGATCAATCGCTGCAATACTACGAGGAAGTTTTCGAGAATGAGCAGTTCAAGTTCCAGAACGGGCTCACTACCCTCCTCAACCTCATCTTGTTGCAGGAGCGCCTGACGTTTGCGCAATTGGAGTTCATCCAGGCCCAGCAACAGTACGCCGTAGCGATCAGCAACCTCCGGTTTGAAACCGGCACCCTGTTTACCGGCAATGAAATCAATACCAATAGCCAGGCCGTAGATCCAGCTATTTTCTACAGCCTGCCGAGACCGTAACCAGAAATGAAATAATCAATAAAAAGAATAATATAAAAAATACATCAATTATGGCAGCGCCTAGTTTTTTTCGCAAATCAGCGTTGGAGAAATTATCCACACCTGAGAAATTAGACCAGCTCATTCAGGTCACCAGCACCCGTGCCTGGATTGCCCTGATGACAATTGCTATTGCCTTAGCTACTGCGGTAGCCTGGGGTTGTTTTGGACGAGTCAAGACGAAGGTCAACACCGTCGGCATCCTTTTGGGTGGCGAGGTTTACGACGTCGTCTCCACGGCTCAGGGGCAGTTGGTCGACCTCAAAATAGAGGTGGGCGACCAGATCGAGAAAGGTGATGTGGTCGCTACCATCGACCAGCCCGAGCTCCTGCAGCAAATCGATGTAGCCGAAGCCGCCCTGAACGAGCGGCAGTACGAGCTCAAGCAATTGCTGACCTTTGGCAACAAGGACGCGCAGTTGCAGAATGACCTGCTCGAGCAAAAGCGCCTGAGCCTGGAACAGCAGATAGAGTCGACCAAGAAGAATATTGTCTTTCTGCAGCAGCAGCTAAAGACCGAGGAAGGCCTGCTTGAAAAAGGGCTGATCACCAAGCCGCAGGTTGTTGCCAGCGAGCAAAAGCTGGAAAACGCGCAAAACCAGATTGAAAGCTTGCGTGCCCAGTTGGTGCAGCTTTCCTCCCAGGCCCTTAACGCCGACTTTAATCAGGAGCAGCGGGTAACGGTGCTGCGGCAGCGCATCGCCCAAGATGAAATCCGGTTGGAGCAGTTGCGGGAGCAATACCAGATCAAATCCACTATTACCAGCCCCCACGACGGGCAGGTAGTTGAAGTGCTATCCAGCAAAGGCGTGGTCGTAGGCATGGGCACCCCCCTGTTTAAGCTCAAGAACGACATGGCTGTGGCCGAGAACGGGAAAGTGCGCGGCTTGCTGTACGTCCCCTCCCAGGATGGCAAAAAGATCAAGGTTGGCATGGAGGCCCTCGTAGCACCGGCTACCGTGAAGCCTCAGGAACATGGCTACATGAAAGCCAAAGTGACCTACGTATCTGCCTTTCCAGTCACCCAGCAAGGTATGATGACAAGCATGAAAAACGACCAGCTTGTCAGTAGCCTGCTGCGCATGGGCGCCCCCTTCGAAGTCTACGTGGAATTCGAGCAAAACCCGGATGCCTACAGCGGCTATGCCTGGACCTCCGCAAACGGGCCTGAGATCACGGTCAATGCCGGCACTTCTTGTAATGGCAAGATAACCGTACAGGAGCAACCACCCATCGCGATGGTGGTCCCGGCCTTCAAGAAGTTTTTTGACCTGTATTGATCCACTCGTTTCTAAAATTTGAATGTGATGTTTCCTACTATAGATAAGAAGAAGCGTAAAAAGCAGCGCAAACCAGCCGTCAGCAAGCGGGTCAAAACGCCTACCATCCTGCAGATGGAAGCCGTGGAGTGCGGCGCAGCGGCCCTGGCGATTATCATGGGCTACTACGGCCGTAAAGTGCCATTGGAAAAACTGCGCGTCGCCTGTGGCGTATCCCGGGACGGGCTCAAGGCCACCAATATCATGAAGGCCGCCCGCTCCTACAATATGAAGGCGAAGGGGTTTGCCAAGTCCATTGAAAAGCTCAAGGAGGCAAAAATGCCGCTGATCATTTTCTGGAACTTCAACCACTTCCTGGTGCTGGAAGGGTTTGGCAAAGACAAGGTCTACCTAAGCGACCCTGCCCAGGGCCGCTACCAGGTCTCCTACGAAGAGTTTGACGAGTCCTACACTGGCGTGGCGATTGACTTGAGGCCGGGTGAAGGCTTCGAAAAAGCCAACGAAAAGGAAGGGCTGACCACTGCGCTGCGCAGCCGGATTTCCAATTCGCAGATGAGCCTGGTGTTCATCGTGCTTGCGAGCCTGTTCCTGGTGATTCCTGGCTTAATCATTCCCTCCTTTACCAAAATGTTCATTGACCAATTTTTGGTCAATGGCCGGTCCAACTTCGTTATGCCATTGCTCTTGGCTATGGGTACGGTTTTTGGCATCAACGCCCTGCTTATTTTTATTCAGCAGTACTACCTGCTCCGCCTGGAGACGAAGCTGGCGCTTGCAACCTCCAGTAAGTTTTTGTGGCATATTATGCATTTGCCCATTGCATTCTTTACGCAGCGTTCCGCCGGAGAGGTTGGCAATCGTGTTAGCCTGAACGATAAGGTGGCGCGCCTGCTGAGTGGCGACCTGGCCAATGCTGCGCTCAATGTTATTGTAGTAGTTTTTTACGCTTTGTTGATGTTCAGCTATGACGTTTTGTTAACTACAATTGGTATCGTCATCGCCGCTATCAATGTCATTTGCCTGCAGCTGGTTTCCCGTGCCCGCAAGGATGGTAACCGCCGCCTGGTCAACGAGAACGGCAAACTGATGGGCAGTACCATGTCGGGCATCAGCATGATAGAGACGCTGAAAGCCAGCGGCCGGGAAGGCGACTTTTTCACCACCTGGTCCGGTCACCTGGCCAAGGTGATGAACGCACAGCAGGAACTGGGCTGGCTGTCGCTGCGGCTCAATGTCATCCCCCCTTTTCTGATGGCACTGAATACGGCCGTAATCATGGGCGTTGGCGCCCTGCAGGTCATGGATGGCAATATGACGCTGGGCATGCTCGTCGCTTTCCTCTACCTGATGAATAATTTTATCCGCCCTGTCAATCAGCTGGTCGCGGTAGGGGCAACCCTTCAGGAAACCGAAGGGGATATGAACCGGATTGATGACGTGCTCGACTACGATATTGCCGAGGAATTCAGCCGGGAAGACAAGCCCGAGGAGAATAGCACAACAATGAAAAAGCTGACTGGGGCGCTGGAGCTGAAGGACATCAAGTTTGGCTACACCCATGCTATGCCAGCCCTGATTGAAGATTTCAGCCTTAAGCTGGAACCCGGCAGCCGGGTAGCCCTGGTGGGCGGCTCAGGCAGCGGGAAATCCACTGTGGCCAGGCTGGTCGCCGGGCTGTACGACCCCTGGGAAGGCGAGCTCCTTTTCGACGGAAAGCCCCGATACGATATTCCGCGGCCCGTTATGAACACCTCCCTTGCCGTGATTGACCAGGACATCTCCTTGTTCAGAGGCACGATCAAGGAAAACATTGCTTTCTGGGACGACACCATCCCGGAGCGGGATATCATTCAGGCCGCTAAGGATGCAATGATCCACGAAGTGATTGCCTCCCGGAAGAATGGCTACGACAGCGAGGTCTCGGAGAAAGGCACCAACTTCAGCGGCGGGCAGCGGCAGCGCCTGGAGATCGCCCGGGCCCTAGTGCTCAACCCCTCCTTGCTGGTCATGGATGAAGCCACAAGCGCCCTGGACCCAAAGTCCGAGAAAGCCATCATGGACAACATCAAGCGGCGGGGCTGTACCTGCCTGATCGTGGCGCACCGGCTGAGCACGATTCGCGACTGCGATGAGATCATTGTCATGAAATTCGGAAAAATAGTTGAACGCGGCACACACGATGAGCTGATTGCCCGGGATGGGCTGTATGCCGAATTGATCAACTCCAAATAATATATCGTCATGAAGTTTAAACCTACCGAAGTCATATTGGGCGCCAGCAAGCCTTTTTTTCTCGATAAGCCCGACTACTGCTGGATGGTCGCGTCCGGAGAGGTGGAAGTGTATTACCTGACCCGGGACGAAGATGGCCATCTGACGAGCAGCCGCCACCATTTGTATACCGCCCAGAAAGGCGACTTACTGTTTGGGTTCCGGACAGGCGAGGGTTTCGACCCTTTTACCCTGGCGGTAGTAGGTCCGGGCTGCAAATTGATTGAGGTCCACAAGTCTATCATTGGCCGGCTGCACAAGGGGCAGTTGACTCAGAAAATAGAGCGCTGGGTCACCGCTTTTGCCAATTACATCCACCAAGAGAACAGCCCCCGGATATATCAGGATTTGACCGTGGCGGCTGAACCTGTGAGGCTGGAACGGAAGAAGGTTGCATTTCCAAGTAAAGGCCTACTTTGGGCTCAACTAACAGGGGGGGAGGTATGCTACTTTGGCAATTTGCAAGACCGCATTTCTGCCGAGGAGGAAGCCCGGTATTTCCTGCCCGTCTCCCGAGCCCTATGGCTGAGGGCGGCTAAGCCAAAATCCAGCGTGCAACTTATTGATACCCGGTCGCTGGTGGAAGATGAGATCAGCCTAATGCTGTCTATCCACCATTTACAGGCTTATTTCCTCCGGGAGCTGAAAGCCCGCTTTGCGGAACTGAACGAGTCGGCTGCCGAACGCCTGATGGCGCGGGCCAATGCCGACAGCCATTCCATAGAGCGGGGCTTGAAGGCGTTGAAGACGATTGTCTCCCCCGAGGAAGAAGAGATTATCTTCAGCGATATTGACAGCCAAAATACATTATTGGGCGCCTGCCAGCTGATTGGAAAGGTCTCCCAGTTTGACTTCACCCAGCCCAAGTACCTGAGCGATTACGAAAATAACCAGACCGGGCAACTGGCCGCTATTGCGAAGGCTTCCAATGCCCGCACCCGCAAAGTCATTCTCAGAGGCAAATGGTGGGAGCAGGAAAACGGCCATTTGCTTGCCTTTACCCACAAGGGCAAACAGCCGGTCGCGCTTATCCAAAAGGCTACCGGGGGGTATACTTTGCAAAACCCAGCCGATCAAACGCATACCGAGGTAACCGAAGCCGTTGCGCACACCCTGGACCCTACGGCTTATATGTTCTTCTACTCCTTCCAGGAGCGTATGTCGTCTATCAAAAAGATCGGACAATTCGCAATCCGTGGGCTGCATAAAGACAGCCTGTTCATCATCCTCGCCGCACTGGCTGGCAGCTTGATCGGACTGCTTACGCCTGTACTATCTGGCGTCTTGTTTGACGATGTGATCCCACAGGCCGACCGCAGTTTCCTTTGGGAGGTATTCGCTATTATGCTGGTTATTGCGGTGGTCAGAACCCTGCTGGAGCTGACTAAGGGCATCCTGCTGTTGCGGGTAGAGACCAAATCCAACATTACCGTGCAGGCCGGCCTGATGGACCACCTGATGCGGCTGCCGGTGACTTTTTTCCGCCGGTTTTCGGCAGGCGACCTGACCATGCGGGCACTGGGTATTAATGCCATTCGGCAGATGCTTTCCAATACGGTACTGACTGCGGTACTGAGCGGCACCTTCTCTATTGTCAACCTGTTCCTGTTGTTTTATTACGACAGCAGCCTGGCCTGGGTAGGCGTAGGGCTGGCCGTGCTGGCGGTGTTGATCATTGGCGGCCTGGGCTTCATGAAACTGCGCTACGACCGGCAGGTATCTGACGTGCAGGGCAACATTCAGGGCTTCCTCTTTGAATTCCTCAATGGCATCAGCAAAGTGCGGGTGAGCGGTTCGGAGCGCCGGGTCTTTTCCCTGTGGGCCGATCAGTTCAGCCAGCTTAAGCACCTGGGCTTCCGCTCGGGCAATTATCAGAACTTTGTGGAGGTCTTCAAGGGCTCCTATCCGCTGCTGACCAATATCTTCTTCTTCAGCTTCATTTTTTACACTTTGAACAATGCGACTCAGGCAGCGGGGCTGATTTCAGTGGGCGTATTCATGGCATTTGTCACGGCCTTCAACCAATTCCTCAACGACTGCCTGACCATGTGCATGGGGTTGATTTCCTCTCTGAACATCATCCCCCTCTACGAGCGCTTGAAGCCCATACTGGAAGAAGAGCCGGAATCCGCCGCCGATAATGCGGACCCGGGCGAGCTCGCCGGCGAGCTGGAGTTCAATGGCGTCAACTTCCGCTACCACGATGATCAGCCTTTGATCCTCAAGGACGTTTCTTTCAAGATCAATTCCGGCGAGATGGTCGCCTTTGTCGGGCCCTCGGGCTCCGGTAAATCTACCGTGATGCGGCTGCTACTGGGTTTTGAGGAACCAGAGGCTGGCTCCATCTACTACGATGGTCAAGCATTTGACTCCCTTAACAAAGAGCAGGTACGCCGTCAGCTGGGGGTGGTGCTACAGCATGGCTCTTTGATGTCCGGCAGTATTTACCAGAATATCGTCGGCAGCTCAGAGCTTACCCTGGAAGATGCCGAATCTGCCGCCGCTATGGCCGGGCTGGAAGAAGACATCGAGCAGATGCCCATGGGCATGCACACTGTGATCAGTGAGGGCGGCAGCACCTTCTCCGGCGGGCAGCGTCAGCGGCTGATGATTGCCCGGGCTATTGTCCACAAGCCACGCATCCTGTATATGGATGAGGCTACAAGTGCGCTCGACAACCGCACGCAGCGTATTGTATCGGAAAGCCTCGACCGCCTGCAGGCCACGCGCATCGTCATTGCTCACCGCCTGAGCACGATTGTTAACGCCGACCGGATCTTCGTGATGGACCAGGGCCGCATCGTCGAGTCTGGCACCTACGACGAGCTGATGGCGAAGGATGGGCTGTTCTCTACTTTGGCCAAGCGACAAATTGCGTAGCCCTATGACCGTAAAGATGACTGATCAACGACTGAGGTCGTATACGCAGGAGACGGAAGCGCTGCGGGAGCTACGCGATTACCTTTTGCCATCCTTTGGCAGTGCAGCCGAAGCTGCCGAACACCGCCAACTGGAGGATGAAGCCCTGGTGGAGACCTGGAAAGGCTACCTTGCCGAAGCGCAGGAAGCAGGTGTATACCCTACTCTGCGCAAACACTGGGTGCAGTTTCAATTCCCGGTAGCTGAAGGCCTAAGCGGTTCGGACAACTACCAGCGGGCCACCCGCCGCGGCGCTTCTACCCTGCACATGCCGGAGGCTAGCGGGCTGGCCCTAAAGGCACCGGACAAGCTGAAGCTGTTTTTGCATGCCTCCCCGGCTGGTCGCATTCCTGTCCTGATCGCCGAAGAACGAGCAGATTTCGAATCCATCATTCAAGCCCTGTGCTACCGCAATGCGCCCCGGCCAGTACCCGCTTCCATGGGGGCCGCGCTGATCAAAGGGCTCAACAATTGGGACCGGGTGCGGAAGCTGCAAGCCCGGGGAGGCTATCCCAACCTGGCGGAGCATAAGAATCTGTTCCAGGACAGCGTAATTATTCTGAGCCGCATCCCCTACAGCAATGTGCCGGCAAGGGCGCTGGAACTTGATCGTGAAACCTGGCTGGAGCAGTCTCTTCGTATCCGGTTGGCGCACGAGGGAGCGCACTATTTCACGCTGCGGCGCTTTGGCTGCATGCATGTCAATATGTACGATGAGCTCATTGCCGACTACGCAGGTATCACGGCTGTACAGCCTCACTTCCGGTCCGATTGGTTCATGCAGTTCATAGGCCTGGAGGATTACCCCAGGCTCAGGGCAACGGGCCGACTGAACAATTACCTGGGGCAACCGCCCCTGCATGCCCCAGCCCGGCAGGCGCTGCAAGTGATCCTTTACGAGGCGGCACTGCAAGTGGAAGCTTTCAGCCGCCAAGTACAGCCTGAGCAAACCGCCAATGCCCAACTACCCTTGCTCGCGCTTTGTAGCCACAGTTTACTGGAAATAGCCGCACCCGATGGGCAAGAGCGGCTGCTTAACACCTTCTATAAACTTCTACAAGCTTCTACGCTATGAGAACGGAAATGCTATACGAGATCAATACCATCTTAACGAACATTACCCAGGCCGTGGATGCGGAGCGCAGTACCGTATTCTTGATCAACGATGCTGAGCAGACGCTGGACAGCTTGGTTTCACAGGGCATAGAAGATAACCTCATCTCAATGCCTACTAATAGTGGGATCGCCGGCCGTTGCGCACAGCAGGGGCGTCCCGAAGTCGTCAATGATGTCTCCCAAAACAAATACTTCAATGCGTACTTCGACGAAATCACCGGGTACAACACCCAAAAAGTGGTTTGCGTGCCTATCCGCAACGAAGCACAGGAAGTTATTGGCGTGATACAGTCCCTGAATAAGAGGGAGGGCGACTTCAATCAACGGGACGTCACCATTCTGCAGAGTTTTTCCGATGCAGTGGCTTTGGCCATTAAAAACGCAAACCTGTACGCCTCGGCGGAAGCCATCAAGAATGATATTGCGACCCTGCTCCGGGTATCTTCTTCCATCAATTCCAAGCTGGACCTCAGCAGCCTGATCGAAATGATCATCACCAAGGCTTCGGAAATCACGCGCTCCGACCGCAGCAGCTTCTTTTTGCTCGACCAGGAAGAGGACGTGCTGTGGACCAAATTTGGCGAAGGGCTGGGCACTCAAATCATTAAGACGCGGAAGGGGCTGGCTTATAATGTGGCCAAATCCCGGCAACCGCTCATTGAAAATAACCCCTACAGCAACCCCAATTTTGATCAATCGGTAGACCGGAAGATGGGCTATCGCACTAATTCCATTATTAGCATCCCTGTCTTCAATGCGAGCCGGGAAGTGATCGGGGTCATTCAATCCATCAATAAGAGGGAAGGCGATTTCACCACGCAGGACCTATTCATCCTCAATGGCTTTGCTTCCCAAATTAGCGTTGCCATTCAGAACTCTACGCTGTTCGAGGAGATCAGCACGATTAAGAATTACCTGGATATCTTATTCGAAAACCTGGACAACGGTATACTGACTATTGAAAAGGATGGCCGGGTAAAGACGGTAAATAAGCGGTGCTGCGATATTCTGGGCATTGAAGCGGAACAGCTCATAGGCCGAGATTATCGCGACCTGGCGTCAGCGTACTATGACTTTCTAGCCTATACTGACTATACCATGCGCTCGGGCGAGAAATTCGAAAAGCTCAATATCGAAAGCACGAACCTCCATAATAAAAAGCTGGTCCTGAATTTCAACGCCCTGCCTATGAAGAACCCGGAGGGCGAAAGCATCGGCGTCATCAACGTCATTCGGGACATCACCTCCGAGGAGCGGGTCAAGGAAAACCTCAACCGCTATTTGCCGCAGCACGTGATCAATGAGATCATCAATAACGACGACTTATCGCTTTTCAATGGTAAATACACCCGTTGCAGCATCCTGTTTAGCGACCTCCGCAACTTCACCTCGCTTACCGAAAAGCTGGAAGCCATTGAGGTCGTCAATTTCCTGAACCGCTACTTTGATGTTATGGTCGACTATGTATCCGAGCATAACGGCGTGCTGGACAAGCTCATTGGTGATGCCATCATGGCCACCTTTGGCATTCCGTATAATACCGACCAGGATGCGGACAACGCTCTGCGGGCGGGGGTCGGCATGATCCGGAATTTGCACCGGGTAGGCGATATTACCCACCTCAAGTACCAATTGGGCATGGGCATCGGGATTGCTACCGGAGATGTAATCGCCGGCAACATAGGCTCCACCAAGCGGTTTGAGTATACCGTCATCGGTGATGCCGTCAACCTGGCTTCCCGCCTGGAGGGCCTGACCAAATTCTACGGCGTACAGATCTTAGTTTGTGAAGATACCTATCAGCAATTGAGCGGTGCCTATCACTGGCGGGAGCTGGATTGCATAAAGGCTAAGGGCAAAGACGAACCCGTAACTATCTACACCCTCGCCAGCTTGCCCGGGCAACAGCCGGGTGACGATAAGCAGCGCCTGCTCGATTTTTACGCTGAGGGGCTGCAGCTTTACCGGCAGCAGGACTTCCAGGCCGCAGGGCGGGCTTTTAAGAAGGCCTTGCTGTTCGATGAACAAGACCGCCCTTCCCAATTGTTCCTGGAGCGTTGTACGGAATTCAAAGCGTGTCCGCCTCCGAAGGGATGGGACGGCACCTGGCAATTTACCAAAAAGTAATTGTAGGCGCCTTCTTTGCGGATCCATGCAGGCTTACCGTAGCTGCTTTACCTTGTAGAACTTATTATCCAACGTTTGTAAGATAAGGTACCAAAAATCTTCAAAGGGCAGAATTTCGAGCTCATGGGCCTGGCTGCTGAAGTTGATGGCCGTCGTTTTCATACGCTTCAGGTACTTTTGCGCCCGGCGCTCTGCCCCGTTGCGGTGGAAAGCGGACTTCGGAATTTCCAGCAGCATTTTAATGAAGCAATTGCACCGGAAGTTCGGGTCGTTGCCCCTCAGGTAGCGGTCGCAGTATTTGTTGAGGGCGTCGATGCGTTCCACAGCAAGGTCGTACTTGTGCTGCAAAATTAAAAACGCCATCTGTATGATCAGGACCGGGATGTTCATACCTTGTTTGTCCTTGGCAAAAGAAGGGGTTTCGTTCAGGAATTTTCCGAGGCGCACTTTAGAAAAGGACCGGTCGCCTGCTGCCAATTCGAACTTGCCCAACAGGTACAAGAAGTGCAGGTACATTTTGTAGAGCGACCAGGTTTCGTGCAAAATGGAATAGGCTTTATATCGGGGGTGGTTGACGACCGCGTAGTAACTATCATAGGCGCTCTGGTAGTTTTCGGTATGGGCGGAAAGCAAGAACAGGTATTCCTGTGTTTTGAACCAGTTGAATGTCCCCTCCTCTACCAGTTCGCTACAAGTGACAGCCGTCTTTTGCCCTTCCTCAAACTCTCCCAGTTGTATATGGCATACCAGTTTATTCAGTAGGAAGTTAAGTGCGCCCCCTTTGAACTCGAAGTTACTCTGTTCGAGATAAGCAATAGCTTGCGCACAGATATCTTTCGCTTCCTGATAATTGAAAACGCCCATCTTTCCCAAAAGCTGAACCTGATAGAGGTAATAGTAAAACTTGACATTTGAGACCTGTTCTTTAAGTGGCGTAAGCTCTTTAAGATACCTTTGGGCGTCTGCCTCAATTTGCGGGTTGGCGATGACGCTGTCCTGCGCGTGGTCGAGAATGAGCCTCATGTAGTACTTATGGGCCAAGTTGTTGCAAGCCTCTTCCTGCCGGTAGCGCTCGTAGAGTTCATCGTAATACTCAAACCGTTCTTGATTCCGCTCGCGCAGCGCATAGTGGTTGCGCAGAAAAAGTGCGATGTTGACCACCAGGCTAAGGAAATCATACTCCATGGCTTTGCGCAGCAACCGCTGGGCGATAGCTTTGGCAGAGGCCCGCGCTGACTTTTCAATCAAAATTTGGCAGGCTGCCCATTCCTTCCAGCATTGGTAGTAAGCTTCGTTCCGCCCTTTCCCGCCGTTTGACCTGACCAGAAGCAAGGCATCAAGCAGCTTCTTTTTTAGCTCGTACTTGAGGTTGCGGTACTTGCTGCTAATGCGCTGCTCGCCGTAAATGAGCCCGACGGCTTCCCGGTCATCTGTTACCTTTCCTTGTTGAATCGCATCAAACAACTGCTGCATTTTGGAGCCGCTCCCTCCAAAATAATTATTGTTGAAATAAGCGTCCTGAGCGGCATGATTAGCAAGAATGTAAACAAGTTCTCGTAGTTCTTCCATACTAGACTATAGCTTTAGGCGGTTTCAGGCGGAAAAGCCTCGAAAAGCATCAAACACAAAAACACAATAAGGGTTTTCCGCCTAATTTTTTTTGCCTTTCAGGCCTCTCCACAAAAACTAAAAAGTATACAGCTGGGCTACAACGAAGATATGCGTTTTGGTTAAATTTATATATTTAAAAAATTTTAAAATGACAAGAACAGGCTTTTCTGCCGCACAATTAATTGATTATCATATTTTTGTGATCGAAGTTTCACTTCAACTCTTCCAGCCTCACCTGACAACCCAGCTGATTCTGTCGTGGTGTTGCCTGCAAATCAATTATATATTTGTCCTATAAGTTATTAAGTATACTCAAACACGCTTCGCCCTTGGAAGCAAAGCACAAAAACAAGCCCCCAGTTTCACAGCAACCTAGCTGATAAGCATGTGTACGACTTCATGCTCAACCAAATTACTCTATCAAAGATGCATGGTACTAGCTCATTTACTGTAACCATGCAATGCCTACAGACAAACAAAAACATTAGAAAATCATATTACAAATCTAACTACTGAACCCGGTCCGGATTTACTGGGTGCCGAGGTTCGCCATCTATTGATTGACAATAAATTTAGCTATATCAATTAACCAAAACTGATCGCTATGGACACCCTATTTACGTTGAAGCTGGAAACTCCAGCCTATACTCAGAAGACAATTTTGTTAAGCGACGATTCCTCAATAGATAGAAAAGCAGATAGTATAATTATTGATGAATCACTGGAACTCTAAAAAAGCATATTAAAAAATTAGCTCAAAGTTAAAACGATTCAAAAATGACTGTTAATACCTCGAAAATTAAAGCCCGCCCGGTGCCAACCAAGCCTGTTGTACAACAAACCTTTGCCGAGGTGGTCCTGGGCCGCCCTACCGCTAAATGCAAGCACCTGGGCATCTGCAAAATAGAAAATGCCTGCACCAATGACTTCCTGGCCTACGATACCAGCAAGGCGGAAAACCGCCTCTACGGACTGGCCAGCCTTAAGGAAAACGAGTACTTCGAGCTTTCCTTTCCTCGTAGCTCCCTAAGCCCGTACGCTTTTCGGAAGCACTTCGGCAGCGGGTACTTCCAGCTGGAAGAGGATTATAATGCCAGCCCGGAGTTTATGGGCAAACCTATTCATTTGCCCAAAGGCAATTATAAAGTAACGCTGACCGAGAATCTCGTCTCTGTCCGCATCGGCCTGTAATTACATTTTTAGCAAGGTGGCGCACTTTACGATGGAGCGCGTGCGGGCTAACAACCTGTACACACCGCTCCAATGGTCACCTGTTGCCCTTGCCTGTGGTATCTACTGCCCGGCAAGCTCACTGTAAAAACGCAAAGTGCCATGAATCAAGCTATCACCAATACCAGCATTAACTGGGAGTCTGAAGCTGTGCTTTCTCAGATTGCCAGCCACATCCAGAAACCCCTTGATGAAATTGTTCGCCTAACACGGCATATACAAACCCGGACACAGCAGAAAGACGCGGAGACCAACCGGATTTCCACTATTATGCTGGAAAGCAGCGAGCAGTTAGAGATGCTGATCAAAAATATTCTGGAGATTGAGCGGCAAAAGCTGATCAAAGTGGAAGTGCAGGGTAAGTTCAAATACCCCGAGCTCTTTCAATTCGATGCGGAGGCCCTCTCTAAACGGCAGGAATTCCTGTCCGGGGATGACGGCCAGTCCGCCAACCGCGTGGCCCAAGCCGACCTGGAATGGCTGATGGATCTGGAAACCGCTATTTTAGACCACCTCGATGCTTCCTTTCTGAGCGTCCCCTGGCTGGCAGAGGAGTTAGCCGTCAGTCAGCGGCAGCTCTTCCGCATCGTAGAAAAGCATACCAGCCTAACGCCCAACCGCTATATCCGCAACCTGAGGCTCTACAAAGCCAGGACCCTGCTGAAGAATTACGCCTACAAGACCGTCAACGAAATTGCTCAGGCGGTAGGCATGCGCGACCCTTATTACTTTTCGCGCCTTTTCAAAAAGGAATTTGGGGTGATGCCAAAGGAACTGCTGAGCTAATGCCGAATGAATAAAATTTTGAAGAAAAGTGTTTTTGACCGCTTTTTAGGCATTTTCATCAGTACGCCAGCCCTTAATTTTACATCAACGAATGAAACAAAGCACAAATAACCAAGCCATGAAAAATGAACAGGAAGTACTGAATGAGGTACTGCAAAAAGCTTGGAAAGATCCGGAGTTCCGAAGGCGGCT
>CAZNSK010000129.1:0-17284 GCA_964575505.1 uncultured Phaeodactylibacter sp.
ACCAACTGAACTACCGGACCATTATTTTTAGTGGTATTCCAGCAAGCAAGAAAGTCTTTGAGGGGTTTGCCCCCGCGACCCTCCCGCTGTTAAGCGGGATATTCTAACCAACTGAACTACCGGACCATTATTTTTAGTGGTATTCCAGCAAGCAAGAAAGTTTTTGAAGGGGTTGCCCCTGCGACCCTCCCGCTGCTAAGCGGGATATTCTAACTAACTGAACTACCAGACTATTTTATTCGAAAGCACTTCGTTTAGCGCTTATTTTTTAGTGCTTTTGGCGCTCTTGCGTCATTGCGAGTGCAAATATAAACGCGTTTTTGATTCAGCGCAACCTTTTTTTAAAAAAAAGCGAAAAAAAATATTCCGCCCCTTTTCTCTGTAGCCTTATTGCTACTTTTGTGTTTTCTAACCCCAGATGAAGACACCCCTAATGCATTTGATCACTACGCTAACGGGCTGTTAGCGGAAGCCGTCGGCTCCAAATCATTCGCATGAGCAGCTCTAAAAAACAAGGACTATGGTGTTCCTCGAATTTGAGAAGCCTCTGGAAAGCCTCTACGAACAGCTGGAAAAAATCAAGCAGGTCGGCAATGAGGGCGACCTCGATGTCTCGGAGATGACCCGGGAGCTGGAAAATAAGATTAGAAATAAACGCAAGGAAATTTACAGTAACCTCTCCGGCTGGCAGAAAGTACAGCTTTCCCGCCACCCGGAACGCCCCTACACCTTATATTATATTGAGCAGATGTGCCGCAAGTTCGTAGAGCTGCACGGCGACCGCTGCTATGCTGATGACAAGGCTATCGTGGGGGGGCTGGGCTCCCTCGACGGGCAAACCGTGGTTATCCTGGGCCACCAAAAGGGCGTGAATACCAAAATGCGGCAGTACCGCAACTTCGGAATGGCCAACCCGGAAGGCTACCGCAAAGCCCTCCGGCTGATGAAGCTTGCCGAGCGGTTCGGGTATCCGGTCGTTTGCCTGATCGATACACCGGGGGCATTCCCGGGCCTGGAAGCAGAAGAGCGGGGGCAGGCAGAAGCCATTGCCCGCAACCTCTTTGAAATGGCTCAGCTGCAGGTGCCCGTAGTGTGCGCGGTGATCGGGGAAGGGGCCTCCGGCGGTGCTATCGGCATCGGCCTGGGCGACCGTGTTTATATGCTGGAAAACACCTGGTACTCCGTTATTTCCCCGGAATCCTGCTCCTCCATCCTTTGGCGGAGCTGGGACTACAAAGAACAAGCCGCTGAGGCCCTTAAGCTGACCGCCGACCACATGTATGAGTTCGGCATCATCGATGGGATCATCAAGGAGCCCCTGGGGGGCGCGCATTCCGCGCCGGAGGAAATGGCGAAAGTGCTGAAACGGCAAATCAAAAAAGCCATAGCGGAGGTACAGGATATGATACCGGACGACCGCATAAACGCCCGTATTGAAAAGTATAGCAAAATTGGCGTTTACGAGCGTACCGCCGCCGCTAATTCCGAAAATGACTGACCCCCGGCCATTTCAAGCAGCACTCGCTCGAAACTTGGGCTGGAAGTAGATAAACATCAACAACATGGGGTTCTTAAAAGACTTTAGGCTGCGCCTGCATTACAGAGGATTGCTCAGGGAAGTGGCTAAGCGAAAGCCCGCCGCTGGCAGAGGGGCGGTAACCTGGAAGAACGCTAAGCAAATTGGCATACTCTTTAATGCCGATGATCCCTCTACCCGCAAGCAAATTTTGCGGTACGCTGAGGCCTTGCGCAAAAAGGGCAAACAAGTGCGTATCCTTGGCTTCCTGACCGAAGCGCAGGAAGGGCAGGAATTTGCATTCCGCACCTTCTCTAAAAAGGATATCGATTGGCAGTTCCGCCCCAAAGGATCGGAGGTGCAGGCGTTTATGAAGCAATCGTTCGACCTGATGTTCCACCTTAGCCTGCAGCCTGATTTTCAGCTGGAATACATCGCGGCCTTGTCAAATGCCAAACTGCGCGTGGGGCCGCCTACCGAGCGTACCTATGCTTATGATCTGATGATTGACGTGCCGGCCTCCGCTGGCCTGCAAGGGTTTATTGCTCAAATGGAAAGTTTGCTCGGAAAAACCAACATGCCCTATGAACCCGCAGACGCCACTTAGCGGTACCGGGGTCGCCCTGGTCACCCCCTTCCGGAAAAAGGCGATCGACTATGACGCCCTCTCCCGCCTCATTGAATATACCTTAGCCGGAGGCGTCGACTTCCTGGTTTCACTGGGGACTACGGGTGAAGCCATCACACAAAGCCCGGAAGAGTGCCGGTCGGTGCTTTCTTTTACTGTAAAAGAAGTAAAGGGCCGGGTACCGGTAGTGGCCGGCCTTTTCGGCAGCAACTATACCGAAAAGCTGGTCAACGCCCTGAGGACCTATGATTTCGAAGGAATCGCCGCTATTATGTCCAGCAGCCCGGCTTACAGCAAGCCGACTCAGGAGGGCATCTACCAGCACTACCGGGCAGTAGCAGAAGCCTCCCCGGTACCCGTAATACTCTATAATGTGCCGGGGCGGACCAGTTCCAATATTGCTGCCGCCACCACGCTACGGCTTGCCCACAGCAGCGAGCAGTTTATTGCTGTAAAGGAAGCTTCGGGCGATTTGTCACAAGCCATTGCTATCCTCAAGGACAAACCAGCGCATTTTCAGGTGTGGTCCGGGGAAGACCCGCTCACCCTGCCAATGATCGCTTGCGGTGCCACCGGCGTTATCTCGGTCATTGCCAATGCTTTCCCCCGCCAGTTTTCCGGTATGGTCCGCCACGCCCTGGCCGGGCAGTTGCTGGAAGCCCGTAAGCTGAATGACCAATTGCACGATATCCACCCCTTTCTGTACGCCGATGGCAACCCCGCCGGCATTAAAGGGGCTTTGGAAATGCTTGGCCTTTGCAGTAAAGAGACGCGGATCCCGCTGACACCCTTGTCGGATCAAACCTACCTTGGGCTCCACCGGGCGCTTGAAAAAGCAGGGCTGTTGCCGTAGAATTTCCCTTCAGGCGCACCATACCGCTTCCCGAAGCGTTAAGGAATAAACGGTTTTTTCCATGCGTATGCTACTCGCCATCCTGGCCCTCCTTTTTACCCTGCCCCTGGCTGGGCAGGATTACCTCACTGTCAAGAACCTTAATAAAAGAGCAGAAAAATTATACGAGGAAGCTAAGCAGCAAATCAATGCGGGCCAGAACGCCGAAGCCATTACGACCCTTGATAAACTGCTGAAGAAAGCGCCTACTTTCATGGAGGGCTTGCTGATGCGGGCTGATCTCCACTTGCGGCAGCAGGCATTTGGAAAAGCAGAAGCCGGGTTTGAAGCCGCCCTGCAACTGGATACCGCTTACGCTCCTCTGGCTTACTACCTGCTCGCTCAGGCAGAGTTTGAACAGCAAAAGTACCAGGAGGCTCAGCAGCACCTGGAGGCCTACTTTGCTACCGGAGAAGTGGGCCAAAAGCAGATCGTGGAAGCCCGGCAACTATTGCGTAGTGCCGAATTCGCCGCCGAGGCCATTAAGCAGCCGGTCCCTTTCGACCCCAAGCCTCTGAGCGCTGCCATTAACACCCAACGCCCGGAGTACTTGCCCTCCATGACCGCCAATGGCGAATTCCTGGTGTATACGACACGGGTAACACCGCGCAACGAAGATATTTACATCAGCGAATGGCAGGATACCGTCTGGGGGGCAGGCGAGCCTTTGTCGGCTTTCAATACGCCCTACAACGACAGCAGCCCCAGTATTTCGGCCGATGGGCGCGCCCTGGCATTTGCCCGCAACGACCGCGCCGGCAACTTTGACCTTTACTACGCCCGTCTGGAAAACGGCACCTGGACGGAGCCGGAGCGCCTGCCGGCACCGGTGAATACCGCAGGCTTTGAATCCCAGCCTTCGCTCTCTGCCGATGGCAACCTCCTCTTGTTTGTAAGTGACCGGAAAGGGGGGTACGGCCGCTTGGACCTCTGGGCTACCCGCCGCAATACTGATGGTTCCTGGCTTAAGCCCCAGAACCTGGGAGATATGATCAATACGCCCCTCAATGAGCAGGCCCCCTTTTTACACGGTGATGGGCAGACTCTGTACTTCATGTCTAAAGGGCACCCCGGCATGGGGCAATACGATCTTTTCCTGGCTCGCTTGCAGCCCAACGGGATATGGAGCAGCCCCGCTAATCTGGGCTACCCTATCAATACCGCCAATAATGAAGGGGCTATCATAGTAAGCATCGACGGCAAAACCGCCTACTTCGATACCGACCAACTCGGGCCTACCGCCCGTACCGAAGAAATGGGCAACGCGGATATCTATACCTTCCAACTGCATGAGGCGGCCCGCCCGCAACCTACAACTTATGTGGAGGCTACCGTACGCGATGCCGAAACGAAGCGCCCGCTGGTGGCTAAACTGGAGTTTGTGCGCTTAAGCACTCAGCGGACCCACCAATTGGGCCAAACAGACGAGCGGGGGGCATTCCTGGTCGTCCTCCCGCTTGGAGAGGACTATGCATTAAATGTCAGCAAAGAGGGCTACCTTTTTCATTCAGAGAATTTTGCCCTGAAAGAAGTGACTGCCCTGGACGAGCCTTACCGACTGGATATTGAACTGCGCCCGGTGCCAGGGGAAGGCATCTCGGTGGAAGACCCCAGTAAGCCGGTGGTGCTGCGCAACGTTTTCTTCGATTCCGGCTCAGCAGCCCTCCGGCCGGAGTCGGTTCCGGAGCTCAACCGGCTCAAAGCGTTTATGGAGGATAACCCGGAGCGGGGCATTATCATCAATGGGCATACCGATAACGTCGGCGAGACGGCGGACAACCTGGCGTTGTCGGAAGCCCGGGCCAAAGCCGTACGCGACTACCTGGCCTCCTATGGGATCAACCCCATCCGGCTGGGGTATAAAGGCTACGGCGAAAGCCGCCCTATTGCACCTAATGACACACCCGAGGGGCGGGCGCTCAATCGGCGGACGGAATTTGAGGTGGTCAAGTAGGCACTCTAACTAGGGGTGGGCAGCCACCCAAACTTCCCCGTCTTCAAAGATTTCCTTCTTCCAGATCGGCACGGTCTGCTTCAGGGTGTCAATGGCGAATTGGCACGCCTCAAAGGACGCTTTCCGGTGAGGGGTCGACACGGCAATGATGACCGCAATTTCGCCCAGCTCCAATGTGCCAGTGCGGTGGTGGAAAGCCATTTTCTCCGCTGGCCAGCGCGATTTGACCTGGTCGGCAATTTTCTGCATTTCCGAGACCGCCATAGGTGCGTAGGCTTCAAACTCGAGGCGCAGCACTTTCTTGCCCTGCGTATTATTGCGCACCGTGCCGATGAATACATCGATGGCACCGGCGCTGTGGCTGGCCACAAAGTCAATGCATTGCTGTGGCTGCAGAGGAGTGTCGAGCAGTTGAATATCCGTCATAAGCTTGGAACCTATTGGGTAATGCGTTACGTTGTTCCTCAAAAATAAGCAATAATGGCCCAATTCGCGATAGGCGACACCCACGGATGCGCCAAAACCTTCAGCGCGCTGCTTGACCGCATACAGCTCAGCCCCTCGGATGAGTTGTTTATGCTGGGCGACTACATCGACCGAGGCCCGGACAGTAAAGGCGTTGTTGACCAAATCTGGAAACTGCAGGAAGACGGCTATCGGGTACATTGCCTGATGGGTAACCACGAACATATGCTGCTGGATAGCCTGATGCCAGAAGGCACCTTATCCCAGCATGTCTGGCTCGGAAATGGAGGAAAAGCTACCCTGCGGAGCTTCGGTCTGCATCCCAACAGCCCGGTATCCCTTATCCCCAAGCCTTATCTTAAATTTTTTACAAATTTGGATTTGCACCTGGAGCCCAGCGGTTACATCCTGGTACACGCCGGGCTCAATTTTCAAGACCCTGACCCGCTTAGCGACGTAGACAGCCTACTATGGATTCGCGATTTTTATGGCACTATTGACCTCGAATGGCTCGACGGCCGCATCCTGCTGCACGGGCATACGCCCAAACCAGCCACTCAAATAAAGTTTCAGCTCAACAGGCTGCCTGAACTACCCGTCCTAAATCTCGATGCCGGCTGTGTTTTCAACCGCGGCCCCTACAACTCGCTTTGCGCATTCAACATGACGACGCGGGAGCTGCATTTTCAACCTAATATCGAATCCTCATGACCACTCAGGACATTCGCCGCATCAGTAAGAAACTCAGTCTGCTACTGCGTCACCGCCCGGAACTTTATCAGCTCACGCTCGATGAGGAGGGCTGGTGCGAAGTCGACGCCCTGCTGTCAGCCTTTCGGCAAAAGGGAGAACTGCTGAACCGGGAAACCCTGCAGGCGGTAGTAGACAACAATGACAAAAAGCGCTTTGCCATCAGCTCAGACGGGCAGCGTATCCGCGCCAGTCAGGGCCATTCTATACCTATTGACCTGGGCTATGAGCCTGCCGCCCCGCCGGAGGTGCTCTACCACGGTACTGCCACCCGCTTTTTGGAGAGCATACTGAAAACTGGCCTGCAAAAGCAGCAACGCCATCACGTCCACCTTTCCGCTGATGAAGCTACCGCCTCCAAAAGTAGGCAGCCGGCACGGTACGCTCGTCCTGCTAAAAGTAGATGCCGCTGCTATGCATCGGAACGGATATTCTTTTTTCCTTTCTGAAAACAAGGTGTGGCTGACGGAAGTAGTGCCTGTGCAATACCTACAGCCCCATAAGCTACCCCGATAGTAAGCAGGGCAACTGCCTGTTTTTGCCGAAAAGGCACCCCTGTCCCCCGGCTGGCAATCTTAAGAAAGCGGCCAGCCTGCAACTAAAACCAGGCTGCCAGGGTTACTTATTCTGTGTGCGAACTTCCACTCCACAGTCACTGTAGAAAATTGAATGCCCTGTACTCATGACCAAAAAAGCTACGCGTATTACTGCGCTTTTGGCTATCGTCGCCCTGGCGGTGCTTTTTTTCCTTTTTCAGGATGAACTGCTCGGTAGCAACGGCGCCGCCCCTTCCGGTGAAACCGAAACCGCTGCTGCTTCCCCCGAAGAAACTCCACCCATTCCCGTTCAGGCAATCATAACCGAAGCTGCTTCCCTGCGCGATGCCATTTCCGTGAACGGCTCTACTGTACCCAATGAGGAGGTAGCCGTTGCTGCCGAGGTGGCGGGAAAAATCCAGGCCATTCATTTCGAAGAAGGGCAGTATGTGAAAAAAGGGCAAAAACTGCTGCAACTGGACGACAAAGAACTGCGGGCAGAGCGTCAGCGCCTCATCGTGCAGCGCGAGCTGAATGAAAAAATAGCAGAACGCCTCAAAGCACTTTACGAAAAAGAGGGCGTTAGCCTTCAAGAGTACGAAGTGGCAGCCGCAGAGGTGGAAAAAACCCAGGCAGAGATCGCACTGGTAGACGCCCAGTTGGAAAAGCGGGTCATCCAGGCACCCTTTACCGGCCGGCTCGGCCTGCGCATGGTCAGTGAGGGCAGCTACCTTTCACCTGGCACTCCGGTCGTACAGCTGGTCAGCATTAATCCGATCAAGCTGGAATTTGACGTGCCGGAAAAATACAGCAAGGCCGTCAGCGTAGGCACTGAAATCCGCTTTCGCCTCGATGGCACCGACCGCCGTTTCCAAGCTAAGGTGATTGCCAGTGAGCCCAATGTAGATCCGGAGACGCGCACCTTGCGCTTCAAGGCGGCTGCGCCCAACCCCGGCGGTGGCATTTTGCCCGGCGCATTTGCGGATGTACAAGTGGAGCTGGAAGAATACCGAGGGGCTATCCTCGTCCCTACCCAAGCTATCGTGCCTGAGCTGAACGAGAAGAAGGTCTACCTCTACCGCGCGGGCACCGCTCAACCCGTTATCGTAGAAACCGGCATACGGCAGGAGCGCTATATACAGGTGGTGGAGGGGCTCAACCCCGGAGACACTGTCATCACCACCGGCCTGCTGCAGATTAAGCCCGGTGCCCCCGTCTCTATCAGCCAAGTAAACTAACCGATCATGAGCTTATCCTCCCTCAGCATCAAGCGGCCCGTATTAGCTACCGTTATGTCCATCGTCATCGTGCTTTTCGGTGTCATCGGCCTCACTTATCTGGGGGTGCGGGAGTACCCCAGCGTAGATCCGCCAATTATCACCGTACAGACCAACTACGTGGGAGCCAACGCGGATATTATTGAGTCTCAAATTACCGAGCCGGTGGAAGAAGCGGTGAACGGAATAGCCGGTATCCGGTCCATCACTTCGGTGAGCCGGGACGGCCGCAGCACGCTCACGGTAGAGTTTGACCTGGAAGTGGATTTGGAAACGGCTGCCAACGATGTGCGCGATAAGGTCTCCCAGGTGGTTGGCGATCTGCCGCCCGATGCAGATCCGCCGGTGGTTTCCAAAGCCGATGCGGACAGCGACCCCATTATTTTCCTTAACATCCAAAGTGATCAACGTTCCTTGCTGGAGCTGACCGATATCGCGGAGAATGTCTTCAAAGAACGTCTACAGACCATCAACGGCGTCAGCGAAATCCGCATTTGGGGGCAAAAGAAATATTCCATGCGGTTGTGGATCGAGGCCGAGCGCTTGGCTGCCTACGGCCTGACGCCGCTTGATGTTCAACAGTCGCTGCAGCAGGAAAACATTGAGTTGCCCTCCGGCCGGGTGGAAGGGGCCAATACCGAGCTGACCGTCCGGACAAGAGGTCGGCTTACTACACCGGAAGAATTTAACAACCTCATCCTCAAAGAGGACGGCGGGCGGATTGTACGCTTTCGCGATGTGGGCTATGCAGAGCTGGGGCCAGAAAACCTGCGTACCGTACTCAAGCGGGACGGCGTGCCGATGGTTGGCAATGCAATCGTGCCGCAGCCTGGCGCTAATAATATTGAAATCGCAGACGCATTCTACAAACGGCTGGAGCAAATCAAAAAGGACTTGCCGGAAGACATTCAGCTGGGTATCGGATTTGACAAAACACAGTTTATCCGAGACTCTATCGATGAAGTGGAGCAGACGATTTATGTAGCTTTCGGTCTGGTAGTGATGATCATCTTCCTCTTCCTGCGCGACTGGCGCACCACCATCATTCCGGTCATCGTGATACCTATTGCGCTCATTGGTGCCTTTTTTGTTATGTATGCGGCCAACTTCTCTATCAACGTACTGACGCTGCTGGGCATCGTACTGGCCATCGGCCTGGTAGTAGACGATGCCGTGGTGGTACTGGAAAACATCTATGCTAAAATCGAAAATGGCATGACACCGCTACAGGCGGCACTGAAGGGAGCGGATGAGATTTTCTTTGCGGTCATTGCCACTACGGTCGCTCTAGTTGCCGTCTTTATGCCCGTGATTTTCCTACAGGGCCTTACCGGCCGTTTGTTCCGGGAGTTCGGCGTGGTTATCGCCGGGGCGGTAGTCATTTCCTCCTTCGTAGCCCTCACGCTCACGCCCATGCTGGCAAGCAAAATTCTGAAAAACCGGGACCGCCACCCCTGGTTTTACCGCCTCACCGAGCCTTTCTTCGTGGCTTTAGCCAATGGCTACCGCAGCAGCCTCAACGGCTTTATGCGGGTACGTTGGCTCGCTCTGGTCATCATGGCGCTCAGTGGATGGGCGATCTACAGTATTGGCAGCCAACTGCCGCAGGAGCTGGCACCGCTGGAAGACCGGAGCCGTATCCGCGCTTTCTCCCGCGCACAGGAGGGGTCTACCTTCGAATACATGGATGCCTACACCAATGAGCTGGTAGAGGTGATGATGGAGAATATACCGGAAAGCGAGGGCATCATCTCTGTAACTTCACCGGGCTTTGGCGCTTCCACCTCGGTCAATTCCGCTTTCGCCTTCGCTGTGCTGGAAGACCCGGAGCAACGCGAGCGCGGGCAGCAGCAGATACTCAACGAACTGCAGCCGGAAGTGGGCAAGCTCACCGGAGCACTTACTTACCTCAGCCAGGAGCAAAGCATCGGCAACCGGCGAGGCGGGTTGCCCGTGCAGTACGTGCTGCAGGCTCCCAATTTCGATAAACTAAAAGCGACCCTGCCGCGCTTTGTGGAAAAGGTTCAGCAAGACCCCACCTTCAGCTTTGTGGATGTGGACCTTAAATTCAATAAGCCAGAGCTGAATATTGAAATCAACCGGCAAAAAGCAAGTGACCTGGGCGTGTCGGTACTCGATATTGCACAGACGCTGCAGCTGGGGCTGAGCGGGCAGCGCTTCGGCTACTTCATTATGAATGGCAAACAGTATCAGGTGATCGGCCAGATACAGCGCGAAGGCCGCAACGAGCCGGTGGATGTGCGCTCGCTTTATGTGCGCAATGAGTCAGGCCAGATGATTCAGCTCGACAACTTGGTCAACTTTGATGAGCAAACTACGCCGCCCACCCTTTACCGCTTCAATCGCTTTGCCTCTGCTACGGTATCCGCAGGGCTTGCTGGGGAAAATACCATCGGCGATGGCATAGAAGCCATGAACCGCATAGCGGAAGAGGCCCTAAGCGATGGTTTTTATACCACGCTTACCGGCACTTCCCGCGATTTTGCCGAAAGCTCTTCCAGCCTGGTATTTGCATTCGGGCTGGCGCTGTTGCTCATCTATTTGGTCCTTTCTGCACAGTTCGAGAGTTTCCGCGACCCCTTTATCATCATGTTTACAGTGCCGTTGGCGTTAGCGGGGGCAGTGCTGTCGCTGCTGTTCTTTGAGCAGACGCTTAATATTTTCAGCCAGATTGGCATCATCATGCTCATCGGGCTGGTGGCCAAAAACGGTATCCTCATCGTGGAATTTGCCAATCAGCGCAAAGAGTCTGGCCTTAGCCGACTGGAGGCGATCAAGGATGCCTCGGTAGCCCGCTTCCGTCCTATCCTCATGACGAGTTTGTCTACTATACTCGGCGTGCTGCCCATCGCGCTGGCGCTGGGCGCGGGTTCGGAAAGCCGGGTGTCTATGGGGATTGCGGTGATCGGCGGGCTGGTATTCGCTACGGTGCTGACACTTTACGTCATCCCGGCCATGTATTCCTACCTTTCCAGCAAGGAGGCTAAACGCACGCAGCGCGAGGCGGAGCTGGCGGAAGCGGAGCTGGAAATGGAGGCAAAAGCGCAAAAAGTGGACTAGCAACTAGCGTGCAGAACCTTATTAGCGAGAAATTTCTTCACAGGTTTCATGGCGCAATGGAGTGAGCCACTTTGTTCTGAATTGACCCGGCAGCCGAAATTTTTCTATTTTCGACCTTCGGGCTGAAACGATTGCCGGTAGCGTTGTTTGTAACACAGAAGGGTAAATAACCCGCAGCCCGATCATCGCATATACCGAAAAATAAACGCCTCATGGCTGAACAAAAGAAACTCTTCCTGCTCGACGGCCACGCCCTGGTCTACCGGGCACATTTTGCATTTATCAACCGCCCGCTCATCAATTCCAAAGGGGTGAATACTTCGGCGGTAATGGGTTTCACCCGTACCCTCTGGGACCTGATGCGGGATCAAAAGCCCACCCATATTGCGGTCGCCTTTGACCTGTCGACGCCTACCTTCCGGCACGAGCTGTACGAGCCTTACAAAGCGAACCGGGAAGAGCAACCGGAAGATATTGTGGTGGCTATTCCATACATCGAAGCCATCGTCAAAGCTTTCAATATCCCCATCGTGACCGTCGATGGCTACGAGGCGGATGACGTAATCGGCACCCTGGCCAAGCAGGCAGAGCGGGAAGGCTTTAAGGTGTATATGGTCACACCTGATAAGGACTTTGGCCAGTTGGTTTCTGAGAACATCTTTCTCTACAAGCCCTCCCGTCAGGGCAATGGCGTTGATATCATGGGCGTGCCGGAAATCCTCAAAAAGTGGAACGTGGAGCGGGTGGAGCAGGTGATTGATATGCTAGGTCTGCAAGGCGATAGTGTGGACAACATCCCCGGCGTGCCAGGCATCGGCCCTAAAACGGCAGCGAAGCTGCTGGCGCAATTCGACTCTGTGGAAAAACTGGTAGACAGCACCGATCAGCTCAAAGGCAAACAGAAAGAGCGCCTGGAGGAGCACCGGGACCAAGCCCTACTCTCCAAAAAGCTCGCAGTGATCGAAACAGAAGTGCCCATTCAGTTTGATGCCGGGCGCTATCAAATAGAAGGGCGGGACGAGGACCGCCTGGCGGAAATCTTCAAGGAATTGGAGTTCCGTATACTGGCTAAGCAAATCCTGGGAGAGGATGAAGTGCTGGAGGGCAATGCCCAGGGCGACCTGTTTAAGCAGGGCGGTGGCCAAAAGCCAGCCGCCAAGGCACCCCCGGCGCATTCGGTAGCCGATAAAAATATTGGGAATACGGAACACACTTACCACTTGGTGGACACGGAAGAAAAGCGGGTCGAGCTGCTACGCCTGCTCATGGATGCCAAAAGCATTTGCTTTGATACCGAAACCACCGGGCTGGACCCCACAGAGGCAGAACTGGTCGGCTTGGCCTTCGCTGTTAAGGCGCACGAAGCCTACTATGTACCGGTGCCGGAAGACTTCGAGGCTGCTACTCGCCTGGTACAGCAGTTTAAGGCTGTTATGGAGGACGGGCAGGTAGAAAAGGTAGCCCAAAACCTGAAGTACGACGCCCTCATCCTGCGGCGTTACGGCGTAGAAGTAAAAGGCGCTTACTTTGATACCATGATCGCTCACTACCTCCTGGAACCTGAGCTGCGCCACAACATGGATTACCTGGCGGAAACCTACCTCAAATACCAGCCGGTGGCGATTGAAAGCCTGATCGGCAAAAAAGGCAAGAAGCAAAAAACCATGCGGGACCTGCCGCCCGAAGAGGTCAAGGATTATGCGGCTGAAGACGCTGACATCACCCTTCAGCTTAAAGAATACCTGGCCCCCAAGCTTAAGGAAGAGGGCTTTCAAAAGCTTTACGAAGAGATTGAAGCGCCACTGGTGCGCGCGCTCGTCAACATTGAGCACGAAGGGATCAAGCTGGATGCCGACTACCTGAAATCCTATTCCAAGGAACTGGGCGGCGAGATCGATCAGCTGGAAAAAGAAATCCACGAAGATGCCGGCACTACTTTCAATGTAGCCTCTCCCCGGCAGGTAGGGGAAGTCTTGTTTGAGAAGATGGAGCTGCCCTATCGGTTTAAGAAAACCAAATCCGGGCAATACTCCACCAGCGAAGATAAGCTGGCAGAGCTGGCTCCTGACTACCCCATTGTACAGAAAATCCTGGACTACCGGGGCCTGACGAAGCTGCGGTCCACTTATGTGGATGCCCTGCCCAAGCTCATCAACCCCAACACCGGCCGTATCCACAGCTCCTTCAACCAGGCTTTGACGGCTACCGGGCGGCTGAGCTCCAACAACCCGAACCTTCAAAACATACCCATCCGAACTCCTCAGGGGGCCCGGGTGCGGGAGGCGTTTGTACCCAGGGATGAGGACCATGTATTGCTCGCTGCCGATTATTCCCAGATTGAACTCCGGCTGATCGCAGAAATGAGCGGGGAAGAAGCCATGCTGGAGGCTTTTAAGTCGGGTAAGGATGTACATTCTGCTACTGCGGCCCGGGTTTTTGATGTACCCTACGAAGAAGTGACCCGCGAACAACGGTACCGTGCCAAAACGGTCAACTTCGCACTGATCTACGGGGCCGGGGCCACCAACTTATCGCAGCAGCTCAGCATTAAGCGCAGCGAGGCCAAAGAGCTGATCGGGCAATACTTCGACCGATACCCGGACCTTAAAGGCTATATGGATGGGGTGGTAGAACAGGCGCGCAAAGATGGCTACGTTAAGACCTTGATGGGCCGCCGGCGCTACCTGCGCGACATCGATTCCCGCAACGGGGTGCTGCGCAGTCACGCTGAGCGCAATGCCATCAACACGCCGGTACAGGGCACGGCTGCTGATATGATCAAGATTGCCATGGTCCGCATCAATGATGTTTTCGAGGAAAAGCAATTTAAATCGAAGATGATTCTTCAGGTGCATGACGAACTCGTGTTTGATGCTCATAAGGAAGAGCTGGAAACGATCAAACCCATCATAGAAACGCATATGGTTAATGCCATCCCCAACCTGAGTGTGCCCATTGTAGTGGAAATTGGCGAAGGGCATAACTGGCGGGAAGCCCACTAATGGATTGAGCTGTAAATACGCTCCGATAACAGCCATCAGGGCAGCACCAGCAAGGGCTTCACGGGCAATTAAACTAGCCAGTAATCCGGACTGGCCGCACTGGCACGTTGTGTTGGCTGAGGGCAAACACCTCTGTCGCTTGTAGTGGGCAAGGCCTGATAACGATAGCTGCTGCGCACAGGTCGTCCTTTCCCGACTGCAACGTGCATTACCAATGGGAGCAAGCGCTAAATACCAGGCTTGTCGAACATGGCCGGAACATCGCTCGTTCAAAAGGGGATTAACAAACAGGGATACTTCCCAAAAAAACCAAATGATTATGTTACGTTATGCCCTTATCTTTTTCATTGTTGCCCTTATTGCTGCTGTCTTCGGATTTGGCGGCATCGCAGCTGGCGCAGCAGCAATTGCCAAAGTGATTTTCTACATCTTTTTGGTACTGCTGGTGATTTCACTAATTATGAATTTTGTACGTAAAGCCTAACGAACGGATTACCCCAAACCATTCGGGCTGAAACCAGTACCCGATAAGTACCCACAACAATACAGCTCCATCTCAGGAGCCAAAAGCTCAACCGGTAGCCTTCCGAAAAGGGTCTACCGGTTTTTCTTTGCAAGAGCCTTTGGAAGAAGCAGCTGTGCCCATTACCCTCTAAAGTTGATCTTTTTGTGAGTGCCATCGCAGAATGGCTTATTGGCAGAGGCACCGCAGCGGCAAAAGGCGGTCAGTTTTTCCTGTGTTGTCGAACGGCCATCGGCATGCTTCAGGGCCAGGGTGCCTTTGACCATCAGAGGGCCATTCGGGACGACTTCCACCTCGGTGGCACCAGCTCGCTGGGCTGCTCTTTTGTCCTCAGTGGCAGCTTGCGCCTCCTTTTCATTATAGTAAAAGGTGAGCGCACCGGAGGGGCACTTTTTGACTTGCTCTACAATTGCATTTGTGGCCGCCCCTTCCGCATTGATCCAGGGGCGAGCGTCAGGATTGAAGACCTCAGGCAAGCCATTGACGCAAAGGGCGGAATGCATGCACAACTCGGGTTTCCATACGATGGTTACTTCGCCGTTGGTATATTCTTTAACCGTTTCTTTTTGTGCGCTCATGGTAATGTGATTTGGGAAATACAACTGCCGGCACCTGAAATAGTTGGTGCTTCAGCGTAGATTTGTTTTAAACAAAATAGTGAAAAAGCGAAAAAAAATGTTGAAATTTGAAAGCAACAACGCCTGATAGGCACAAAAATGTAATTTCAAGCCTCGGTTTTTCGTTGGGGCTTTAGCCCCCCGGGTAGCTAAATATGCACAGGCATACGCAAAAAACGAATAGCAGCGTCCATGCCCTACACAAAAAACAATCAACCATGATGAAAATTTGGCAGATGCTTGCAGCGGTGTTGTTACTAACCCAGCAACCGCTAGCTGCTCAAAATGACGCCTTCTACACCGTTCAGGTAGGTACTTTCATTGATGCAAAGCCCGAAGACTTTGAGGCCTTGCGGGAATTAGGCTTCGTACACGCTACGGACCTGGGGGACAACCTGATGGAAGTCTACGTAGGCGGATTCGAAAACCGGGAGCCTGCCGAACAGCTGGCGGCAAAAGTGCGTCAAAATGGTTATGCCAACGCTTTTGTACAGGAGCGCGCTGTCGACGAATCAGCACCTGCCGCTGTCGTACAAATGGCAACACGCCAGCTCAACCGGCCCATTGAATGGGAAAACTTCATGAAAGCAGGGCCGCTCTACGGCATACTCAAGGGCAACCTGATCAAGGTGGTTACCGGTCCGTTCACGAGCGAAGCCGCTGCTCAGGCTGCTTTGCCTGCCATTCGCGAACTGGGCTACAAAGATGCCTTTGTCAAAACCCTCAGCAGTACCTACCTCATTCCGCTCAACGCCTTCGAAACGGGGGTCAAAAAACCCCTGATCCCCATCGCTATGGATGATGAGTACGCTTCCGGGCAGCCAGAGGCCTACGATCAGGCAGCTAAAGGTGGGCGATTGCCGAAGGGGGGGCAGAACGCCTCCCAAAACTACACCCCGCCTGCCGGTGCCTACGAAGTACTGGACGCGGCACCCCCGCCCCCGCCCTCGGTGCCTTCCAGCTATGATTATTACGCTGGTGATGTCCGCCCGGCTACTGGCAGTGCCGAAAGCGCACCCAGCATGCCTGCTATTGACGGGAGCGTAAAACGGGGCTCTGCCCTGGACTTGCAGCGCATTCTGAAAGCAGCTAAAACCTACACCGGTTCGCTGGATGGCTACTACGGCCCAAACACAAAAGCCGGTTACGAGAAGTACTTTCAGCAAAACCGGACCCTGCAGCAGTATCAGGTTTTGGCGGAGCAGACCCCGCTGCCCGGGAATGAAGGGGCAGACAACGCCCTGCAAAAAACCATTAACGAGATGGGGTATAGCGCTGCTGCTGCCGCCCGTTTGGATGATTTTAAAACAGACCCCCTTGGCAAAGCCTATCAGGCCTATCAGCTCTTCCAAAACTTTGGGCCTGGGCAGGAAGTCAACCAGCTTATGAATACCGCCATCAAGGGCGCTTTCCAGGGCAAAAAGCTGGAGGGCATCGCCTTCGACCCCAGCTTCACCTATGCTTACGAAGACCTGGGGCAACTGATACAGCATTTGTTCTTTGTGCACGCTGCACCGAAAACCGCAGAAGCCGTGCCCTGCTGGATTGCAGCCCGCCATCCGCAGGAAACTGCAGAAGCCTACAGCGTCATGTCTCCCCTTATCGGTGACGAGCTGCGGCTGCAGGGCTGCGGGCAATTTGAAAGCTGGCCGGAAGTGCGCATGCTGGTCACCATCGCTGCCGACCTCAATGGCGCACAGCGCTACGACAAACAGCGCCTCGCCAAGGCAGCGACAGAAAGGTCGCGGCTCTACACCGCCCCCAAGCCCCTGAATGCCCAGGAACGGAAAGCTGTTGAAAACTGGCATGAGAACCTGCTCAAAGGTGTCAGCAATTGGTCAAAAAAGGACCCGCTGAATGAACGCCTGGGCACCGCTTTCAAAGCGATGTATTTTCAGAGCCAAGTGCGCCTGGAGGACTACTTCATGGACAAAGGGCATGAACCTAAAGCGGCTAAGGCGTTAGCCCTTGCTGCATTGCATACTTTGGTTGCCTACCATATGCAGCGGTTCGTGTAGGCCTTTTGCTTTCCTGTAGTGGTGA
>CAZNSK010000130.1:0-17066 GCA_964575505.1 uncultured Phaeodactylibacter sp.
TAGCGTGCAAAAGAACGAGTCTAAATCGGTAAGTTATTGTTGCGCGACCCCTTAAGTCTTCTCTGGTGCGTGGCCTTTAATTGTCAAAAATTTGCGGCTCAATCCACTAGTGCGACTAGTCCGAAATAGCACAGCGTATTTCACGCTTGGGCGCCCTGGTTTTACTGGGTTTCTTCGGTTAGTCATTTCTGAAACACTCCACTAGCACTTATTGGACTAAAGCACAAATAGCCGCCCTGGTTTTTCTACCTTCGGGTCATGGAGTACATCGCACGAACGGCTTTTATCTCCCGAGACTTATCCGAGGGCAGCTCATTCCGGTCAGTCCTCGAGCGCCATGGCGTTGCCGTAAGCGGGCAAAGTTTAATCCACTTCGAAGCGGTTCCATTTGAAGCCTTGCCGGAGGGAGACTGGCTTTTTTTCTACAGTGCCCGCGCTGTTCATTTCTGTTTAGAACAACTAAGGGAAGCTCTGCCCACCGGCCAGCGTATTGCTGCAATTGGCCCCGGTACTGCCGCTGCTCTGCAAGCGCGGGGGCTGCACTGCAATTTTGTTGGCGATGGCGACCCCGCATCCACGGCTTCTGCATTTCTTAAGGTGGCTGCAGGTGCCCGCGTTATATTCCCGCAGGCCCGTCATTCCCGCCAATCGGTGCAGCGCACTTTGGAAAATGCCGTTACGGCAGTAACGCTAGTGGTTTACGACAATCAGCCCTTAAAGGATTTCCCGTCTTCCCCGGCTGCCGTCCTCGTTTTTACGAGCCCAATGAACGCTACGGCCTATCTGAAGCGTTATAGTTTGGTAAACGGGCAGCGGGTGGTGGCTATCGGCCGTTCCACGGCAGCCGCCTGCCAGGCTTTCGGCATCGTGCCAAAGACTGCCCAAGCCCCCACCGAGCAAGCTCTGGCGCGCGCCGTTCTGGAGTTGCTCAGTTGAAAAGGTTAATTTTTCTCCTCCTACTTAAAAGTGCCGTAATGAAAAAACAACTGCCCGCCCTGCTGTGCCTGGCTCTGCTGCTTTGGAATTGCGGCAGCGAACCCAGCGAGCCGCCGACAGGGGACACTGCCAGCCGGGAAGCTGCCTACCAGGAATTTGCTGAATTTTACGAGCGCTTTCACCGGGACTCTGCCTTTCAAATGGAGCGCATCCTTTTTCCGCTGCCGGGCCTGCCCCGGGAAGCCGACAGCGCTTTGATTGCATCCGGCCGGTACCGGTGGACCCCGGAGACGTGGACGCTGCAGCGCCCGCTCAACCTGAAGCAATCCAATTTCAAGCGGGAGTTGATCCCCGTAAGCAAAGACTTAATTATCGAAAAGCTTCAGCAACCAGCGTACAACCTGCAAATTGAAAGGCGGTTTTCCCGGCTGGAGGACGGCTGGCATCTTATCTACTATGCGGGCCTGAACAATATTCCCGGAACGCCCGGGCGTCAGTAAATCCGCTCCGCTGCCAGGTATCCCCCTACGTAGTCGGCAATGCCCGCTTCCAGGCTGTAGAAGTCGTCTTGGTAGCCGGCGGCCCTGAGCTTTTCCATATTGGCTTCCGTGAAGTATTGGTAAGTATCCCGGATATCCGCTGGTGTATCGATGAATTGAATGTCCGGCGCTTTGCCCAGCGCTTTGAACGTTTGGGTGGCCAGGTCCAAAAACGAGCGCGCCTGGCCCGTGCCCAGGTTGTAGAGCCCGCTATCCGGTTTGTGATGGTAGAGCCAGTAGAGGACTTTCAGTACGTCTTTGACGTAGATGAAATCCCGGCTTTGCTGGCCGTCCTGGATGTCAGGGCGATGGGAGCGGAAGAGCTTCATTTGGCCCGTCGCTTTTATCTGGCGGCTGGTGTGGAAGATGACCGATGCCATACGCCCTTTGTGATACTCGTTTGGGCCGTAGACATTAAAAAATTTAAGCCCATACCAGTGCGGCGGTTGTTGGCTTTGCTGCAGGGCCCATTTGTCGAATTCATTTTTAGAGACGCCATAGGGGTTCAGCGGCTTGAGGCGGCTGGCCTGTTCGTGGCGGTCATCGTACCCTTCTTCCCCCAGCCCGTAGGTTGCAGCGCTTGAAGCATAGATGAACGGCAGGTTGTGCTGAGCGCAGAGGTGCCATAGCGCCTTCGAATAATCGAGGTTAAGGTCCTGAAAGATGCGCCAATCCTTTTCGGTAGTATCGGTGCGGGCCCCCATATGGAAAATAGCATCCACAAAATAGTGCTTCTCCCAGAGCCAGCCCGGAAAGTCATTGCGGTGAATTTGATTGGCGAATGATTTGTGTTGGAGGTTCCGGTTTTTATCCGCCCGGCTAAAGTCGTCAACCAGAATAAGATCGTTGTAGCCCAGATCATTTAAGTGACGGGCCAGGCAGCTCCCTATAAAGCCTGCAGCGCCGGTTATTACAAGCATAATGCGTCTGTTTTGGGCGAATATATAGATATTTTCGGTCGTTCAGGTGCTGTTCTGTTCCTTACGGGATGTAGTTACGGGCATTAAGCATTATATTCCCACGCTGAACAAAAATGCCGAATCTATGAACGCCCGCTACTTTTTGTCTTTCCTGCTCTTTACGGCTAGCCTAAGCCAACTATCCGGGCAGGATTCCTGCGAAGGCAATTTTGGAGAGAACATCTTCGAGGCTGGCGACTTCGGTAGTGGCACGGCTAATTTTTTACCTTTTGATCCGAATATTGCACCGGGCTATTTATACTCAACGGCACCGCCACCTGGTGATGGCTTTTACACCATCACGAACAATACAGCTATTTGGAATGATCTTTTTCCTACCTGGCTGGGTATCAGGGATAACAGTCCTGATCCTAATGGATACATGATGGTGGTAAATGCGAGTTTTGATGAAGGTGTATTTTACGAACAACAAGTAGATGGGCTTTGTGAAAACACCTTGTATGAGTTTTCTGCAGATGTTATTAATTTGATTCAGCAGTCCGTCCTGGATCATATTCGTCCCGATGTTTCCTTCCTGATTGATGGAGATGTGCGGTACACCACCGGGCCTTTGCCCCAAAGCGAGGAATGGGAAACGTACGGGTTTACCTTTACCACCGAGCCGGGCCAGACTGAGGTGACGCTGACACTTCGGAATAATGCCCCAGGCGGTATTGGCAATGACCTTGCGCTGGACAATATCGCATTTCGGCCCTGTGGCCCAGAGGCATTCATCCTGCCGGAAGAGATTGAAAACATCTGCGAAGATGGCAGCCCCATTCCACTCAACGCTACGATTGCCGGCGATCAGTATGATGACCCGGCGGTCAAATGGCAGATCAGCTATGACGAGGGGCAGACCTGGGAAGATGTACCCGGGGGCAACACGGAAACTATTATGCACACGGAGTTGTCAGGCGGGTTCTATCACTACCGTTTTCTGGTGGCCAATTCGCCCGGTAACCTTGAGAATTCAAAGTGCAGAATCATTTCCAACATCAAGATTGTATATGTCCAGCCCAAGTTTTTCACGATCAATGACACCCTTTGTGAAGGCAATATTTACCCCTTTGGGCAGGAAGCATTGACAGAAACCGGTATTTACGTGGACACTCTGCAATCCTCTATCGGTTGTGATAGCATTGTAACGCTGAATCTCGAGGTTGTGCCTGATCGTGGCATTACTGCCTCGGTGACAGGTGATACCACCTCCTGCGCCGATACAAACGATGGCGTAATCACGGTGGCCAATATCGAAAATGCTTACTTTCCGGTAGTCATCGCACTTGATAGCCTGGAATCAGCGCCAGGCCCACAGGCCACTTTCAGCGGGTTGCCCGCCGGCAGCTACCTCTTGGAAATTACAGACCGCCTGGGTTGCAGCCTGAAGGATTCCGCGTCCATTTTGAGCCCTCTTCCACTGACAGTAGGGCTATTTGGGCCTTCAGCGGTCGCATTGGGTGAACCTGCCGTGGTCCGGGCGCAGGTCAATCAAGGGGTTGATAATGCCGTTTGGAGCCTTTCTGTAGATTACGAGTGCCAGGATAGCGATTGCCAAATCATCCAGTTTTTCCCCCTGGAGCAGGAATTGGTATTCTACGAAGTGACACAAGACGGCGGGTGTGCTGCTGCTGATTCTTTGCGGATTGAAGTGAAAGAGGTACGAAAGGTCTATGTGCCCACTGCTTTTTCGCCAAATGATGACGGGCGCAATGATACTTTCCGGCCATTCTTGGGCATACCGAATGTGCAGTCTGTAGTGCGCCTGCGTATTTTCGACCGCTGGGGCGGGCTGGTTTATGAGCGGGAGGATTACCTGCCGCAATCCAGCCGTGATGGGTGGGATGGCCGGGTAGCGGGCGAGCCTGCCACAAGCGGCGCCTACACCTACGTGGCGGAGGTCTTGTTCATTGACGGGCTGGTCAAGCAATACGCCGGCAGCATACGCCTGATCCGGTAATGCCAACCTACGCAAAGCCCCCAGCCCGTTTCCGAGCTGAAGGCATCACCTAGAAGCTACGGTCTTAGTGGCTAATTAGCCTACGGCATCTTCTTCGTACGCTTCCATTGGGGGGCAGGTGCAAACGAGATTGCGGTCCCCAAAGGCATTATCCACCCGGCCAACACTGACCCAGAATTTGTGCTCCAGCTTCAGGAAGGGCAGGGGGTAAGCTGCCTTGGAGCGCGAGTAAGGCAGCTCCCATTCATCGGCAGTAAGAAGTTGCATAGTATGGGGCGCATTCACCAACACATTATTGTCTTCAGCAGCTTCGCCCCGGGCAATCTCATCAATCTCCTCTCGTATGCCAAGCATAGCATCGCAGAAGCGGTCGAGTTCGTCCTTGCTTTCACTCTCCGTAGGCTCAATCATAATGGTGCCGGGCACCGGCCAGGAAAGCGTAGGGGCGTGGAAGCCATAGTCGATCAGGCGCTTCGCCACATCCTCGGCTGTAGCAATAGCCTTGAAAGGGCGAAGATCGATGATGAGTTCGTGGGCAGAATGCCCTTTGGCACCAGTGAACAGAACATCGTAAGCGCCTTCGAGCCGCGCTTTAATATAGTTGGCATTCAAGATAGCCGCGCGGGAAGCATTGGTGAGCCCGGTTCTGCCCAATAACTTGATGTAGGCGTAGGAAATCAGCAAGATGCTGGCACTGCCAAAGGGGGCTGCGCTTACAGCGCCAATCCCTTTTTCTCCGCCGGTTGGTAGCAGCCCGTGATTGGGCAGGAAGGGCTTGAGGCTCTCATTGACGCAAATAGGGCCCATGCCTGGCCCGCCACCGCCGTGCGGTATGGCGAAGGTCTTGTGCAAGTTGAGGTGGCAGACATCCGCATCAATAATGCCAGGGCTCGTAAGCCCTACCTGAGCGTTCATATTGGCCCCATCCATGTATACTTTGCCGCCGTTGTCGTGAATGATCTTGCAGATTTCCTGAATTTCAGTTTCGAACACGCCGTGAGTAGAGGGGTAGGTCACCATGAGTGCAGACAACACATCGCTGTGCTTTTCCGCCTTGGCGCGGAGGTCGTCCAGGTCGATATTGCCCTGCTCATCGCATTTGACCACCACTACTTTCATCCCAGCCATAACTGCGCTTGCCGGGTTCGTCCCGTGTGCAGAATCTGGTATCAGTGCCACATTACGGCGATAGTCGCCATTGGCCTCGTGGTAGCCACGTATGGTAAGCAGCCCTGCGTACTCGCCCTGCGCGCCGGAGTTCGGCTGTAGAGAGCAAGCGGCAAAACCCGTGATTTCGCTCAACCAGGCCTCTAGCTCTTGGAAGATTTGAAAATAGCCCGCAGCTTGGCCTACAGGGGCAAAAGGGTGGATATTGGCAAATTCTGGCCAACTAACCGGTATAAGCTCCGTGGCGGCGTTAAGCTTCATGGTGCAACTGCCTAAAGGGATCATGGAGTGTACCAAAGACAAATCCTTGTTTTCCAGAGACTTGAGGTAGCGCATCATATCCGTTTCAGTATGGTAGCTATTGAATTTGGGGTGCGTCAGGTATTCAGATTCCCGTTGCAGCGGAGCAGGGAGCCGTAGCCCTTCCTCGGCTTTTGTAGCAAAAACGGCCTCCGTTTGGCGTTTGGCTTTAGCCAAGAGCGCTGTAAGACGTTCGATTTCCTTCAGGTTGACTGTTTCATCCAGGCTGATTTGAATGCTGTTGCTGGTGTACCAGAAGTTGGTTTCCTGTAGGAGGGCTTCCGTCTTCACGGCCTGGATCAGTTCCTCGTCCGCTTTGAGGCTAAGGGTATCGAAATAATGCTCATTTTGCTGCTCATACCCAAGCTGCTGCAAATTGTGGTCCAGAATTTTAGCCAATTCGTGCACGCGCCGGGCAATAGCCTCAATGCCCTTTGGGCCATGGTAAACAGCGTACATGCTGGCCATCACTGCCAACAGCGCCTGGGCAGTGCAAATATTTGAAGTTGCTTTTTCCCGCCGGATGTGCTGTTCTCGGGTCTGCAATGCCATACGGTAGGCGGCATTGCCATGCCGGTCTACAGATACCCCAATGATACGGCCCGGAATCTGCCGCTTGAAATTTTCTTTTGTGGCGAAGTAAGCCGCGTGAGGCCCACCGTAACCCATGGGTACGCCAAACCGCTGCGTGTTGCCCACAACGGCATCCGCTCCCCATTCACCGGGCGGCGTCAGCAAGGCCAGGCTCAGCAGGTCAGCCGCTACAGTAAGGTAGACTGCTCTGGCATTAGCTTGCTCTGCAAGGGCGCGGTAGTCTTCCACCCGGCCTTCCCGGTCCGGGTATTGCAACAGCATGCCAAATACCTTGTCCGTCAGCTCAAAGGAGCGCCAGTCTTCTACTACGACTTCGATATCAAGTGGCTTGGCCCGTGTTTTGAGTACTTCAATGGTTTGTGGCAGCACTTTATCGGATACCAAAAACTGATTGATCGCCTCGCCTTTGTTGCGCTTGTTTTTTTGGCCGTAAAACATGGCCATAGCCTCGGCTGCCGCGGTGCCTTCGTCTAGCAGGGAAGCATTGGCAATAGGCAGCCCCGTGAGGTCGCTCACCATCGTTTGGAAGTTGAGCAGCCCCTCCAGCCGCCCCTGGGAAATTTCTGCCTGATAGGGCGTGTACTGCGTATACCAGCCCGGATTTTGAAAGACATTGCGCAGAATGACAGATGGCGTGATCGTGCCGTGGTAACCCATGCCAATGTAAGACCGGTAAACCTTATTCTTGGCAGCCGTTTGCTTGAGTTCGTTGAGGAAGTCGAACTCCGTCATTGCCTGCGGTAGGTCCATGTCCTGCTTAAGGCGGATTTTATCCGGCACTGTCTCGTCGATAAGCTGGTCCAGAGACTTGACGCCGATAGCCCGGAGCATATCTGGCAGTTCTTGGTTGGAAACCCCGTTGTGGCGGTCTACGAACTGGTCGTAGGAGGTAGTATGTTTCATTGTTGTCGCTACTTATGGTGTTTTTGGTTAGGTTTCTGTTACCCAAACGTATTGATACAGCTTAGAAGCCGCAAAGTTAAGACAAATTTTTGTCCGCCTAACAAGGCAGGGCAGGGTTGGGTTGCTCCTTTTCGTGTAAAAAAAGCAGGGATCAGCCTTGGGTTTGGTCCTGCTTGGGGCGGATAATCAACCTCAGGGATTGGTCGTAGGTGAAATAGTTCCAAACCCAGTTGATGAAGATGAAAAGCTTGTTTTTGACGCCCAGAATTTGGAAGAGGTGCACGAACAGCCAGATCAGCCACGCGAAAGCGCCCCGAAACTTAAACCTGGGCAGGCCAACCACCGCCCGTTTCCGGCCAATCGTAGCCATGGATCCAAGGTCTTTGATTAGGTTCAGCAGTGGTTTTTAAAGCGGGCAAATAGGCTCCGGAAAGCCTTTTCCCGATACAGGGTTATTGAATACGCTATAATTTTCTTTTCTTCGCAGCGTTTCAAAATCAGACTAAAGCAAGGATTTATGTATAAAACATTATCAGCCGCTTTTCTGTTAGCAGGGCTGTTAACAATGAACTCGGCAAAAGCACAACAAATGGACTCACTCAGCTATGCGCTAGGCGTATTATTGGCCCAAAATTTGCAGAATCAGGGTTTTGATAACCTGGACGAACCCTCAATGACAGATGCTATCCGCGATGTACTGGCTGGAAATGAGCCTAAATTTTCTGCGGAGGAAGCCAATCAGGTGGTTCAGCAGCACATGATCAAAAAACAACAGGCCCAACACGCTGATGTCATTGAAGAAGGCAAAGCATTTCTTGCCGAAAATGCAAAGCGGGAAGCAGTCACAGAAACCGGCAGCGGCTTGCAATACGAAGTGTTAAAGGCTGGCAGTGGCCCCAAACCGACGGATACCAGCAAGGTTACGGTCCACTACCACGGCACGCTGCTAGACGGTACGGTTTTCGACAGTTCCGTTGACCGGGGGGAACCCACTACCTTTGGCGTCAATCAGGTAATCAAGGGCTGGACAGAAGCCCTCAAGATGATGCCGCAGGGGGCAAAGTGGAAATTGTATATTCCGGCCGACCTGGCCTACGGTGCGCGTGGCGCCGGTGGCAAAATCGGCCCTTATCAAACCTTGGTTTTTGAAGTAGAGCTGCTCGAAATACAGTAGGCGGCTACCCGAAAACAATGATCTCCCGCAAGAGGCGCTTTCGGCATGGCTGAAGGTGCCTCTTGCTATTAGGCAGCCTCGTTTATCCGCCTGGAATTTTCAACTCATTTGCACATGGCGGTTTTACAGCCCTTTGTCCACTACACCCTTCACCTCCTGGCCCCGGGTTTATTGGCTTATCTCCTGTTTCCTGATCAGTGGAAGCGCGCTTGGCTGATTATGATTGCCACCATGCTCGTCGATCTAGACCACCTGCTGGCAGATCCTATATTTGATCCTGAGCGCTGCAGTATTGGCTTTCACCCCTTGCATTCTTATCCGGCAATTGTCGTATACCTGCTATTGTTGTTCTGGCCCCAAGCCCGGATCGTCTCGGCAGGGTTGCTCTTTCATATGCTGACCGATTACCAGGATTGCCTTTGGTAGGGCGGCAGCTGCGGGCTCTTTGAGGCTAGCTCTAAACTGGACTTCCGGTATTTTTATAAAACAAAAGAGCTCTGAGGAAAGAGTATATTCGAAGTATCTGGTATTTCAATTATGCTGGAACCTCCACTAGTGCGACTAGTCCGAAATAGCACAGCGTATTTCACGCTTGGGCGCCCTGGTTTTACTGGGTTTCTTCGGTTAGTCATTTCTGAAACACTCCACTAGCGGATTGAGCCCGCTCCTAAATTAAATTGATTCTCTTGATCTCCATTGCCATCAATTGCACCGTAAGAATAGTCGCACCTGAACGACTCACCTTCCTACCACTACTCGCGTCCGCGCCAGCGGCTGCCCCCGCTCATCCCTTAGTACCACCTCATAAACTCCAGCGGGTAAATTGCGGATATCCACACTACTTTCGGCACTCTCTACGGATTGGCGTAGCACCACCCGTCCTTGTGTGTCGTACAGTACCACTTGCTGGCCACGAGCCCGCTCCAGCTTAGGCGGCCAACTCAGATGCAACTCTTCCACACAAGGGTTAGGATACGCTTGTAAAGCCCCTACCTTCACCGGGATAGTGGTATTAGACACGATTTCCCCGTTGGCATCTACCTTTAGGGCGTACAGGTTCGTGGCAAAACTGAACGTTGCTTTGTCGTAAGCGAAGCCGTACATTAGGCAGCCCCCGTCTTGGGTGGCTAACAGCCCATACATGTCGTAATACTTATCCCTCCCGTAGGAACGTACCCAGTTCTGGTTCAGTAAGCTGTCAAACTGGGCGAGCATGAACCAAGTAGGATCGGTATACCAATACGAGGGGGATACAGGATGATTGGAAGTGCCTCCACAGTAGATTTTATCGCGCTGTATGTAATCTATGCTAGTAGCGTGGGCTGCATAGTCTACGCTATCGGGTCGTCCGAAGGAAACTAGTTTGACCCCTTCCAGTCCATCGTATCGGCAAATGGCCAAGCCTATGTCTCGAACAAATTCATAAGCGGTGCCTATATATCGTCCAGACAGTAAAAAGGTAGAGTCGGTGAGGCCCACTACATACCCAATTTGGGACAATGCGTAAGGAGGCGGGCTTACAGACTGTTGGACTTGAAAATTAGCATCAGTACGCATTAGTCCAAAGCCACGTATCAAATATTGCCTCCTGTTGGGAATGGGTATTACATTGCTTAGCAAATGCGATTCCAGGAAATCGGAATATACGGCCCATTCTTCAGAGGGGATATCGTATTTGAACGCAAATGGGAAATAACCTGGTGCACTGAAGGAGCTTCCCACACAAACCACCTTATCTGAAATCACCTGACAACCCAATGATGCGACGGGGAAATCCCCAATGGGGGTAGTATGTTCATTGACAATAGAAAGATCATCCAAAAGTGTAGTGGCCCAAAGGTAGCTGCTGTCATTTTCCAAATGATTGTTAAGATAGCCTATCATCAAATAGCCCCCCTCTTGCTCCTCTAATAGTAGGATACCTATTTTAAAACCGTCCCGCTCTATGTATACGCTATCCATCAACTCACCATTCGGGCTCAGTCTATAGATGATGATGCTCGGGCCATCAAAAAGGATTGGTGTATTTTGCGAAGCGGCTACCAAAAGATAGTCTCCATCAGCAGTTTCCAGAGCGGTAATACCCGCTTGCCCCTGTGGGTAGGAGCGTTCAAATTCAAATGAAGGGGCCTGGGCGAATAGCATTGAGATTATCGTCCAAAACCCTATTAAGAGAAGCAAATATTTCATGATAAAGCAGAATATAGGTCAGGACGAGTGTCTCGCCTGGATTATGAGGGATCAAACGTTACTCAGGCTAGCAACATTCTGGGCATAACCAGAAAGGAACATTAGGTGGACAAGGGCTACAAGGACATTTGATGCTCACTCCGTAAGACATTCGGGCTGAATGAAAATGGTATATTGGAGGCAATGCATCCACCCACATCGATATATGCGAGAAATTTTTCCCAGGGTACCTTCAACCAGCTCTTTCTGCTTACAGGCCGTATGTATGAGCATCACGCTACATACCAATAACAAACTTAGATGGGGGGAGGTAACAGTACGTTTTCATAAGATAGGGTTTAAAAAAATGATAGAAGAAGGGAGTATCATTCACTCCATAGATCGTAGAGAAAACGAATACAATATTTAAAATTTAGTCGAAACCTAGTTATCGTTCAACAATTTAACCCCGGTTTGTACTCTATCCGACGGTTTTATATCAAAGCGACATCGTCGCTGCCGAATGAGATCAAAGACCCTGTCAAACCATCCCTCTATCTTGCGTTTAAGTGCTTGGCGGACCAGGTTAAGCCCTTTGGAAGATACTATTTGACTGAGTCGCGCAGGTCAGTTTGTTCCATATTAAACACCCGTTCCTTTGTGGCTCGAAAGAACACCTCGATCGGCCTCGCTTTTGGTAAGTTTGCTTAAGTTCCGAAGCTGCTATGGTGCCAATAAGGTAAAGCAACTTACCGTCCTTGGCTCGACTGATGCTTACATTGACCACTACGCCATCAACTACAGCATTAAGGGGCACTAAATCCCGCCGCTTACTTCAAGCGGAGCTTCGGCGCAGCCAGCACCGGGCAGCGGCCCTGGAAAAGAAAGTCGCCGAGCTCGAAGCCCATGCTGCTCCCTTGCGCATCCCTATCCGGCGCAGCTCATCGCTCTGGCTGTCTTCATCGTCGAGCATGCTAATGGGCCGCTGCGCTGTGCAGCTAAAACGATCGGCTTCGTGGCGCGCCTTGACACCTATATTATCATTGACAGCGGTACTAACCTTGCCAAAGCCTTGTCCCTCAATGGCTACGATGCTATTTCTGACTGCACGCACATGCTAATGAACGCCGCCAGAACCTTGTAAAATGCAGAGATTGCTACCTTTGTAAAAAATGGAACATGCGCATCGATATCATTACCGTATTGCCTGAATTACTGGAAAGCCCCTTGGGCCATTCCATCATGCAGCGTGCCCGGGACAAAGGCCTGCTGAATGTGCATCTACATAACCTCCGCGAATACGGCATTGGCAAACACCGGCAGGTAGATGATTATCAGTACGGCGGCGGTGCCGGCATGGTGATGATGGTTGAGCCGCTGGCCAGGTGCATCGAGGACTTGCAATCTGCCCGGGCCTACGATGAAATTATATACATGACACCGGATGGACAACGGCTGGCCCAGCCGATGGCCAACCGGCTTTCCCTGAATGAGAACCTGCTGATCATCTGTGGGCACTACAAAGGGATTGATGAACGGATCAGGGAGCATTTTGTGACGATGGAAATATCCATTGGCGATTTCGTTCTTTCCGGCGGGGAGCTGCCGGCAGCGGTGCTGGTGGATGCAATTGGCCGATTGTTGCCCGGCGTGCTGAACGATGAAACCTCCGCGCTTTTTGACTCTTTCCAGGATAACCTGCTTGCCCCACCCGTATACACGCGCCCGGAGGAGTTCCGGGGCTGGAAGGTACCCGCCGTGCTGAAATCCGGCAATTTCAAAAAAATTGAAGATTGGCGCACAGCGGAAGCTATAAAGCGGACCCGGCAGCGCCGGCCCGATCTGCTGGAAGGAGAGGAATAAAGCGGCAGCTGACGGGTCAATGGATTGTAGAGGTACGGGCAGCACCCGCCCGAGTGGTCTTATTTATTCAGGTTTGAAGTTTTCACGCAGGCGGGCCTGTAAGGGTATACGCTCCTAGACCGAATTAACTGCTAGTTTCTTTGCCCCTGTAGCCGCTGCTATTGCTGCACTTTAAATGGTTAAGCATTTGTGGCTCCATCCACTAGTGGAGTGTTTCAGAAATGACTAACCGAAGAAACCCAGTAAAACCAGGGCGCCCAAGCGTGAAATACGCTGTGCTATTTCGGACTAGTCGCACTAGCTATTAATAAAAAATAACCGGGCGGGTTGCGATTGCCTTCCCATTTGGGCCGTAGAGTACGAACCGGTAAGCTCCGTTTGCCCATTGAGCCCGGTCTATAAGCAGGCGCTCCCCGCTCAAACGGTCCCATCGCCGCAAGACCTGCCCGCTCAAGCTCAGTAAAGCACCGGAAGCACCTCCCGGCGGCAATGCCAGCCATTCTACAATGACCTGCCCGCGGGCAGGAGTAGGGTAGAGGTGAATGGCCGGCTCCACCGTCGTAGCCGCTGCATTTGAGGTGCTGATAGGGCTGAGCTCAACCGTGAAGAATTCCGCCGCGTTAGGGGTCAGGGCGATCTCAAGTGATTTGCTCTCGTACCCGTTTTTGGCAATAGTCAGGTTGACGGAAGGGGAGAGGGTGCCGTCAGCAAAACGGCCTTCAAAATCAGAAGTTAAAGCAAAATCGGGTTCATCCGCTTGGGTAACCACCGCATTCACGATAGGGGCGCCGGTCAGGCTGTCCACCACGTGCCCGTAGTACCGGCCGGCCTTGCTATTGTTGAATGACCATACGTATAATCCGTCTTCCCGGTTGCCACCGATAATCCGCCCGGAAGGCAGATAAGGGCAGGCTGACCACAGGCCGCTGAAACCGCCGCTTGGGCCCGTGTAGGTGTCATAGTAGCCAACCTCTACCGGGACTTCGGGGTCTGTAATGTCCAGTACCCGCAGCCCTTCGGTATTGTGGGTGATGAATAGGAAGTCGCCACGTATATAGGGGTTGTGCACCAGGCTTTCCAGGTTTGCAGTGTAAGTAGCTACTTCCACAGGTTCGGTAAGGTCAGTAATATCAAACATACGGGCGACCAGCCCATCCTGTTCGTCGCAAAGAAATAGGTAGTTCATGTCAAGCGTGGTGGACATGCTGTGCGTATTGCCTCCCGGATAAGGCATACGGTTCAGGAGCGTGGGGTTGGCCGGGTCGGAAATATCCAGAATGTCCATAGTGCCCTCGTAGAAAGCTGCAGCAAATAGAATATCCCCTCTGACGTGGCAGTCGTGGATGTAGTAGCCCGGTTGGTACAAGCCCACTTGCTGTGGCGCTGTGGGGTCAGTAACATCAATGATGTGTACGCCGGCTGTGGTGGTGGTGCCACAAACATACACATAGGGCTGCTCCTCGAAAATATCCTTTTGTATGATGTGCCCCCGGCTAAACGCTTCATTGAAAGTCGTGAGCAGGGAGGCGCTTTGGGGGAGCCCGCCGAGCGCGATTACCTGCATGCCGGGATGAGGGCTTGCGCTGCCTTCGGTTACAACGTAGGCGTAATCCCCCATGACGGTTATTTCCCGCCAATTGGAAGGTGGGCCGTCAATAAAAGCCCGCTCGGTAAGGGTGCCCGAATTGCCGATTTCTACAATGGCTGTACCCGTTTGTGCGCCGAGAAGGGCGTATTCCGTACCATCAGCACCTACCTAGCTCCAGGAACCGGATGCTCGGCCATCACCCGGGTCATTTTGCCCCACAAGCGTCACGTTGAGGGCATCTTGTGCAGTAAGGGCCGGCAGATTGAGCAGCAGGGCCGCTAAGCAATACAAGTATTTCATCGGGTCAAGCCTTTAGAGATTCCAGGGATTTGTACAGCGCTCCGCTGCGGGAGATAAGGGCCCCGTTTTCCATTAGCTGGAATATTTCCATCTTGCGGGAATCCGTATAGGCTTTTTCAGCGGTGTAAAGTTTGAGCTGCGCGCCGGAAGACCGCAGGCGGTCCATCATTTGCTGAGGGTTTTGCTGCTGAGTGAGGTCAACGTCTGTTTCCCCTTCAATTTTGAGGCCATTCATGGTGGCTTTTTCAGTATCGAAATGGAAAGCCCGGAGGTCATTTGGCGCCTTGTGCTCCAGGTACTCGACATCCTCCAGCACCCGGTCAAAAACCATATCGCTGAAGATATCAATCAGCCGGTCCGCCTTATCATTGTCTTCTGCCTTTATTTTTTCCCATTCGTCCGCTGTGACCTGATTGGCAGCCAGGAATTTCACAAACTCCTGTTCCAGTTCCTCTAATTCGTCGCTGCGCAGTCGGCGGTATTTCATAAATCTGCTTTTTTACAAAGGTAACAAACTAAAGCAGTATGGTTCGGTGTGGCTTTTGGGGTTTTTTGTAAACTTGCAGCCAGAAAAACTGACGCACCATGGATTTCATAATGCCCGACTTCGCCAATGGGGCGGTTTGGATGAGCCTGCTAACGCTGACTTTTCTGGAAATCGTTCTGGGGATCGATAACATCATTTTTATCTCTATCGCTTCTGGCAAACTTCCGGAAGAAGAGCGCCCAAAGGCTACTAATATTGGGCTGGTTTTAGCCATGCTTTTGCGTATTGTACTGCTCTTTGGCGTATCCATCCTGGTAGCCATGGAGGAGCCGTGGTTCGAAATCCACACCAATTGGATGCACGGTGGTTTCTCCGGCCAAAGCATTATATTGATCATCGGCGGGCTTTTCCTGCTGTACAAAAGTACTACGGAAATAAGGCATAAACTGGAAGAAGAGGACCCGCACGAAACATCGGCAAAGGGCAGGGCTTCCATGACGAACGTCATCATTCAGATTACCCTTATTAATATCGTCTTTTCTTTTGACTCCATTCTTACCGCAGTTGGCATGACGAATGGCTTGACCGGTGCCCTGATTATTATGATCATCGCCGTTGTGGTTTCGGTTCTGATCATGATGCTTTTCGCCAGCCCGGTAGCCATTTTCGTCAATAAGAACCCCACTATTCAAATGCTGGGCATGGCATTTCTGATTCTAATCGGGTTCATGCTGATCGCGGAAGGGGCTCACCTGGCCCATTTGTCGGTGGGAGGCTCCGAAGTAGGCACAGTACCCAAGGGCTACCTCTACTTTGCGATCACCTTTTCCCTGTTTGTCGAATTCCTGAATATGCGGCTGCGGGTCAACCGGAAAAAACACCCGGTACAGCTCCACGGCTATACGGAGGATGCAAAGCGGGAAGGGTTGCTATAACAGTATACAACATTTGTTGGCAAAACAAGTTTGGTGAAACAAATAATTGCAGTATATTGCTAATCCAATTATCTAGAATTATGAAACAAAAGCAGGCTGCATTTACATCCCTTGAAATTTGTGCAGGTGCTGGTGGACAAGCTATAGGGCTTGAGAAGGCGGGCTTCGAGCATTTGGCATTAGTTGAGATCGCGACCATCACGCCTGTTTGACCCTCCGCCATAATCGGCCACAATGGAAAGTTGTTGAGGGAAACGTGAAATCTTTCAATGCCAATGCATACCGGGGCGTAGATCTCTTTGCTGGAGGTGTCCCATATCCTCCTTTTTCAGTAGCCGGTAAACAGCTCGGGTTTGATGACGAACGTGACCTTTTCCCGGATGCCCTCAGAATTGTCGAAGAGACGCAGCCAAAGGCAGCTATGATCGAGAATGTTAAGGGGTTAATAGCAAAAAGTTTGAGTCATACCGCGACCAAATTGTTAGTCAGCTGGAAGCCCTAGGTTATCGGGCAGAATGGAGGTTGCTTTATGCTTCTGATTACGGCGTGCCTCAACTAAGGCCCCGGGCAATTTAGTAGCATTGCGTTCAGAATATTGGAGTTACTTCCAATGGCCTATCCCGAGGAAGGAACAAACTCCAACTGTAGGTGAAGCGCTTTATGAAATGATGGCTGCCGAGGGATGGGAAGGGGTAGAAAAATGGAAAAAACAAGCTAATGATATCGCGCCTACTTTGGTCGGAGGGTCCAAAAAGCACGGTGGAGCTGATTTAGGGCCAACGAGAGCTAAAAAAGCCTGGAAAGAGCTGGGTGTCAATGGAAAGAGCCTAGCCGACGCCCTGCCTAAACCTGGTTTTTCGGATGCTCCTAAACTTACCGTGGAAATGGCAGCGGTCATTCAAGGATTTCCAAGAGATTGGAAAATTATGGGCAAAAAAACAGCAGCTTATCGGCAGGTAGGAAATGCCTTTCCGCCTCCGGTTGCGACTGCCCTTGGTAGGCAAATTGCCAAAGCACTGAGAAAAGAGTCCTTTATTCCAAAACCAGGGATTGCCCTTAGGGGTCGCGCAGTAATAAGTTACCTAGAATAGGCGAAATTATTTTGTGCGCTAACAAGGCAAAAAACGTAACCATCCGCACGGACGGTGAGGCTTTTTAACCTGTCTGCCGTTGGCGTTAGCCAGGCAGGCGC
>CAZNSK010000131.1:0-8024 GCA_964575505.1 uncultured Phaeodactylibacter sp.
TAAAAAACGGTTGACGCCTATGCGGTTAACCGGGACGCCGTCCGTACGGACGCCTACGTTTTTCGCCCCCGACGATAAATGTCGGGATCCGAGACTTGCGAGCTGAAAAAATAGCTGCGCCATAATTTCACAAATCTTAAGTTGTTGGACTATAAAAACAGGCAACCTTACCCCATAAGGGCCTCTACCCCATTTTTATAACCCCATGTACCCCAAAGGGGCAAGCTGGTACTGAACTGCGCGGCTTGCCCTTATTTTTTAGGATTTGCCGACTATGCCCGGCTGTTTTTGCTGTAAATCAGGATGGAACAACCATCAAACTAAACGAATTAACGTTAATTCGTTCAACTAACTGAATGAATTAACGCGAATTCGTTCAAAACACAACCCTGGCAATATTTCTTCATACTCCCATTAACCACACAGCGCCAACCCGTCGCAACAGGCTGGCGCTGTGAATTTCCATTATTGAGTAGCCTTTTGGAAAGCGTAAGACAAACGGTATAAGCTGCACGACTTCAGAGAAGTCGAACCTTTGTATCCACAGCACACAAAAGAGAGCCGACTTCAGAGAAGTCGCATGTTAGTATCAACAGCATACCACAGGAAGCCGGCTTCGTAGAAGTCGCAGGTTAAACCAGCAAGCTCCCCTGCCTGCCTCATCTCTTCCCTCACCTCCTCACTGAACAAAGCCCTACAGCCCAAATGCCGCTTTCACCTTATCCACGTAGTCGAGTTTCTCCCAGGTGAAGGTTTCCACCTGCATCTCCTTAACGCGGCCGGCACCATCGACAAACTTCACCGTCTTTTGCTCCGGCGTACGGCCCATGTGGCCATAAGCGGCAGACTCAGAGTAGATCGGCGTGCGCAGCTTCAGGCGCTGCTCAATCGCGTAGGGGCGCATGTCAAATACCTCTTCTACCTTCTTGGCAATCTCGCCATCGCTCATCTTCACGTTAGCGGTGCCGTAGGTGTTGACGTAGATGTTGGTCGGGGCCGCCACGCCGATCGCGTAGGAAACTTGTACCAGCACTTCACCACAAACCCCAGCGGCTACCAGGTTTTTGGCGATATGGCGGGTCGCGTAAGCTGCCGAGCGGTCCACCTTGGAGGGGTCCTTGCCGGAAAAAGCGCCGCCACCGTGGGCTCCTTTTCCACCGTAGGTATCCACAATGATCTTGCGCCCGGTCAGGCCAGCATCTCCGTGCGGGCCGCCAATGACGAATTTGCCCGTAGGGTTGATATGGTAAGTAATATCGTCGTCAAACAGTTTTTGCAGTTCTGGTTTCAATTGAGCTTTGACGCGAGGGATGACGATATTGATGATGTCTTCACGGATTTGGTTCAGCATACGTTCATCCTCATCGAAGTCGTCGTGCTGAGTCGAAACCACGATGGTATCGATGCGCTGCGGGTTGTTGTCGTCATCGTATTCAATGGTCACCTGCGATTTGGAATCCGGCCGCAGGTAAGACATTTGCGCTTTGGCTTTACGGATGGCGGCCAGTTCCTGAAGGATTTTGTGGGAAATGGCCAGGGCCAACGGCATAAAGCTCTCTGTCTCGTTGGTAGCATAACCAAACATCATACCCTGATCGCCCGCCCCCTGCTCTTCGGGGCTTTCCCGCTCTACCCCCTGATTGATATCAGGCGACTGCTCATGGATAGCAGACAGTACGCCGCAGGAGTGGGCCTCAAACATGTATTCTGACTCAGTATAACCAATCCGCTCGATGACGTCCCGGGCGATCTGTTGCACATCGAGGTAGACGTCAGACTTGACCTCGCCGGCAAGAACGACCTGCCCGGTTGTCACCAGGGTTTCGCAGGCGACTTTGGAGGAGGGGTCAAAAGCAATGAAGTGGTCCACCAGGGCATCGCTGATCTGATCGGCGATTTTATCAGGATGTCCTTCAGATACGGACTCAGAAGTGAATAGGTAAGGCATAAATTCGGTTTATTTCGGAAATCCGCCCAAACACGGGCATCAGAACGCTGCAAAAATAGGAATTAAAGGCAAAATGCCTTGTTTTTTCCCGACTTGTTAGCGGCTTACTTGATATCGCAGTGAAACATGGGGTGGACTTCAGTTTTGGTGTGCAAAAAGCCCTCCAGGCGGTCACCGATCTGCACCGGCCCTACGCCGGATGGCGTCCCTGTATAGATCAGGTCCCCCATCTGCAGCTTGAAGAATTTGGAGACATACACGATAATGGCATCGAAGCTGAACAGCATGTCTTTGGTATTGCCATGCTGCACCGTTTCCCCGTTCTTTTTGAGCTCAAATTCAATACTGTTGCGGTTGAACTGGACAGCAGGCAGGAAGTGGCTGATTACCGCAGAGCCGTCAAAGCCTTTAGCGATTTCCCAGGGGTGCCCCTTATCCTTGCAGCGCTGCTGCACATCGCGGGCAGTGAAGTCGATCCCCAGCCCGATTTCCGGGTAGTAATCCTTGGCAAACTCCGGCTGCACATGCCGCCCGTTTTTGCCGATTTTCAGCACGACCTCTGCTTCGTAGTGCAGGTCTTCCGTAAACTCAGGGTAGTACAGCGGCTTGTTGTTGACCAGCAAGGCAGAGGGTGGTTTCATGAACACCACCGGGCTTTTGGGAACCGGGTTGTTCAGCTCCTTCGCGTGTTCGGCGTAATTGCGGCCGATGCAAATGATCTTCATATTTGGAAGTTAAAACTTGACATTAGCCAGACCAGCCAGGTCCTTCACGGCGCGGACTGTTGCCTGGGCTTTCTTACGGATTTCAGCAGAAGAGGCCTTGATCCGGTTTTTGATTGCTTTTTTATCCGCCTTAAGCGCTTCCTTGCGGGTTTTAAAATCTGTGCTCAGCCCCACGAGGGCATCAGCCACTGCATCCTTCAGGGCTACGTACTTCAGGTTGCCCTCCTCGTAGTCTTTCATCAGGCTTTCGTAAGCTTCAAGAGCTTCCGCTGCCTTCAGCAAGGTAAAGAGATTTTCTACGCCCGGGCTCATTTCACCGGCCGGGGTATCACCGGTATCTGTAACGGCGGAGCGGATTTGCTTGCGGATGCGCTTTTCGTCCCCAAACACATCAATATAGTGTTTTTCTCCGGCGCTTTTGCTCATCTTCCGGGTGGGGTCAGCGGTAGAGCGGACTTTGGGCACTTCCGTATAAAGGGGCTCCGGCAGTACGAAGAACTCCTTGCCCATTTGATTGTTGAAGCGCTGCGCAATATTGCGGGTGAGCTCCAGGTGCTGTTCCTGATCTTTGCCGACCGGCACATAATCGGCCCGGTAGATCAGGATATCGGCGGCCTGCAGCACAGGGTAATCCAGCAAACCGGCAGAAATAAAGTTGTCATCGGCCGTCTCCTGTACCTGAGCACTTTTGTCCTTAAACTGCGTCATGCGGGTCAGCTGCCCGTAGGAAGCAAAGCAATTGAAAATCCAGCAGAGCTCCGCGTGTTCGGGCACAAGCGACTGAATGAAGAGCGATTCGGGCTTCACCCCTACCGCCATCAGGTTGAACAGCAGTTCCCAGGTGTTTTCCCGAAGCTTCTTCGGCTTGTAGGGCATCGTCATGGCGTGGTAATCCACCACACCGTAGATACAGTCGTACTTTTCCTGAAGGGCGACCCAGTTTTTCACGGCACCGAAGTAGTTGCCGAAGTGCATCTGCCCGGTGGGCTGAATCGCAGAAAGAACTTGTTTGCGTGGCTCCATGGTCATTTTTTTGAACAGCGCGAATATACTTCTTCCGTTTGGTTTGCGGCAATAAACGCGCCCAATATCCCAGGCAGCCCCTGCATTTGGCCCGGGCGCAAAAATCTCAGTTGGGCGGGCCAGTATCAGTTCGTACTTTTGCTGCGGATTCAAACAATACCGAATTGCGAATGAGAAAGCTGACTGTTGTTATTGCGATATTTGCCTTGTGTCAAGGCTGCCAGTCGGGCTACGATACCGAAGCGCTTCGGGGGGAATGGCAAGCGGTTACAATCACCGAAGAAGGGACCCCACTTGCGGTAGACCCGAGCCTGATCCGCTTGCAGTTCACGGGTAAGGAGAAGTACGTTTATCAAAGCACCCTCAATTACCGCGAAGCCGGCAGCTTCTACGTGGATGGCAATTACTTATTTACGCGCGACACGCTCAACCAGGCTTCTACAGAGAAAGCGGTAGAGATTCTAAAGCTTGGCCCTGATACTCTGCAGCTGAAAATGATGGATGGCGAAAAGGAGCGCCTGCTGACCCTCATCAAGCAGTAGAGGGCTTATTTGCTGCTGCCCAGCGCTGATTCCCGAAGCCGCTGCAGGAAAGGGGATGCGAAGATGAAGTCCTGCAAAGTTTCGTTGTCGCTATTCAGCACCTCTCCCCGGTGGCCCCGCCAGGCAATCTCTCCCTGATAGAGCAAAATGATATTCTCGCCGATCTCCATTACTGAGTTCATATCGTGGGTGTTGATCACAGTGGTGATGTTCTTTTCTTTGGTAATGTCCAGGATCAGCTCATCGATGACAATGGAAGTCTTGGGGTCCAGCCCAGAGTTGGGCTCATCGCAAAAAAGGTAGCGCGGATTGAGCACGATGGCCCGGGCGATACCCACTCGCTTTTGCATCCCCCCACTGATTTCAGAAGGGAAGCTATCGTTGACCCCGGAGAGGCTGACCCGCTCCAGGCAGGAGTCCACTTGCTTACGTTTCTCCTTGTAGGTCATATTGGTGAACATATCGAGCGGGAAACGGATGTTCTCCTCCACCGTCATAGAGTCAAAAAGCGCTGAGGCCTGAAAGAGCATGCCCACCTGCATTCGGATAGCGCGCACTTCGTTTTTATTGAGGCTGAAGAAGTTGGTATCGTCGTACCAGACCTCACCGGAGGTCGGCTGCAGCAAGCCAACCAGCAATTTGAGCAATACCGTCTTACCTGCACCACTGCGCCCGATAATCAGATTGGTCTTACCCTGGTAGAACTCCGTAGTGATGCCTTTGAGCACCTCATTTTCCCCAAATGATTTGAAAATATCTTTTGTTCGGATCATAAGCTTCGCTTAACTCGTCAGGATTACGGCCAGCAGATAGTCGGCCACCAAAATCAAAATATCGCTGAAAACTACGGCATTCGTACTGGCCTGCCCCAGCTCGATGCTGCCGCCCCGCACGTGGTACCCCTGGTAGCAGGACACGGTAGTCAGGATGAAGGCGAAGACAATCGCCTTAATGAACATCATGGTTACATTGAAGGGGTCAAAAAAGGAACGCAGGCCCTTGATGTACTCTGCATCTGCCATCACGCCGGTTGGCACTGACGCCAGATAGCCTCCGATGATACTGATGAAAGCACCGACGGCTACCAGCATCGGGATGACAATTAGGGCAGCGATTACTTTCGGCATGATGAGGTAGGCAGCCGTATTTACGCCCATGATCTCCATGGCATCGATGTGCTCCTTCTGGCGCATGCCTCCAATCTCCGAGGCGATGTTAGACCCTACCTTGCCCGCCAGTACCAGGCAAGTAAAGGTCGGGGCCAGTTCGATAATGGTCATATCCCGCACTACGTAACCAATGTAGTAGACCGGCACGAGCGTCCCATCCAGCTGATAGGAAAACTGCACCGCCGTTACGGCACCGATAAAAACAGCGATCAGGCCGACGATAAAGAGAGAGCCAATGCCAATATCATTCATTTGCCGCATGGTCTCTTTGTAATACATCGAGACCTTTTCCGGCCGGGCAAGCGCCGTGCCCAGCATCATCACATAGCGGCCGAAGTGGTAGAGTATATTTTTTAAAAACATGAGCCTTCGTCTAAGTTGTGCGCAACATCACCGCGCAAATGTAGAAGCTTTACGCCAAAAAAGGGCAGCTTCCTACCTTTAATTAGGCAAAGCTGGGTTTTCACGCCTGCCGACAAACAATCTGCAACCCCCAGTCGTTGCCCCAATTATGAAAAAACGCCCTACTGCTATAATCACCGGCGCGACCAAAGGCATCGGCTGGGCGATCGCCAAGCGTTTAGCCCCGAGCTGTGCGCAGGTGGCCCTCGTGGCGCGTACCGCAGCGGACTTGGACGCTGCCCGGCGGGAGCTGTCGGCGCTTGCTCCCGGCTGCGCCATTGACACTTTCGCTGTCGACTTAAGCCGCAGAGAGGAGGCCGGGAAACTGGCCAGCGCCTTGCCCGTCCGTTACCCAAGTGTAGACCTCCTGGTCAATAATGCCGGCGCTTACCTGCCCGGCACCCTGTTGGAGGAACCCGAGGATGCCTTGGAAACCATGATGGCGGTCAATCTGTTCGCCCCTTATCGGCTAAGCCGGGCTTTATGGCCTAGTATGCCGCGCGGTGGCCATATCTTCAACATCGCCTCGGTAGCCAGCCGCGAAGGATATGTCGGCAAGGGCTCTTACGGCATTACCAAAGCTGCCCTACTGTCTTTCCACCACAGCCTGCGGCACGAGCTCAAAGACAAAGGCATAAGGGTAACCGCCATCCTGCCCGGCCCCACCTGGTCGGCTTCCTGGGCGGGTGCCGACCTGCCGGAAGACCGCCTGCTGCAAGCCTCAGCAGTAGCCGAAGCGCTATGGAATGCCTGGCAAATGCCGCCCAATGCAGTTATCGAAGAAATCACCATCCGCCCGCAACTGGGGGATTTATAAAATACGAACGACATGAAAAACATCATCATCACCGGTGCCAGCCGTGGGATCGGCCGCGATACTGCCCTGCAACTCGCCCAGGACGGCCACCGCGTCCTCGCCCTCTCCCGCAACGAGAAAGCCCTTAAAGAACTGCAACAGGAAGCCGGAGACCACCTCCACTACCTCGCCTACGACATCACCTCCCCGGATGCCCGCCCCCTGCTCGAAATCGTGGAGCCCTGGGGCACCGTAGACGCGCTGATCAACAACGCGGGCTACTTCCTCAAAAAGCCTTTCCACGAAACGACCAATACCGATTGGGAAAACGTCATGGGCGTCAATTTCTACGGCCCTGCTCACCTGCTGCAGATGCTGCGCCCCTTCCTGCAAAATGCGGAGAAAGCCCACGTCCTCAATATCGGCAGCATGGGCGGTTATCAGGGCAGTTCCAAATTTCCCGGCCTGCTGGCCTACAGCGTCAGCAAAGCCGCCATCGCTACCCTCACGGAATGCCTGGCGGAAGAGTGGAAAGAGTCTGGCGTGTGCGTCAACTGCCTGGCCCTCGGTGCTGTGCAGACGGAGATGCTAGCGGAGGCGTTCCCGGGCATGCAAGCGCCGGTGAGCAGTGCGCAGATGGGGGGCTTCCTGAGCTACTTTGCCTTGCAGGGGCACCACTTTTTTAATGGGAAGGTGTTGCCGGTTTCGGTTTCTACGCCTTAGTTTTTTTGAAACACATAGGTTCACATAGGCACATAGCGCACAGAGGCGTGAAAACTATATATGTCCTATGTCCCTATGTGTTTCCATTCCCCCCGAAGCGCACGCACTCTCTTGGGTTTTAAACACATAGGCACATAGAGCACATAAGCGGGGCGTTCAATACTATGTGTCCTATGTCCCTATGTGTTTCCATTCCCCCCGAAGCGCACGCACTCTCTTGGGTTTTAAACACATAGGCACATAGAGCACATAGGCGGGACGCATAATTCTATGTGTCCTATGTCCCTATGCATTTCCATTACCACCCAAAGCCGCCACCCGCCCCCGCACCGTCTCCAAATACCCCCCAATCTGCCCCCACTGCGTGCGCTCGTACAGCTTTTCCCAGACTTCTATGGCTTTATCGTAGAAGACTTTGGCTTTGGCTGTACTTTCCTGCGCCCGGTACAGCTCCGCCAGTTTGTAGTAAGAAATAGCCAGCCCGTTTTCCAAATTTGCGTTGTGCGGGTTGTCGGCATAAAGCGCCTCAAACAAATCTGTCTCTTTCAAGAAGAAGTCGAGCGCTTTGTCGAATTGCCCTTTGGCTTTATAGATATCGCCCAGCTTAGAATACGAGATGGCCAAGCCGTTTTTCAGCCCTTCGTTGTGCGGGTTGTCGGCATAAAGCGCCTCAAACAAATCTGTCTCTTTCAAGAA
>CAZNSK010000131.1:8124-17043 GCA_964575505.1 uncultured Phaeodactylibacter sp.
GGCCAAGCCGTTTTTCAGCCCTTCGTTGTGCGGGTTGTCGGCATAAAGCGCCTCACCGAGTTTTGAACGTTTCAAGAACAAGTCGAGTGCTTGGTCGAATTGCCCTTTGGCTTGATAGATCTCTCCCAATCGCTCTAAGCGAACAGCCAACTTACGTTTTCCATCGTATCCTTCAGCAATAAGAGCTTCCATAAGGAGCCGACTTTCCCCGAAGGCCTCTAGTCCCTTTTCCAATTGGCCAATATCGCTATAAATATCTCCCAAGTCAAAAAGCAAATCGGCTTTAAAGACCGTTCGTTCTCCCTCTGGCAACTGCCGCAGCGCTGATTGTAAACACTGCTCTGCTTTCACATACTTTCCGGCTTTGTAGGCTATTTCAGCCAATTGCTTTAGAAGTTTCGGATTGGTTGCATCGAAGGCCTCGTCATACGCTTCCAGCAGTTCTGCAGCTTGCTCGTGCAAATCCAGCTCACTGTATTTAGTCGCTAGCGGCAGGGCAATCTCCCTTGCAATTCGGTGAGCGGAGTACCCCTTTTGCCTCGCTTCCTTTAGCTGTGATTCCAGCAGGTTCACCTGCAGGCGTAGCCGTTTGTAATCCTCGCTGCTCCGATAGTCTTCGCGAAAGCGGCTTTGCAGAGGCGGTGTATCGGCTTCCAGTTCGGGCTGATAGGTGAAGAAAAAGACGGAGCGCCGGCGCTGCGCGAATAAGTCGGCGGCGCGGTTGCCGAGCAGCGTGAGGTTGCGGCGGCTGAGCCAGAAGACGATAGAGAGGCCGAGCTCGTTGAGAGCTTCGCGGGAGTAGTTGAGCATATCAATCACTCTCGCTCCTTCTGCAGTCAATGCTCCGGTGGTGACCTCTCGCGAGAGTAGATCGTCCAGGCCGTGAACCAACAGAGCATCCGGCTGTACTTCGGCTATGGCTGCCTCGATTTGGGCGCGGACGGAGCGGTCTGGGTCTTTTTGCAGGCGCAAAGCAAGGAGGTGTTTGCCTTTAGCAAGAAGCTGTCCTTCCAGTTTGGCGATGACTTCCTGCTCCAAAGGCTGGTAATCGGCACAAGCAAAAACGTAACCATGCTCATCTTCCCGGCTTAGAAAACGGGCCAGGCCGTTGATCAGGCTATAGTAATCGGCTATATTTTGTTTGGTCAGCTCACTCATCTCGGATATGCCCTCTTTCTTTCAGAATATCCACTACCACGGGGTGGACATCCGTCCAGCCCTCGCCGTTGTAGCCCAAGATGCATAGATTCTGCCGTAAATGCATGACTTCCTGCGTATTGTCTACCTTTTTGGAATTACTATGGTAGAGGTCGACTAGCGCCTTATAATACTGCTCCGCTGTGAATTTCTCCCCTTCTACTACATTATCCGCGATATTGTTATCGTATTCGCTTTTCAAGCGCTGCACAGCCCGCGCGACGTCTTCCGCTTCAATTTGTTCCCGCTCCAAATCCAAGGCGTTCTCAGCGGCCTCCTGAATCATAATAAACAAATCCCGGATACAGCCACCGCTCTTGGCAATGAGCTGTTTCAGCAAACCAGGCTCACTGAACAAACGCTCTGTTGCCATACGTGCCGCCACAATATCCTCCATAACCTCAATCCCTGCCGCGTTTTCCGAGCCATCGCGGTTTTTAATCTTGATCATGGGAAGTTCATAGGGCTCCGAAAAATACGGCTTGATGTCGTTAAAGCGTACATGGTAGTATAACGGAATGGGAAAAGTGAAAATCACATTCGTTTGCAGTTGGGTCAACTGATTGGCATAGTTGAAAAACAGATTTTTCGCCCGGTCTAACGGGACTTTATCCAGGTCTTCAATGATGATCACCAGGTCAGTCTTACCAATGGTATCTAACTGAAAGCCGACTTCCCGAATAAGGTTGTTGCAGTGGGCGATCAGCTCGGACAACTTGGGTTCGATATTGCGCTTTAGGGTTTCCTTGAGCTGCATGCTGCTCTTAGCCGTGGCCTTGAATTTGGCAAAAAAACTTTTCAAGTAAGGAATGCCTATATTCCCCTCAACACCTGCTTCCGCTTCTGCTGAAATATTGTACTTTTCTCTGATCTCCACAATTTCAGCTGTCCCCATCCAGGCCTGAATGCTTTCAAAGAATTCTTCTCGAACCCGCATCTGATGCTCTTCGGCCGCCGCAAAAAGCTTCTCCATGGTGACGATAAATAGCTCGATGTAGTTGAGGTGAACCGGGTCGAGCTCTTTCTGCACGGAAAAGGTGAGCACCAAAAACTGATCAGAAATGTCCATCTGTAAATGGTTAAGCTCGGTGCTTTTGCCACAACCTTTATAGCCAACAAACAGAAAATGCTCGTACGAATCCGGCAGCCTCCTTAGCAAACGCGCGATGCGCTGCCTGGGATCTCTAGCCCCACGTGCAGGTCTTGTGGGCTGATAAAAAACCGACATATCCGCCATGCTTAGCGGTTCTCCCCGAAAAGCCTGATAAACATCATCTAGCGTAGTGGCCCTAGTCAGCGCTTTCATAATTCTGAATTTGTCCAAAATTAACAGAAATACCCAAAATACCCTACATTAACCCCAAAACACCACCATGCAAATCGCCATAGAAATCTCCATGTACCCCTTCCGCCCTGACTACGAGCAGCCCATCCTCGACTTCATCAGCCGGCTCAAGGGCCAAGATGGCCTACGCGTCGAGGTCAACGACATGAGCACGCAGATTTTTGGAGAGTTTGACACCGTCATGCCGAAGGTGCAGGCAGCTATCAAGCAGGCCTTTACCGAGGAGCAAACCACCGTGATGGTGATGAAGGTGCTGCATGTGCCGGAGTGACCCCAGCTGCCCCGCCGAACCCGGAGCACGCGAGCCCTGCTGGGGAGCTTCCCGCTCTCCGGCAGGTTAAACTTGGGTGCCCTGCTGAACCCGGAGCAGAGCTGTAAGCTCTACCCCGGAGCACACCAGCCCGGGTTTTTGTATCTTCCCGATATGAGCAAATTTAAACGACTGCTTGGCTACCTGGGCCCTGGCTTCATTGTAGCCGCCACAGGCGTGGGCGCGGGCGACCTGATCGCCGCCTCTGTGGTCGGGGCCCGTTACGGCACCGTCATACTGTGGGCGGCCCTGCTGGGCGGGGTGCTGAAATTCACCCTCAACGAAGGGATTGCCCGCTGGCAATTCGCAACCGGCGAAACCCTGCTGGAAGGGTGGATACACCGCCTGCCAAAGTGGATTTCGTTCTACTTTTTGGTATACCTCCTGCTCTGGTCTTTTGTGGTAGCCGGTGCGCTAATCTCCTTCTGCGGGCTGGCCGGGCAAACCCTATTGCCGATCCACCCGGACCAGCGGGCCGGCACCTTGATCTGGGGCGCACTCCAATCAGTAGTAGCCGCGGTACTCGTGTTGGGCGGCAGCTATCGCCTGCTGGAAAAACTGATGCAGCTGTTTATCGGGCTGATGTTCCTGGTGGTGGTGGCGAGTGCCTGGGGGCTGGCTCCGGACTGGAGCAGTATTTTGCCTGCTTTGGTCATCCCCCGCTTACCCGATGAACCGGAAGCCGTACTCCTCACCCTGGGGCTGGTGGGCGGCGTAGGCGGCAGTGTCACCTTGCTCAGCTACGCCTACTGGCTGGGCGAAAAAGGGTGGTCGGCCCCCCGTTTTATGAACCGCGCCCGCGTCGACCTCGGCACCGCCTACACCCTGACCAGCTTGTTTGGCATCGCGCTTATCATCATTGCAGCGGGGGCCAGCCCGGAAGCGGTGGAAGGCTATGGCATGATCATCAGCTTAGCAGACGAACTGGAAAAGGCAACCGGGCCGGTAGGCCGCTGAGGTTTTCTGATTGGGTTCTGGGGAGCGGTGTTTTCCTCCATGCTGGGGGTGTGGGACGGCGTCCCCTACATTTTCGCCGATTTTGTGCGCACCTTCCAGCAAAAAACCGGCCGCCACCGCTTGCTGCGCCCCACCCTGCCCTACCGGCTGTTCCTGGGCTTTCTGGCCTTTCCCCCTTTACTCATCGTATGGTGGAGCAAACCGGCCTGGATAGGTATCCTCTACGCGATAACCGGCGCTTTCTTTATGCCCTTTCTGGCCGCCGTACTGCTGTACATGAACAACCGCACGGCCTGGCTGGGCAACGCCCGCAATGGTTGGCTGGCTAATGCAGGCTTGGGGCTCAGCCTTTTACTCTTTATTTTACTCTTCATTACTAAACTTTTTTGACGCTATGCTTGACCTCCATCAACTCCGAAAGGATACGCCCGGCGTACAGCACCGCATCCACCTCAATAATGCCGGGGCCGCCCTGCCGCCAAAACCCGTGCTTGAAGCCGCTCAGCAGCACCTTCAGCTGGAAGCCGAAATCGGCGGGTACGAAGCGGCAGCCCTGGCTCAGGAAGAAAGCATTGGCTTCTACGAATCCGTTGGCCAGCTGCTCTGTGCGCAACCCGGCCATATTGCCTGGTCCTGCAGCGCAACTGCCGCCTATAATACCGCCCTTTCGGCTATTCCCTTCGAGGCAGGGGATACGATTGTCACCACCGAGGACGACTACGTTTCCAACCAAATTGCTTTCCTGCAGTTGGCCAAGATCCACGACCTGGATTTGTGCCGGGCGCGCACACTGCCCTCAGGCGGGGCTGACCCCGGGCACCTGCGGGAGCTTATCCGCAAGCACCGGCCGAAACTCGTAGCCGTCACCCACGTGCCCACCAATTCCGGGCTGGTGCAGGAAGTGCTGGGCATTGGCGAAATCTGCCGGGCCCAGGGCGGTTACTACCTGGTAGACGCCTGCCAGTCGGCCGGCCAGCTCCCCCTTGACGTGCGGGAGTTGCATTGCGATTTTTTGTCGGCCACTTTCCGTAAATTTCTGCGGGGCCCGCGTGGCGCTGGTTTCTTGTATACGGCCCAGCGGGTGCTGGACGATGGGCTAGAACCGCAGTTTATGGACCTGCACAGCGCCACCTGGACTAGCCCGGACGCCTACCGCCCAAAAGACAGCGCTCAGCGCTTTGAGACCTGGGAGCGCTCCTACGCCCTGGTAAAAGCCGCCCGAGCGGCCACCAATTACGCTTTGGGGCTGGGCGTGGAAAATATTGCCGAGCGTGTCGGGCACCTTGCCCGGCAACTGCGGCAGCGACTGTCCGGCATCGACGGCCTGCAAGTGCTCGACCGGGGCGAAAAGCTCTGCGGCATCGTCTCTCTGTCCGTGGAAGGCTGGACCGCGAAAGCTATTATACCGGCACTGCGGGAGCGGGGGGTTAATGCTTCGGTATCGGGGCGGCAGGGCGGGGCCGTTATCGACCTGGCGAAAAAGGGCGTAGACTGGGTACTTCGCCTTTCGCCGCATTACTACAATACAGAAGAAGAACTTAACACGGCCGCTACGGTACTGGAGGAGCTCCTGGGCCAAAAAACAGCAACATGAGCCCTAAACCGCTGTCCATCAAGCCTGGCGAGCAATTGGTGCTGCCCGCCCCCGGCCAATCGGCGGCGCTGTTCGACCTTATCGACAGCAGCCGCGAGGTGCTGGCCCCCTGGCTCGACTGGGTATTCCGCATCCGTACGGTGCAGGATGTACGCCAATTTCTGTTTGACGCCCAACGATTTAACGAAGGGGGGCAGCGGTGCACATACGTGGTGCAGCAGGGCCCGGCCCTTGCCGGCTTGGTCAGCCTGGTGCGTATCGACTGGCCCCACCACCGGGCAGAGCTGGGGTTCTGGCTGGGGCAGCCGTTCCAGGGGCACGGCCTGGGCACCCGCGCTTGTCAGCGCCTGCTGACCTATGCTTTTAAGGACCTTTGCCTCAACCGCGTCGCCCTGCGCACGGACGCTGCCAACGAGCCCTCCATAGCTATGGCGAAGCGCCTTGGATTTGCTTTTGAAGGGCGCCTGCGCGAAGCCCTCCGGCAAGACCGGGGCTACCAAGACCTGCTACTGTACAGCCTCCTGCGGCAGGAATGGAAAACCCGCCAATTTTAATTTTTTTACTGAATGAATTTGTTTGCAACAAAAATTTGTTTTAACTTGCCGTCAAGTTACTTGTTTTTGTTTAATAGGCACAACGGATTCTGTAGCGGTTATATCCTGCGGGGCGCTACAATTGACCAGCCTGGTGGACGCAACGTATAAATTTAAATCATTATGATTCGAGAAGACAGGCGGCAACTCAACGAACGATTTATTAAGGTATTCAAAATGTTGGAAGACCGGGGCGAGATTGTCAAAAACGACCGTAACGGCAAGGGCATGGGCGATTTTGCCGAGCGCATCCTGGGCAACCGGGCGTACGGCCACATCATCCGCGCTTTCCTGAACCCCGACGACAAGCGCTGCATCGACTACCGCCACGCCCGGGCGCTTTGCCGGGAATATGGCGTCAATGAATCCTACATGATCGACGGGGAAGGGGAGCCATTCGGCCTCGAAGCCCCCCGATACGATCAGGTCATGGAGGAAGCCCCCAATCTCGGCGGCAATATTATGTTCACCACCACGGAGGCTTTCGCGGGCTCCGCTGTAGGGACAGATAGCTTTAGCCGGGAGGAAAACACCTTCTTCAGCATCCCGGGGCTTTCCGGAGCCAGCCTTGTTGCCTTTCCAATCAATGGCAATAGTATGGAGCCCATCATCCTGGACGGGGATATGGTAATCTGCCGGGAAATTAGCGGCTTGCACGAGATCAGCGACAACAAAATCTACGCCGTCAAGAATAACGGGCAGCTGTGGGTGAAGTATGTACAGCGCGTAACGGATAGCCGGGGGCGGGTCACACACCTGAAGTTGATTTCCGCAAACCACCTGGAGCATGACCCCTTTGTAGAGGAAGTTGGAGAATACACCCGTTTGTACGAAGTAGTCCGCCGAATCAGCGACTTGTAGGTACGCCTTTTCAAAAGTCGTTTGAAGGTTAACCTGTAACTGTTTGTGTAATGGAGTGCCTGATCTAACCACAGCCTTCCTCTATGCTACTGTATTGCAGCCGCCTACAGGAAATGAAAAGAGCTTCCGTTTAGGGGCTTGAGGGGGCCGCCCAACCATGCCTTTTTTTCTATACTGACTGTAAAGTGGCCGGTGCCTGCTCTAATTCGGGAAGCACTAAGACCATTACCGTATGCCGGTCCCTGAACGCCGGTCAAAACGTTAAGAATATTTAATATCCTGCTGTTTTTTGATTTTGCCTCCCGGGTTGCCAAATTCGGGAGCTTTTTTTTGCAAACATCGCCCGTTTTTAAAACAATCCAGGGCAAACGCATCAAAATGAGAACATGCCACGGAACACGTAGCGGAACACGTTAAATTGGGTGGCGGCTGCCGAAATTGCATGTTCGAGGGACGAGTCCCGCAAAGCGGGATAAAGTCTTGCAATTTCTAGCGTTTTTGCTTCCTTTTTTGGTCCCGGTTTACCGGGAAAAAAAGGAAGAGCCCAGCCCATGCGGGCCCGTACGTGGCCGGCTTGAGGCGAGAAACAAGCTAAATCTTCCCTCCTAAAGGCTTGTATCGCCCATTTTAGTGGAAACTACGTTTGGTGCGTTTGCCCTAAAAATAATCCCTCCCCGTTTGTTTTTTCTTCCTATTTTTGTTTCTTGATACTTTAGTCGCCGCGCCAAGAAACGACCATCATCTATGACCACTGTAGAAATCAGGCCCCGGTTTAAACGCAATACAGCCGAACCCGTTGATGTTGTTATTGAGCGGTTCCGCCTTGCGCTTGACCAAGGCGATGGGCGCATCGAAGGTTCCATCCTCGACCACCATATTGTACTGCGCATCCCAATTGAGGAACAGCACTACTGGTCTCCGCAGCTCAGCCTCACAATTGAGGAAGAGGGGGAAGGATGTTTGATCCGTGGGCTATACGGCCCCCGCCCCTCCGTTTGGCTTATGTTTGTTTTTCTCTACTCCAGCCTGGGCGCGATCAGCCTCTTTATCGCCATCACCGGCTTTTCTCAGCTCAGCTTGGGCATGGCAGCCCCCGCCCTGTGGGCTCTGCCCGTAGCCGCCGGTATTGCCGCCCTCCTTTATCTGTTTGCCAAAACCGGAGAGCGGCTCGGCAAAGGAGAAATGCACCGTTTACGCAACTTTATGGATGCCGCCCTGGTTGAAGAATTACCAAAAGCGAACATCCGTGAAGTTTCCCAATCTTAAGGCTTTACAAAACCATGTGCCTCAAACCGGGCAGCTCGACTGGATCGGTTGCCGGCCCGGCAAAAAACAGGATATGGTAGCCTGGCAGGAAGCCACCGTCACCAAAGATGCTGGAATCGAGGGCGACCACTACCGCCGCAAAGACGGCAAACGGCAGGTCACCCTTATTCAGCAAGAGCACTTGGTGGCCGTGGGCCAGCTGCTGGGCACTGCCCCTATCGACCCCCGGCTAACCCGCCGCAACCTGGTCATCAGTGGTATCAACCTTCTGGCGCTGAAAGGGAAAGCTATCCGCATCGGTGCGGAAGTAAAGCTGGAGATTACAGGAGATTGCCACCCCTGTTCACGTATGGAAGAAAACCTGGGCGATGGGGGATACAGCGCGATGCGGGGGCACGGCGGCGTAACCGCACGCGTGCTGTCAGGCGGGCAACTGCAGGTGGGCGACCCGGTGCAAATGATTCATCAACCAAAAGAGCAACATGGCTAAAGCAGTAGAAATATTGTGCCCCAAGTGTGACTGGAAACCCGACGGAAAAGCCTGGTGGGCCTGCACCTGCGGGCATAGCTGGAATACGTTTGAAACCGCAGCCCGGTGCCCGGCTTGCAAAAAACAATGGGAACACACCCAATGCCCCATAGAACCCGGCGGTTGCGGCGAGATGAGCCTCCACCTGGATTGGTACCGGGGCCTGGACGACTGGTTGATCGAAGAGCTGGAGCAGATTAAAACCCTTCTTCCTGCTTAGGGGTCGCGCAGTAATAAGTTACCTAGAATAGGCGAAGTTATTTTGTG
>CAZNSK010000132.1:0-16636 GCA_964575505.1 uncultured Phaeodactylibacter sp.
GCACAAAATAACTTCGCCTATTCTAGGTAACTTATTACTGCGCGACCCCTAAGGATAAAAGCCGTTTGTGGCAAAATGCAGTGCCTTGCCCGGAAGCTGTACGCGGCGCAGAATTGACCAGCTATTAGTCCAAAATAACGATCAGGGTGTAGATCAAGCCTGGCAGATAGAACAGCAGCCATAGCAACAGTGATATCAGCACCCGGTCTGTAAAGTCGCCTTCAAAAAGATACATGCCAAGCGGCGGCAGCAGGATCGTGATAATGATGATGAGCAGCATGTCATCACTGGCCCGGTTTTTCCACCACCCTTTAATGGCTTGCCAGGCTGCTTTGCGTTTGGCCCGCTTGGCTTTGCGCGCTGCGCGCCGTTCCTGCCGCTCCTGCTTGCGCAGTTGGCGTTTGGTCATCGCGGAGGCGGCCTCCACCGCGGTATTCTCTGCAGTAGGCTGAACGGCAATAGCGGCATGAGCAGGCACCGCCGCAATCATGCTGAAGGCCAGAAAAGTAAGAGCAAGTAATAATGGTCTCATAGAATAATGGAGTTAGTGACAGAATTGATGATCAGTAACAGCGAATCGAATGAAGGGCAAGCCAGCTTGCCAGATTCACCCTGAAAATAAAATAAATGTTCGAAACCACCACCTTTAGGATACCGGATCTATCATCGGCAGGTCCGTGACCTGTGCCTCGGTAGGGCCCACGCTCAGCCATCCGATAAAACCGCCGGAAGCTTTTGCCACGTGCCGGGCCAAGCTCAGCAAGCCATCGTAGAAGTGCTGGGCGTGCCGTTGGTCCAGCTTTGGCAAAACATCATTCAGTTTGGAAAGGCGCTTGACGAGGAGGGCCTGCCGTTCGTCCGTATCCCTGGGCAGCTCCAGGATGAGCCCCAGCAGCCGCTCGTGCAGGGTTTGGTCTACCTTCTCGTAAAACTCCAGCCATTCGGGGTGGAATTCGAAGGAGCGGACATGAGCTACTTTTTCGCTCGCTGCCAGCTCTGAATTGTCAATGATCCCATCTGCACCTGCTACCAGCAGGGTCACGTGAGGAATGGCCTCATAGAGTACTTTCCGGTCCGCTGCCGATAGGGCATCGATGCTTTTGTACATGTGCTTTCTGTTTTTTGTTGGTTCTGTATGCTACCCAAAAGTAAGGCTTTGTCCTTGAAAAACAGCGCTGCGGCCCTAAGAAATGCCCCTTACCGCGCCTTTACTTCCGGAAAGGGTTCAAGCTCAGCAGGCGGTTGAGCAGGCCCATCCACCGGGCGGGCTCGGGCATGCTGTCCTGGCCGTTGGCTTCCTCCTCGGCGGTGGGCTCGCCGTACAGCTGCTCAAACATTTTCCGGACGTTTTGCGCTACCATCCCCCGGAAGGGGATCCTTGCCATCAGGCCGTAGAGTGCTGCGTTGCCTTTGGCTTTGGCCCGCGGGTTAGCTTTTGCAAAATCCAGTGCTGCGCGCAGGTCCTCGATGTAGGTAGGGATGACAGGCAGGTTTTGCTGCATGACGGTAATGTGGATGCAGTTGGGGCGCTGCTGCCGGTCGACGTACCAGCCCCGTTCCTCCAGGCCATCGGCCAGCACAAAGATATCGGGCCGGTTGCTGCGGGTGGTAAACGCCAGGATGTTCATACAAGGCGACCCGATGAGTTCCAGCTCCGGGGTGTTTTCGATAAAATGTTTAAGTTGATCCACGCCCTCCAGGATTTCCCGCGTGAGTTGCAGGTACCGCTCCTGCCCAATGCTGTTGAGCGCCGCCCAGGCCGCAGCGATTGGCCCGCCCGACCGGGACCCCAGTAGCGTAGCAGAAGCGTAAATCCCACCCGCCCAGTCGGTGGTAATAAAAAACTGATGGCGCAACAGCTTCATGCCCCGGTAGAGCAATACGGAGCTGCCCTTAGCGCCATAGGCAAATTTGTGGGTGTCGGCCGACATAGAGGTGACGCCCTTCAGGCGGAAATCCCAGGGCGGGACCTGCGCGGGCCGCAGCCGCTCCACCCAGGGCAACATAAAGCCCCCGATGCAGCTGTCTACATGAAAGGGCAATTGCTGCTTTTGGGCCAACCCGGCTATCGCTTCGATGGGGTCGAGGATGCCGTGGGGGTAGGAAGGGGCAGAAGCCGCCAGCAATAGCGTATGGGTGCCCACCCGGCGGGCTATTGCCTCCACATCAGCCGCCCCGTTTTCCAGTACGGGCACCTTGACGATGCTTAGCCCCAGAATATGAGCGGCCTTTTCGAAAGCGGGGTGCAGGGTAGCGGGCGCCACCACTTCGGTACAGCCCGGCCGGGCTTTTCTGCCCCACTCCCGGTACGTATACAGGGAAAGGAAGATGCTCTCGGTCCCCCCTGAGGTCATCGTCCCAACCACCTCCGGCCCGCCGTTCAGCAAATGAGCGGTCATCCCGATGACTTCTTTCTCCATGCGCTGCAGGCTTTCGAATGCAAAGGGGTTGATGTAGCTTTCGGAAAAGAAAAGGTTGGATGCTTTTTTCAGTAATTCATTATGGGCTTCATCGACCTGATAGACCATGCTCCAGGTGCGGCCCTCCTGCCAGCGTACATCTCCGGCTTTGAAGGCCTCCATCTCCCGAAGCAACGAGTCCGGGTCGCGCCCTTTTTCGGGTATGCGAATGTTCTCTTTGCTCATAGCTGCTAAGATAGGCGCAATTCAAATGAGATTGTAACAAACCTGTAAAGATTGCTACCTTCGTTACAGACTAACTCCTTGCTGCCTGAAAAATGAAGATCGCGATCCTGGCCGACCCTATCGACAACCAACGCGGCGGCGTGCACGTGTACACCCGGGAACTTGTCAAGGCTCTGCTGGACCAAGACCAGGAGAATGACTACCTGCTGGTCCGCGAAAAGCCGGAACCTGCCTTTCCGGGCGCCATCCCCCTGGTGGTCCCTCCAAAGGGGCCCGGCTTGTTCTACAGGGCCCTCCGGATATTCTTCCTTATCCCGCGCCGGCTGCGGCAGGCAAAGGTTGATGCGGTACTGGAACCTGCTCATTTTGGCCCCTTCAACTTGCCCAGGCGCGTGCACCGCATCACGGTCATCCACGACCTTACCCCCCTGCTTTTTCCGCACCACCACCTTTGGCACAGCCAGCTGCTGCAGCGGTTGCTGCTAAAGCGTATTCTCAAAAAAAGCAGCCTGGTCATTTCGAATTCCCGCCATACCACGCGGGATATTCTCCGTTTTTTCCCGTTCTTAGCGGGGAGGGTCGTCACGACCCACCTCGGCACCAACCCCGGGCTGCGGCCAACAGCGGCCAGCAATTATCTGGATGCGCGGGGGATTGGCAAAGGCTATTGGTTGTCGGTAGGCACTATAGAGCCCAGGAAGAACCTGACCGGCTTGCTGGAAGCTTATCAGCGGTTCCGGGCGGGCGGGGGCACAGCCATACCTTTGGTGATCGCCGGGCAGCGGGGCTGGAAAGCCAGTGCCTTCTTTGAAGCTCTGGAGCAGCACCCCTACCGGCAGGATATCATCCTGACAGGCTTTGTGCCGGATGAGGCCTTGCCGGAGCTGTACAGCCATGCCAAAGCCTTGCTGTACCTCTCGGAATACGAGGGTTTTGGTTTACCTGTGCTAGAAGCATTGACCTGCGGCTGCCCGGTCATTTGCGCCGACAATTCAAGCCTCCCGGAAGTAGGCGGCACCGTGGCCTACTATGCTAACTACCGCGATACCGAAACGGTCGTTCAGCATATGCAGGCCATTGCCGGATTGAGCCCGGCGGGCCGTGCCAGCCTGGAAGCAGAAGCCCTGGCTTGGGCCCGCCAATTCAGCTGGGCGGCCCACGCCAAAGCCTGCCTGAAAGGGTTACAAAAACTATCCACCGAAACAACCTCACCAAAGGGCCGTACACCCATTTAGCGGAGTTAAGAACTGCCATAACTATGATTGCGCCTGAAGACATATGGATTATTATTCCGGCCTACAATGAGGGGCCGGTTGTGCAGGAGGTGGTCCGCAAAGCCAAAGCTTGCGGCTACCCCAACGTCCTGGTCGTCGACGATGGCAGCCAGGATGATACCGCCCGGCAGGCTCGTGATGCCGGTGCCCGGGTCCTCTCCCACCCCATCAACCGGGGGGCGGGGGCGGCGGCCCAAACCGGCCTGGCCTTCGCGCGGCGCTCCGGCTGGCAGTATGTAGTGCAGATTGATGCCGACGGGCAGCACCACCCCGAAGACATACAACGGCTGCTTGACCAGCAGCTAGCCTCCAGGGCAGACATCGTATTGGGGAGCCGCTTTCTGGACCCCTCCCCCGGCATCCCTCCTACCCGCCGGCTGTACAACCGCATCTCTAACCTACTGACCAATACCTTTTGCCAAGGCCGGTATTCGGACACTCAGACTGGATTCCGCATGCTCAATCAACGCGCCATCCGCAACTTACGGCTGCGCATTGATGGCTTTGGCTACTGTAGCGAGATGATCGTGCAGGCAGAAAAGCGGGGCCTGGCCATCGCTGAAGCCCCCATACAAGTCACCTATACGGAATATTCCCTTAACAAAGGGCAAGACTTAGTCATGGGCGTAACCACTGCCGTCGACTTGCTTTGGAAATTGCTATTTTACCCTCCCAAAATGAAATGACGTGAAACTCGAAATATATCAAATCCTGGTCCCCCTGGCCGCCCTCGGGTTTATGGTCAATCTGTTCAGACGGTTTCTCAAGTCCAAAGCCAGTTGGCAGGAAGCCGTTCTGGGGGGCAGTTTTTGGCTCTCAGTTGGGGTCTTTGCGCTATTCCCCGATGCGATCTCAAATTGGCTTGCCCGCCTGTTTGGCATCAAGAGCAATATCAATGCCATCATCTTTTTCTGCCTGGGCCTGATTTTCTTTTTTCAGTACAAGCTGTTCTTTATGCTGAAGCGCAATCAGATGGCCATTACCGAGCTGGCGCGGAAGATCACCCTGGAACAAGCCGAAAAAGAAGACGCTCAATCGTGAAAATCTTATTTGTCCTCGAGCACTTTTATCCTTACATCGGCGGCGCAGAACGCTTGTTTTTCGAGCTCACCCGCGCCCTTGCGCAGGCCGGGCACGAGGTGGCGGTTATTACGACCCGTTTCCGCCCGGACTTGCCGGCTGAAGAGCGGGTGGCTGGCGTACGGGTCCGGCGGGTGGACTGCCGAAACCGCTACTGGTTCAGCATCGTCAGCCTGCCCGTGGTTTACCGGATGGCTGGGCAGTACGATGTTGTGCATACCACTTCCTATAATGCCGCCCTGCCCGCCTGGCTGGGTGGGGCGCTCCGGCAAAAACCGGTGCTCATCACCTTCCACGAGGTTTGGGGCCAATTGTGGTGGCGGCTCCCGTTTGCGGCTTTCCCGCAGCGAGTTCTGTTTTACCTGTGGGAACAGTTGCTGCTCCGGCTACCCTTCCGGCGGTTCATTGCCGTATCAGAATTTACACGGCAGGCATTCCGGCACCACGGCATCCCTGCCCCGCGTTGCCTGCGCATCTACAATGGGCTGGACTACCGCGAACTTGCCCCCTACACCCACCGGCCGCCCGAGACCTTCACCGTAGCGTATTTCGGCCGCCTGGGCATGTCAAAGGGGCTGGAGCTGCTGCTGCCGGCGGTGCAACAGCTACGGCAGGCGCATCCGGACGCCCGGCTTAAGCTAATCGTGCCCACCTACCCTAAGCCAATGTACGAATGGCTGCTCCGGCAGCTGGAGGAAAGAGGCTTGCAGGAACATACACAGCTGCTGCACGACTTGCCGCGCGCCACCCTGTACGAAGCGGTTTCCACGGCTTCTTGCGTGGCTATCCCCTCCTACAGCGAAGGTTTCTGCTTTGTCGCTGCCGAAGCTTCCGCCATTGGGGTGCCCATCGTTTCTTCCCACAAAGGGGCCTTGCCGGAAGTGGTCAGCGGCCGCTACCTATCCATGACGGCCATGACGGCAGACAGCTTAGCCCAAGCGCTGAGAGCGGCCTATCGGGGGCAGTGGGAGGAGCGCCCGCTACGCGCCTTTGAATTGCAGGATGCGGTAGAGGCTTACCTTGAGCTTTATCAGGAATGGCAATAAAATCAGCCAGGGCGGCGGGCGGCGCGGGCTTGCACAGCCCAGTCGTAAATCGCCATATCTTCGGCGTTGAGCGCTTGAAGGGCCCGGTGGCCGGATTCCGCAAGCTCGGGCAGGCCGCGGCGGAAGGAGCGGTTGTCGTTGAGGCGAGGCAACTTCGGGACCTCTGGCCAATGCAGGCGGCGGCCCAGCTCTTCAAAATCAGCCGCGAAGTGCTCCAGCAAGCCAATGAAGAAAAAGTCTTCCGGCGGCAGCCCCCGCATAAATTTGGCTATCCGGTTGCGGTTCTCTTCCCGCTGGGCGTATTCCAGCAGCGTCTCGCTCTTGCGGTGGGCATTGGCTGCTGCCACTTCCGGGTTGTGGGCAGGATGAAGCAAGCGGTGCTTGAAGAAAGAAAAATTGGAACAGACCCGGTCAACGGGGTCGCGCAGCCAAGTGATGACCTTGGCTTGCGTCTGCTGATGCAGCTCCCTGACTTCGCTGTAGTGCAAATGGCCGTGCAGTACCTTTAGCTCAGGCGCAAGCACTGCCGGCAGCCCTCCCTGTTTAATAGCCGACTGATAGTCTCTGCGCCGGTAGGAAATGGAGACGCTGCCCGGGCCGTAGGCCTCCTGCAGTGCCCGGTAGAAGGAAGTGCCGCCGGTTTTGGGAATGTGTATGGAAATTAACTCGATCATGATCGCCAATACCCTTGCTTTCGAAGCTCAAGTGCCCGCTGATAGAGTGCCCGGTCTTCGACATTGCAGGCTTCGATAACAGCACGCTCTTCGGGGGTAATCTCCCTTTTCCGCTTACCGGTGGCATTATGCTGATAAGCCTCCTGAATGGCCCAGCCCATTGTCTCTGCCATCTGCTGCAGGTCTTCATCCATATACTCGAGGATGCCTATAAATCGAAAGTCCTTAAGGTCCAGCCCTTCCAGGAATTTAGACATCCGGTTTTGATTGATCTCTGCCTGAGCGTACTCGGTGAGGCTGCGCTCCATCTTTGTGAGGATATTGACGCCCCGCCCCTCCTCGTCCAGGATTTCCCGCAAGCGCTTGGCCAGGTAGAAATAATTGGAAACCACCCGCTCTACCGGATCGCGCAGCCAGGTAATCTTGGGGATGCCTCGCGGCAGCTCCAGGATATTATTGACATGCTGCCAGGAAAAATGACCGTGCAGCACCCGCACCCGGTTGGGCAGGGCCCTGCCTGTGAAAGGCTGCTGCTCTACCCGGAATTTGCCCCCACCGCGCAGGGGCGTATCAAACCGCAAGACCGCATCCGGCCCGTATACATCGCGCAGCATGTTGCGGAAGGAAGTCCCTGCGGATTTCGGGATATGGAAAGACAGTAACTCGAGTCGATTACTGATCAGGGGAGGATGAATCTGCCGGGCAGCGCCACTGCTCATACCTACTGCATTTTTTCTTCAGCGAAGCTAATAAATATTTGCGGCATAGGGTGCAAGGGGCCAAATTCGCCAGCCTGCAACCAAAATATACATTTAGTTAACATGTGTTAGTTGGGAATCTTATAAAAATATCCGTAATTTGCAGGTAAATTATAAAGGGACTGTGACATTCAATTCCCCTCTATATCAGTCCTTTAACCATAATTTATTTGACCGGTATCCGTCAGGCTACATCCATCGTAGCCATTGTGGCTACTAAATTTTACGATCCCCCCACTCCGATTTCAGCAATCGAAACTTAACAGCATATTGAATCAATTAAAAAGTTTTAAGACTATGACGATTTTTACTAAGTGGCTGGGTACATTCAGCTTATTTTTCTTATTGGGGGGATTGCCTGTAGCCTCCTTTGGCCAGATTTGGTCGGAAAGCTTTGAAACGGATGGGAACGGCACCCGATATACCACCACCGTAGCTGAGTTTTCAGATGGCTTCGAAGACTTTTTCACGCGCACGGATGGCAGTAATATCACTGGGGGGTATAATGTCTCCGGAGCCGATGGAGATTTCTTCTTTGCCGCTCAGGACATCGATGGCGAAGGTGCTTCTGCCACCCAAAGCCTGACCTTCGAAGACATCGACATTGATGGTTTTAGCAGCTTGACTTTCAGCCTCCTAGCTGCTGAAGATGACGCTTCGGATGGAGAGGAAGACTGGGACTTAGGCGACCATGTTCGCATTTTCTATTCCATTGATGGTAGCACTGAGCAGGACCTCATCTGGTTCGAAAGCATCCCGGATGGCGATTCCTTCAACGCCGTACCCGCACAGGATACGGATTTCGACGGTGATGGCGATGGTACCGAAGTTACGGATGATTTCCAGGAATTCTCCGCTGCTATCGAAGGCACCGGCAGCACTATAAGCATCCGGGTAGAGTTTAACCTTGACTCCGGAGACGAAGATTTGGCGATTGACCTGCTCCAACTGCGCGGTGAATCCGAAGAGACTGGCCCGGTTGCGCCTACCGCCGGTGCGCTTGTCATCTCTGAAATCATGCAGAACCCGAGTGCCGTTGGCGATGGTGATGGAGAGTACTTTGAAGTTTACAACCCAACCAGCGACCCGATTGAGCTGAACGGCGTTGTCATCAGCGATGACGGTACCAATATGCACACCATTAGCAGCAGTGTGGTAGTCCCCGCTGGTGGGTATGCCGTCCTAGCCAATAATGGCGATTCAGGCACTAACGGCGGATATACAGTCGATTATGTATACGGTGCCTCTATCGGTTTAGGCAACGGTGCCGATGAAGTCGTCCTGACTTTTGAGGGCACTGAAATCGACCGGGTTAACTACGACGGCGGCCCAAACTTCCCAGACCCTACCGGGGCCAGCATGATCCTAAACCCCAACAACCTTACAGCAGCCGACAATGACAGTGGCGAAAACTGGTGCATTTCTACCTCTATGTACGGAGCGGGCGACAATGGCACGCCTGGTGCAGCCAATGATATGTGCCCGGTAGATTGTGCGATTACAAACGTAATGGTAACGGAAGACGGCAGCTGCGCCGGTTCCGACGTGCAGTTCCGGATTGATTTTAGCGTAGCGGCAGGCAGCGGCCAGTACGAAGTTTTCGACACCGATAACCCTTCTGTTGTATATGGCAACTTCCTCTTTGCAGACCCCACTGGCAATTTCTTTATCAACTGCACGCTGGAAGGGCCCACCGCTGAGGGCACGCTATCCGTATCGGTGCGCGACGTCAACGACAATACCTGCGCTGGCACGGCGGTAACTGTTAATGTCCCGACCTGCGAGGAACTGGTGTGCCCGGAAGTCGGCAGCCTGGTCATCACCGAGATCATGCAAAACCCCAGCGAAGTCAGCGATAGCGATGGCGAATACTTCGAAGTTTACAATGCTTCTGCCGAAGCGATAGACCTGAACGGCTTCGTCATTCTGGATGATGGCTCAGATAGCCACGTTATTGCCGAAAGCGTAGTGGTCCCAGCCGGCGGTTATGCCGTGCTTGGCCCGAATGCTGATATGAGCACCAATGGGGGCGTAATGGTCGATTACGCCTACGGCGGGGGCTGGTTCCTGAGCAACAGCTCCGACGAAGTGCTGGTTTCCTGCGACGGCACCGTAATTGATGCGGTCCGCTACGACAACGGCTTCACTTTCCCGGACCCCAATGGTGCCAGCATGAGCCTGAATCCCGATTTCCTGAATGCCGTAGACAATGACGAGGGCGCTAACTGGTGCGAATCCAACACGACCTACGGCGATGGCGATCAGGGCACACCCGGCGCTGCCAACGACGCCTGCTGCGAAACACCGACTTTTGAGTGCGTGGATAATGATGTCTTCCTGGACTTTGGAAGCTATGAGCTCTCCGCAGCCGACCTGGTTATCATTGATAATAAGGATAATCCGGCAAGCTGCCCGATGATCACCTTTGACACCTCTTTCCCCAGCACACTGACTTGCGATGACCTGGGCGAAACCGTTATTGTGGATGTACTGGTCAACACTGAATTTGGCATACAGAGCTGTGTTTCTCAAATCACTGTCGTAGACGAGTCCGGCGAGCTGCCTGCGCCCTGGCAAGCCGCTGACGTAGGCGAAGGCGAGAACGAATTCCGCTATGAGGTTTGCAACGACAATAACGGCGAATTCACGCTGACCAGCGGCGGCCGCAATTTCCCGCCGGAAGACGTTTCCGACAATACCGGTTACATCTTCCAGACCCTGTGTGGCGACGGCTCCATCACAGCGAGAGTGGAAAGCCGGCAGGGTGGAGTGCCTGGTGTCGCTATCCGCGAAAACACCGCGGCTGGTGCCAAAATGGCCACTTTGCTGACCACCATCAACAACAACCTTTACTGGAGCTCCCGTACCGAGACGGATGCCAACCGCAGCTTTACCATCTTTGACAACCCCTTCCCGCGCTGGGTACGCCTGGTGCGCCAGGGCAATTATCTGATTGGCTACAGCAGCACCACCGGCGGCAGCTTTACCTTTGTTGGCGCTACCTTCATCCCGATGGACGCCTGCGTAGAAGTCGGGCTGGTCGTCTTCTCTGCAAATAACAATCCAGCCACCGGGGTATTCAGCAATGTAACGGTGACCGGTGGTATCGGCAACCCGGCACTATCTGCTGAGGTGCAGGATGCCCTTAACGGGCTGAAGCAAAAAGCCGGCCGCCAGCCTCAGGGTGCCGCTGCTGATTTTGCAACACCGGCTACGCAGCAATTGGGCAAAACGACCCTCTTCCCCAATCCGACACCGGGCGAACTTACTGTCCGCTTCAGCCAGGAGATTGAAGGGGAAACGATTGTTGTAGTCCGTAATCAGCTTGGACAGGCGCTGAAACAGCAACGCTTGCCCGTACCCGCTGTACAAGCTCAACTGCAGGTGGGCGACTTGCCAGCAGGCCTTTACCTCCTGGAGGTACAAGGCGAATCTGGTATACTGGAAACCCTGCGGTTTACCAAGCAATAGACAAAGGAGGAGCCTGCTCCACCAATGCATACTATGACAACGCTGCTTTGCCTACGGGCAGAGCAGCGTTTGTTTTTTTTGCTCCGTCACAGATTAGCCGTGCCCCACCGGAAGCGCAAAAATAAATCCTTTACTTTGTAACCTCCCCCCACTTGTTCCCGTACAATATCTTATTGTATAGATATTCAAGCACTACAGGACAAACTACACACACCCGACACTGGAAAAAATACCCGTGCCATTGTTGCAAAAAAGCACAAGAGCACCCTTTGGAGATAAACGAATATCCCAATTTTCCGTATTTCTAAACCCTTTTTACTATGAGGAATAAACTACTACTTGCCTGGCGTGCTTTACCCCGTTTGAGCCTGATGGCCTTCGTTGGCGTACTTAGCACCACCTGTCTCCTCGCTCAACCTGAACCTCTACCAGATGCGCCCGCCGAAGCTCCTTTTCAGCCCGCCGTCTCCGTCGGGCTGAGCACGGGCTCACACGCGTTTTTGGGAGCAGATGCAACATTCCGGCTCATCAGACCCGTTGATTTCAGAATTGGCTACAACCGCATGCGCGCGCAGGTAGGCGGGTTTAACTTCAATGCCAGCTCCCTCGGCTTTTCCGGTCAAAATCTGATCCTGGATTCCGAAATGGACCTGAGTACCCTCAGCCTGATTGCTGACTTTCCGGTGAATAAGCGTGAAACATTCCGCCTGATGGGCGGACTGATGATCAACCTGAACAACTACATCAGTGTACAGGGGCGCTTCGCAGATGGAATAGCGGTAAATGACTATGTGATCTCTCCGGAACGCATCGGGGCCATCAATATCAACTATTCAACTGGAGCAGCGGTCTACCCATTCTTTGGGCTCGGCTTTGGCAGGGCGTTAGCTGCCCGGCGCTTGAGTTTTGCGTTAGAAACCGGCATCATGGTGCGCGGCCGGCCTGATATCGAATTCAAGTCTACCGGCTTGCTGCACGATAATGCGCATAATGGCCCCGTCCTTTCAGAAAACTTCAAGTCTGTCCGGGTGCACCCTTCCGTTAGCCTGCGCCTGGCTTACCGCATCAACCTGCCTAAAAACTGGTGGGGCCCGCGTCCGGAGACAACCTTTTCTACTGAAACACCAGCACCGGCAACCGATATGGCGGAAGAACCACAGGCAACTCCGGCCGCGGAGGAAGCCGCAGCGGAACCGGCTGATGCCCCGCCCGCCAATACCAGCCCCTATGTGGTGCTGCACGGTATTGCTATTGATGCCGGCACGAAGGAACCTCTGGAGCGCATCTATGTCGACCTCTACGAAATCAACCCCGATGGCTCTAAATCCCTTGCCCGCACGGGCCCCTACCCCAGCGCCAAATTCACCCTTGGCCTGGAACCAGGGAGCACTTACGAACTGAAGCTCATCGGTGCCGGGTACCAGCCCTTCACTAAAATCCTCAGGGTTCAATCCAGCGGAGGCGATGTCAATCAAAACTTCCTGCTTGAACCAGAACAGTAATCTCCTATTCACTTAAAACACCAACAACATGAATGCTATTCTCAATAAAACAATCCGCCTTGCTGCCGTAATCGGGTTGGCCTTTTTGGCCACGACCTGTACGCAGGAGGCCCGGGAAGATATACTGGACGGCTACACGGAAGGTGTTTCTTTGAATATCGATACAGATATTTTCCGCGTACCATTGTCCTTGCAATTTGTAGATGCAAACCCTACCGCTGTTGAAACGCCCAAAAACCTGAGTGTCCGCATTGAGGGGCCTGACAAGGATTTAATTTATTCTACTGACGGCAAACGCAACCCTCAGCCCACTGAGGGGATTCTGGAGATAGCCTTAGATATGGAGCATGTTATCACTCCGGAAGACCCCGTTGAGCTCACCTTTGTTGCCGAAGCGCCAGGCTACCTTAAAACCGTGCAGAATGTAGTGCTTTATGATACGAGTTTTCAGTTCATTCCGGTCAATATGGTTAACCTGAACGAGCCTCCGTCCGGCGTAAGCCTGGAGACTGGAATGGCTCCTGCTGACGCGAATGGCGTATCTGAGGATGTTTCATTTACGACCCCGATGCCTAGCGGTAAAGAAGAAGAAGCAACCGTTGCCTTGAAAACAGGAACAAAAGTGATGGATGCTGACGGCAACACGCTAACCGGAGATATTGAGGTGCAGTTGGCTCACTTTGATAACCGTTCGGAAGAATCACTCAATTCTTTTCCCGGTGGCTTTACTGCTACCAATGTTTTAGATGAGAATGGCGAGGAAATGGAGCCTCTGGAATTTGTAACGGCTGGCTTTGTAGCAATCGATATGTACGTTGGCGACTCGGAGGTCAAAGAGTTTTCGGAGCCCGTAGAGGTGAGCATTGGCGTCAATCCGAATACTATGGACCCGGAAACAGAACAAATGGTAAAAGAGGGAGACCGAATCCCCGTTTGGAGCCTTAATGATGATACCGGGCAATGGCAAGAAGAAGGAGAGGCTGTCGTTTCTACCGACGATAATGGCGAGCTGGTGGCGAGCTTTGAAGTTACCCACCTCTCTTGGTGGAATATTGATTGGTTCTGGAGAAACCGCTGTAGTTGGTGGCGGCCAATGCGGGTCAATATCCAGTCTGATTTCAACAGCTATGGTGCGGGTACCCCATTAGTTACCGCTCGCATTGTAGATGCCAATACAGGTCGCCGTTTAGGCTGGCAAGGCAATTATTACCTCATCAACAACCGGCAAATGCTGTTTTACAGTATACCCAATAACCGCCCTGTCCGTCTCCAAATACTAGACGGTACGCATCCCTACTGCCAGGACGTCTTGTTTGAGTCTGCGACTTTTGTGACCGGTTGCAACAGTTCTCCAACTATCGATTTCCGAGGCTTTTCTCAGCCGAGTCGCTTAACTATTGATGCCAGAATGTCGGGTATTTGCGGATCCGATGGAAGTGACTTCGTTATCCGCCCCTCCCGGATTTGGGTCTATTACCGGGCTAACGACTGCCCCTACTATTCTTATCTTACCTACGTATGGGGAGGCCGGTTTTATACCAATCGCTTGGAAAGAGGAGAAACTTACGATTTCTTCGTCCACTACGGAGGGCAACGGTTTTTCTTTGAAGACATAACTGTGGAGACGCAGACGATCACCCTAGATGATTACAAGCTCGAAATTAACCTGGAAAATAACCCCGCAGTATTCAACTTTGAGAACATCAGGATTCCTGATAATTACTGCGATATTTTGCTAGGTGGCTAAAAAATACAGACGCATTTCAAAGCGAAGCCCCGCCAGCCAGACGCTGGTGGGGCTTTCTTATGCAGCGAGGTTAGTCCGTATCGGCTTCCAGCGGATCTGACAGGGCGTGCATCGTCTCCATCATGCGGATAAGCTCTTGGCGGTAGCCATGTTCGTCCACGCCTTTTGCGCTTTTAGCCAGGCGGATCAGCTCAGGGTAGTTTGAAGTGCCTTTATAGTCTGAGTCTCGAAGCAGCATGCCAAAGCCCGCCACTACGGCCGACCAATTGAAATCAGGGCTGGGGGCTGGTTTCTCCTGCTCCACGAAATGCGTTAGCAGCTGGCTCTGGCCACTCTCCGGTGCTTTGTACCGCAGCTTCAGGGTGCACCATTCTCTAGAAGGCTTTTCGTTTGGCTCCCGGGTTTGATATTTCAGGGGGTCGACGCTGGCTAACAAGTCCGTCTCCACGCCAGCCGGGATGATTTCGTAGAGGGCCGTTACCGTATGACCGGCACCCAGCTCACCCGCATCCTTGGTATCATCTTTGAAATCCTCATCGTCCAGCAGGCGGTTCTCATAACCAATCAGCCGGTAGCCCTGCACCATTGCGGGGTTGAATTCTAGTTGCAGTTTGACATCCTTGGCAATCGCGAATACCGTGCCACCATACTCCTCGACCAGCACCTTGCGGGCCTCGTTGATGTTGTCAATGTAGGCGTTGTTGCCATTGCCGTGCTGGGCCAGCTGCTGCATTTTGTTGTCCTTGTAATTGCCGGTACCAAACCCCAGTACTGTGAGGAAAATACCACTCTCCCGCTCTTTTTCAATCAAGCGGACCATAGCGGCGTCGCTGCTTTCGCCCACGTTGAAGTCCCCATCGGTAGCCAGGATAACCCGGTTGTTCCCTTCTTTCGCGAAGTGCTTGCGGGCCAGCTGGTAGGCCAGCCGCAGGCCCTGCCCGCCTGCCGTTGAGCCGCCGGCCTGCAGTTGTTCCAGGGCGTCCTTTATCTTTTGCTGGTTATCGCCGGCCGTAGGTTCTAGCACGACACCCGCCGCACCGGCGTACACTACAATCGCTACCCGGTCCTGAGGGCGCATTTGATCGACGAGCAGCTTGAAGGAGGACTTCAGCAGGGGCAACTTATTGGGTGCGTTCATACTTCCCGACACATCGAGCAGAAAGACGAGGTTGGAAGGGGGTAGGTCCTCCCGCTCGATAGATGCGCCCTGCAGCCCAATGTGCAGCAGCTTGTGTTCAGCGGCCCAGGGGCATGCGCTGAGTTCGGTGGTGACCGAAAAAGGGTGCGCCCCTTCCGGCTCCGGGTAATTGTACCGGAAGTAATTGACCATCTCTTCAATGCGCACCGCATCCTTGGGGGGCGTTTGGCCGTTGTTGATAAACCGCCGCAGATTGCTGTAGCTGGCCGCATCCACATCAATGCTAAAGGTTGAGAGCGGGTTGGACCGTGCGGCGTAAAACCGGTTCTCCTGAATCAGGGCATAATCTTCTGTATTGAAATTGGGCGGTGCTTCGTAGGCCAAAGCTTGCCCCATTTTCGCGGCAGGCGCGTAGGCTCTGGCTTCCATAAGCGTGGATTGGGGGCTAATGGCCATATCCATCACTTTGGACTCTGCTTCCTCGGCGGGTGCTGTAGTGGCAGCCCGGTGCAAGGTAAGGGTTCGCTCGCCTGCGCATAAGCGCTTTTTCCAGGATTTAAACCCGGGGTGAGCAACCTCCACGGTTTGGCAGGGCTTACCCAGGTCTAGCTGGAATTTGCCCTGAGCGTCAGTCTGCGTTCGTAGCGCCGCCCCACGGACTTGCACCACGGCGCCGGCTACCGGCGATTGGGAGTCAGCGTCGAGTACGGTGCCTTTCAGCAAGTGACTGGAGTCAGCAACCGAAGCGGCAGTAAAAGTGGCAGCGAGCGCCGCCAGGCTCAGCATCAAAAATAATTTCAAAGGTTTCATTGGCATTTTTAGGTAGGATGCGCCCGCCCGGCGGATTGCATAAAATGCCCAAAAAAATTGCGTAAGCCGAGTTCAACTAAAGCTTATGCAAGTAAAAAACTACTAATCAAATTGGTTCTCAGGCTGCAGCGGGTTGCTGCAAATGAAGCCTTTGTATAGATTGAGTGTCGTCCGTCAGGTTCTGTACGATTTCCAAATCGAGGGTATAGTGCTCAAATTGGATCGTATAGGCATTAAGGCGGTGAAAGGCGTTCAGAGATTGGTCTTCTGTCTGTTGCAGACCCAGAAACTGCCCTACTTCCTGTCGGAAGGCGCTCATCAATTGCTTAGCAGCCTGTAGTAGATTACCTTCCCCAGAGGTCCGGTTTAGCAATTCAACGGTAAGAGCGAGTTTTAATTTTCGGCTTTTCATGCTTGTCAGGTGTCAATTTCAATGTTATAACTTTATTTCCCTGTTTTTGTTCAAGCTAAAAGCCAAATATATTCAACAA
>CAZNSK010000133.1:0-16436 GCA_964575505.1 uncultured Phaeodactylibacter sp.
CACCTTCACCCACGTTGTTGCCTACCTGTAAGGTATTTACGGCTCAATCCCTTAGAGGGCAATTATCGCCGCTTTGCCTGCGTTAATTTAACGCTTTCGGATGGTCTAGGCTACTGCCTTATTGGTTTAGAGCGCTAACTGGCCAGTTGGCATCTCCAGGCGAAAGTGGCTTTTTTGCCAGCCAAGCGCTACCAAACCCCGAATGGGCTAACATACGGGCCAAGTGGGTAAGCCAATCGATTGCGGCCCCGGCCGATGGCGCGGCAAACGCTTTTTTTCCCACCGGCCTATACAAGCCCATCAGGTAGATTATTATTGGCCTCAGCAAAGCCATTTGCGGTAATTATTTTTTTCAAGTCAGGAAAACTTTATCTTACGATTAAAATCCAGATCAGCTATGAGGTATGCTCTGTTGACTATTCTGTTGTTGGTTTCCCTTTTGCCAGGTGTGCTGCAGGCCCAATGCAATGCACTGATCACTGAAGACCGGATTATCGATGATATTCACATCCTGCGCACGATCAACCAAACCTTGGTGGTGCGGGGCAACTATTCCTACAGCTTAGAGCTGAGGAGCAGCAGGCAAGGCATTACCGCGAAGGTGTTTTCAAAGGCTGGTGTGGAATTCAACCAAGACGATGAGATCATCTTTCTGAATGACCGGGGAGAGCGCCGTTTTTACCGCTTCATCGAAATGGGAGAGATGGTACGGGAGGGCGACACGCCTGTGTACCAGAATGTGCTTCAAATGGATATGGCTGCGATCGAGTGGATGCTGAATACGGACGTCACCGTCATGTACATCAAAAATAAGATTAGCAATCAAATCCGGAAATTTACCATCAACGGCAGCCGGCAGACCGAATTCAAGTCTGTGGTCAGTTGCTTCAACCAACGCCTGGATCCCGGCAAAGTCAATGATACCAGGCTGGAGGACAATATTATCAACGTCAAGCCTTCCCCTGCCAAGCCTGCCGCTAACACTGAAACCCCTGCAGCCACCGGTTCCAGCCAGCCCGACAATGCGAAGCAGGCGCTGGCCAATGACGAAGAGGTGGCCAGCCTGCGCAGCAAGTTGACGGAGGTCAAAGCCCGGCTAAAGGCAGAGATTCAGGCCGAGAAAGACAAGGCAGAAGCGATTAAGTCCCGATTGCAGGAAGAGGTGAACCTGGCCCGGGAGCAGGCTGCTGCCCAAAAGAAAAAGTACGCCGACGAGGTGGTGACTGCCCGGGAGGCCGCAGATAAAGAAATTGCAGCCTCCCGCTCCCAGGTCGCCGAAGAAGTGCAATCGGCCCGGGAAAAAGCAGGGACTGAGCTGGAGAAAATTGCTTTGGATGTAAAAGAGGCCCGCCAGAAAGCCAACGAGGCCATTCAGCAGGCCGAGCTGGAATCCGCAAGAGAGGTGGCTGCTATTCGTGAGAAAGCCGCCGCAGAAATCAAGGCTGTACAGGATAAACTGGAGCTGGCCAAATTGGAGTACGCCGATGAGATTGCAATGGCGCGGGAAAACTCTGCGGCTGAACTACAGCGCATCCGGGAAGAAGCCTCAGCGATGATCACCAAAGCCCGGGAGGAAGCAAAAGTCGAGCGGAGCCGGACATTGGAGGAAGTCGTAGACACCAAAGAGACGGCAGCGCAGCAAATACTGAGAATACAGGAAGAGACGGCCGAGGAGATTGCCCAGTTTCGCGAGAATGCCGTGTTGGAAAAGGAAAAACTGGCCTTTGATTTGGCGGAGGCGCGCCGCCGGGCAGCTGAGGAGAAGGCGCTGGTGCAGGAAAATGCAGCCTCGGAGGTTGCTGATATCAAGGAGAACGCCGCCCGGGAGAAAGAAGCTACGGCCCTCGAAGTAGCGGAAGCGCGCCGGCGGGCTTCCGAGGAGCTCAACGCCATTAAGGGAGAAGTGGCCACAGAGCGGCAGAAGGCAGACGAGGAAGTAGAAGAAGCCAAAGCGGCTTCCGCGGCAGAGGTGGCAGCGACCCGCGAAAAAGCAGCGCTGACCATACAGGAAATCACCCAGCAGGAAGCTGCAAAGGTAGCAGACGCCAGGGAGAAGGCTGCTGCCGAAAAGGCAGGCATTGCCGAAGATATTGCAGCGGCGCGGGAGCGGGCAGCTGAGGAGAAAGCGCGTATTCAGGCAGAATTGCAGGAGGCCATCGCTGCTGCCCAGCAAAAAAAGTCTGAAGTGCAAGCAGCAGCAGCTGCCGAAATAGAGGCCGCCCGGCAAAGGGCAGAGGTGGAAATTGAAAAGGCAAAGCAAGCTGCCGCCGAGCGGGTAGCCCAGGCTAACGCTTCAGCTGATGAAGCCAAGGGCACTTACGCTGCAGAGATCGCAGAGGCGCAGCAAGCTGCCGAATCGCGCATGAAGGCGATTCAGGAAGAAGCGGCGGCGGCTGTGACAGCAGCCCGGGCAAAGGAGGAAGAAATCAAAAGCATGACGGCTGAAGAAATTGCGGCAGCACGCGAGAAAGCAGCATCTGAGCTAACCGCCCTGCGGGAGCGCACGGCTCAGGAGATCAGCCAGGCCAAGGAAAAAGCAGCGCTGGCTCAACAAACCTCCGCGAATCAGATTGCAGAGGCAAAGCGGCAGTCCGCCGAAGCCATCGCCCAAATACAAAAGGAAGAAGCCGAAGCGGTGCGGGCAGCCCGGGAGCGCAGCGCAACCGAACGGGAGCGGCTGGCCGAAGAGGTGGCTATGGCCAAGGAACAGGCAGCTGCCGAAAAAACCGCTGCCAGCCAAGAGGCTGCTGAGGCTATCAAGGCTGCCCGGGAGCGGGCAACCGCCGAACAGGAGCGCCTCACCCTGCAAGTCCTCAAAGCCCGGGAGGAATCTGCGGACGCTATTGCTCAGGCCCGGGAAAAAGCCGCCAGCGAAATCGCCGCCGCTCAGCGGGAATCTTCAGAAGCGATTGCCAAGTCGAAGGCCGATGCCGAGAGCCGGCAAGCCGAATTGCGCAGTCAGGTAGCTGAAGCTGAAAAAGCCGCCCGGGAGCGCATAGCTAGTGCCCGGCAGGAAGAACAAGCGGAAGTCGCTAGAGCCCGGGAGGAAGCAGCGGCTAAAAAAGCCGGTTACCTGGCTGAGGCAGAGCAAGCCCGGGAACAGTCCCTCGCCGAAATCAACCAGGCGAAAAAGGAAGCTTCCGACGCCATCTACGAAGCGAAGCAAAGCGCGGTAGAGCAGGTCACGGCTATCAAAGAGGCCAATGCCGCGAAAATCCGGGAATTGCAGCAATCTTACGCTGAGGCGAAATCGGAGATCGAGGCCAAAATACAGTCCGAACGCGAACGGGCTGCCGCCGCCCAAAAGCAACGGCAGGCAGCAGAGCAGCAGCTGGCTACCTTGAAAAAAGAAATCGAAGCAGCAGAAGCACGCCTGAAATCCCTGAAAACAGAGGGCGAAAATTAAACGATTCGTTAAGGTAAGCCATTTCTAAAGGGAAGCCCTTCGTAAATTCCGATCTTTAGGGCGTTTCTTTTAGCTGAACATGCGTAAAATTACTGACCATATGAGATTGATATTCCTAGTGTTGGCAGGTGTTTTGACTGCCAATTGGGGGCTGCATGCCCAAGAAGGGTACGCCATTAAAGCCGAAATTGAAGGATACGAAGAAACAGAGCTCTACCTCGGGTACCACTACGGTAACAAGCAGTACCTCCTGGATACCGCTACGGTTCAGGATGGGCATTTCGTGTTTTCCGGGGCTGAGGCGCTAGACCCGGGCGTTTACCTCATCGTTATGGCGCCGAACAATGACTTTTTCCAGGTCCTGGTTACAGAAGAAGAGCAACGGTTCGCGCTGTCGACCAACAAAGCAAACCCCGTTCAGGGCATGAAGCTGGACAATGCCCCTGACAATCAGCTGTTTTACGATTATATGCAGTTTCTGGACCAGGAAAAGCCGGCTGCCGCTGAGCTTACCAAGGCTATTGAAGAAGCAGCCTCCGAAAAAGAAAAGGAACGGCTGCAAGCCAAGCGGGAAAAGCTGGATAAGCGGGTGCGCGATTACCAGGAAAACCTTATAGCCAAGTACCCGAAGACGCTGACTGCAGCAATTGTCAATGCCAATATGCCGCTCGACCGGCCCGAATTTGCGGGCACTGAGGAAGAGGTGCAGCGCAAACAGTGGCGCTACACCCAAAACCACTACTTTGACAACATCGACCTTTCAGACCCCCGCCTGCTGCGGACGCCTTTCCTCTTTCAGCGGGTAGACTACTACGTCAATAAACTGCAGGTACAGCACCCGGATACCATTGCTCAGGCGATTGATTACGTCCTGGAACAGATGAAGCCCGCCGAGGAGACCTTCAAGTTCTACCTCATCCACTTCCTCAATGAATCCGCCAAGTCCAAAATGGTAGGCATGGACGCTGTGTACGTTCATTTAGTCGACCGGTATTATGCCACCGGGATGGCTCCGTGGACGGATGAAGAGCAGCTCAAGAAGATTATCGATAATGCCAAAGCGCTGAAGCCAATCCTGATTGGAAAGACGGCTCCCGACATTCAATTGCAGAAGCGGGATGGCACGCCGACGTCTCTGCATGAGATTGAATCCGAATATACGGTGCTTTATTTCTGGCGCTACGACTGCGGCCATTGCAAGAAGTCTACGCCCGAGATGAAGGCGTTCTACGAAAAATTCCAAGACAAAGGCGTCAAGCTCGTAGCGGTCTGCACCAAGTTTTCCGATGAAATCAGCGGATGCTGGGACTACATAGAGGAGAAGGCAATTGAAGATTGGCTGCATTTGGTAGACCCTTACCACCGCAGCCGTTATATGAAAGTTTATAACATCAAGTCTACGCCTCAGATTTTTGTGCTGGACCGCAACAAGGAAATCCTGTCCAAGCGCATTGGCGCGGAGCAGCTCGAAGAAGTGATGGGCCGCATTATTGAAATGCGGGAGCAGGAAGAAGCGAATCCCGAAAAGTAATGGAAGCGAACCTACTGAAAACATTTGAGGCGGCTGGCGCTGCCTCGAATGTTACGCTAATTATATCGGTACTGGCTGCGGCTGTCAGCCTGGCGGGGACGGTGTGGCTGCTGAGGCGGCCGGCAGTACGCGGCCGGCACAATCAGAATATGCTCATCGCTATGCTGTTGTTCTTTACTTTCCTGATTGGGGCAAGCACCGCTTTCTTTACCTGGATGCGGTCAGAGCGGTTGGGCCCGGTAGAAATCTATACCGACCGGGTCGTCACCCCCTACGGCACTGCGCCGTTTGAAGATATTGATAACGCTAAAATCACGATGGATCAACAACAGCAGCCTTTCTCTAACCTCAACCAGGAGACCACCCGCCTGCTCGCTATCATTGAAAAAGATGGCAAGACGCATGCCCTCTCTGAGGCAGATTACCCAATAGAGGAAATCCTGCGCGAGCTCAGAGTTGCTGTTAAAGATTGGAAAAAGTAGGGTAGGGCAGGAGAGGCCCGGGCGGCATCGTCAAATCTCCACTTTTCGCCGAATGACATCAGTGAAGGACCGCAGCTCAATTGTGTAAGTGCCTTTGCCGTATTGGTTGAAGTCAATTTCGTAAATGGTGTCCACCGGCAGGTCAAAAACCTGATCCCGCAGGACCACCTCGCCGTCATCCCGAGTTACGACGATATCGTTCAAGTTTACGCTAAGGGTAGCGAAATCTACATAGTAGAGGTTGTTTTCCTCATCTGCATATAAGGACCAACTCTCGGTGTCCATGTTGAGCAGGCTGCTTTTGGAAGCAGTGAGGTTTGTCTCGCTGAGGCTGGCAGTCTGGGCTTTGGCTACCGTAAAGCAGCCAAACATGCACAGCGCGAGGAGTAGCGGGAATTTGCGGAGCATAGTATTGTATTTTTGAAATATGTTCTGGGAAAACCACGTCAAAGATAAGGATTCATGCTTAGATGAAGAAGTCAAAAAAGCGATGGGGGCGTGCAATTTTTGCCGTCACTTTGCCTTATTGGCATTTTTAGGGTTGGACTGAAGGGATAGCCGTATATCTATTGGTTGTAGCGTGAAATTCTGCAATTTGTTGCGCAAATGCGGGCAAGGGCACTGTTAAAAAAAAGTTAAGGTTACCGGTCTTGGGCCAGGGCCTGCTCCAGGACCAGGCGGATGTTAGGGTAGACGTTTTTTTCACGGCTCAGGAATTCGGGCAGTTTTCTCCAAACGGCGGATTCGATTTGCTCTTCCGTTTGCGGGACGAGCGCCGTTTCCTCTGTTGCCATTTTGTACCAGTAAGTGGGTTTGAGGATTCGGCCGTGTTTGGGATGGCGGTAAACGTGGTAGGTCATTTGTAAAAATGGGCCCAATTCCAATTGGGCCAAGCCGGTTTCTTCCTGTACCTCCCGCACTGCGGCCTCTTCCGGGGTTTCTCCGGAGTCGATTTTCCCCTTCGGCAGGTCCCAGGTTTCGAGGCGGTAGATGAGCAAGGCAGCCCCTTCGGCATTAAAAACCAGGCCTCCGGCGGCTTCAAGGATGGTGAATTGGGTGCAAAAGTCCTGGTAGAGTTGGCTGGCATCCATGCTGTATATCGTCACTTGCTGGAATTCGGTATTCTTTTCAAGCAGGTCTACGTACCCCAGCAGGCCCTTAGGGTTGCCCGTGTAGAGGGTGATGAAGTTGGCGGGGTCGCTGGATGGCTGGAACCCCTGTTGAGGCAGGGTCGCCAAGACCATCGGCCTGCCGTTGATGTAGATTTTGTACATTTGCCGAAAATTAACGTCTCCTATGGATTTAGCAGCTGAAGTAGCCCACCGGCTTTTGCAAATAAATGCAATTAAATTGAGTCCTCAAAAGCCCTTTACGTGGGCGAGCGGCATTCAGTCGCCCATTTACTGTGACAACCGCACGGTACTCTCTCATCCGGAAATCCGGCAGTTTATGGTCAAAAGCTTCGCACAAGCCTCTGCTATTTTTCAGCCGTTCAATGCAGTAGCCGGGGTAGCCACTGCCGGCATACCCCACGGGGTGCTGCTGGCCCAGGAGCTTGGCCTGCCCTTTGTGTACGTGCGTGCTAAACCCAAATCTCACGGCCGCCAAAACCTCATTGAAGGGGTGCTGCCGGCCCAGGCCCGGGTGCTGGTAATCGAGGATTTGATCAGCACCGGGGGCAGTGCTCTGAAAGCTGTGGAGGCCCTGCGGGAAGCGGAGGCGGATGTTGTGGGGGTGATGGCGATTTTCAGCTATGGGTTCGACAAAGCGGCTGCAGCCTTTAAAGCGGCGGGGACTTCCTTTGCCACCCTGTCTACCTACGATGCGCTGCTGGAAGCGGCTGCCGAAGCGGAGTATATTGCCCCGGAAGAAATGGCTACCCTCTCGGCATGGCGCAAAGACCCGGAAGGCTGGGGTAAATAATGACGGACTAAATAACTGCTTGCTTATGTACCGCTATCTTATCGGGCTTTGCCTGCTGCCTGCGCTGGCCTCCGCTCAAAGTGGCTTCCTGCGCGGGGCCGATCTTTCTTATGTCAATGAAATGGAAAACTGCGGGGCGGTCTTTAGCTCGGGGGGTGATCCGTCAGACCCCTACGCACTGTTTGCGGCTGCCGGTTGCGATATGGCCCGGCTCCGGCTGTGGCATACCCCCAGTTGGTACGATACCCTAAACACCGGGCAGCGCTACAGCGATTTCGAGGATGTTTGCCGTTCGGCAGGACGGGCCAGGGCAGCCGGCATGGAGGTGCTCCTTGACTTTCACCTTTCTGATTTTTGGGCCGACCCCGGCCGGCAGTGGATACCAGCTGCCTGGGCACCGGTAGCAGATGACTTGCCCGTTCTGAGCGATTCCCTGTACAATTACATTTATCGTACCCTGCTGGCTATGGATGGCCGCGGGCTGCTGCCCGATATGGTCCAGATCGGCAATGAAACCAATCGGGGCATCTTGCTCCCCCCGGCTGTCAATGATGCAGGCTGGGTGCTGGATTGGGGCCGCAACGCCCCCTTGTTCCTGAGTGGGCTGCAGGCGGTGGCTGATGCAGAAGCGGCTACCGGCTCCACCATACAGACTGCCCTGCATATCGCTGGGCCGACCAATGCAGCCTGGCTTTTGGAGGGCTTTGCCAACCATGGGGTGACGGACTTTGATGTAATTGGCTTGTCTTACTACTGGCAATGGCATCAGCCCACCAGCATTGCCCAAACGGGGAGTATTGTTGCCGATTTGCGGGCGGCATACCCGGAAAAAGCCGTTATGATTTTCGAGACTGGCTATCCCTGGACCCACGATTATGCTGACCCAGCTGCCAATATCCTGACCACCGTGCACCCGGACTATGCCCCATTGAGCCCAGCCATGCAGCAGCAGTGGATGCTCGATCTCACAGAAGCAGTGATGGCTAATGGCGGCAGCGGCGTCTTTTACTGGGAGCCGGCCTGGGTAAGCACTCCTTGCTATACACCCTGGGGTCAGGGGTCTCATAAAGAAAATGCTGCCTTTTTCGATTTTGAAGGCGAGGTGCTGGACAACGGTGGGATGGCGTGGTTTGGGGCCGCTTTGTCAGCTGAGCCCGCCCGGTTTGCACCGCCACCCGGCCAGGTAGCTATTACGCCACAGGGCAATCGGCTGCACATCTTGGTCCGGGATGCCGCCGGCCCGTTGTTTTGTCAAATGTACGGCATCGACGGGCGGGGGCTGAGCCGGCAACCCCTGCAGGCCGGGGAACAAACCATTGCCTTTCCAGATTTGCCCGCCGGGCAGTACGTAGCCGTCGTACAGTCTGCTACTCGGGTTTTTGCCGCCCGGCGAGTCCAGTGGTATGCTACTGATTAGAAGAGGCAGCTCGTGTCAATGGACCACCACTTTCTGATGCAATTGCCCATTGGGGCTGCGCCCCTGCAGCCGGTAGGTACCCGGCGGCAGATGGTGCAGTGGGATCCTCCGGGCATCACCAACGGGTAAGAGCAGCTCCGGCGGGGCGGTCCAGACCAGCCTGCCGTAGGCGTCGATCTCCCCGTCCCCGTCGGCATCTGCGTATCCATAGTTTGTCCCATCGGGGAAAGCTGCACCCCAAAGTTCGAAGGGCTGAGCCTCCCAGTCCGTAGTAGCATCATCCCGTTCGGGGCCTTCCGTGCCGTAGGCTACGCCAATATAGAGGGCATCTACCGCATTAGCAATGCCATTGTTGTTGGCATCACCAGGCCAAACCTCCTGTGCGGATAGCGGCTGAAAAGCAATGGTGAAGAGCAAGGCGCTGATTATACACGCTAATCGATCCATGTTTAGGCTTTGGTTGAGTACTGGGGCAAACATAGGGGCAAAAACTGCTTTTTGCAATTACAAAATATATAATTTGTCAAAACTAGAAATAGGCCTGCCGAAAGAAGGCAAGGGCTACTCCGGCTTCAGCAAAATGCCGATTTTAGGAATATATGCAGTGCCTTCAGACAATAAGCCCCGGTTTATTAGCGGTTTGAATATTGGATTTTTTTAAGTGAATTTCTATTTTGTCAAATTAACAATGCTATTCCTGCCCTATGCAAAACAGCAAGCTGATCGCGGCCATCCGGCAATTAGAGCCCGAAGCAATACCCCGATTCAAGGATTTTGTCGAGTCGCCCTACTTCAACAAGCGGCCGGCACTGGGAAGGTTACTCGATTTTTTACTGCAATTTGCCCCGGATTACGAAGACGAGCGGTTGCAAAAAACGGCCGCCTACGCCTTTGTTTTTCCCGGAGAGCCCTACGAGGACAAGCCGATGCGCTACCATATGAGCTGGCTTAATCAGTTGTTGGAGCAATTCTGGCTGCATCAGCGGCAGGAGGCGGAGCAAGCCCGCAATTACAGCCTGCTAATGGAAGCCCTTTCCGACAGAGGGCTGGATAAAAGCTACCGGCAGCGGGAGCGGCAGCTGAGCCGCTTGCTGCAAAAAACGAAGGTGCGGGATGCGGCTTATTTCCGGCAACGGCAAGGCTGGGCAGACGCCCGCGAGAAGCATTTTCAGCGCAAGCGCCTGCGGCAGTTCAACCCCGACCTGCAGCGGGCTTCCGACGCGCTGGACCGCTACTACTATCTGGAAAAAATGAAGTACGCCTGCGCTATGCTGGACCGGCAGGCCATCTTGCAGGGTGACTATACCGTTAACATCACCCCGGAGTGGCTGGCTTACCTGGAAGCACAAGACTATTTCGGCTTACCCCTGCTCCGGCTGTACGTCAATATTTTTAAGGCGCTTTCAGCAGAGGAAGAAGCGCATTATTTTGACTCCCTGCTTATTGAACTGGACTCGATTTCAGCGTCTACTTCCGTTGGCCGCCTCCGGGAAATTTACTTTATGGCTATCAACTACTGCGCCCGCAAAATCCGGCAGGGCAAAGCCCTCTACGTCACCCAGGCGCTGTCGCTCTACACCAAGGGCATAGACCGGGGCGTTTTGATGGAAAATGGGGAATTGTCGCCCTGGACTTTTACCAATGTGGTGAAACTGGCGCTGCGGCTCAAACGTTACGCCTGGATTGAGCAATTTATGGAACAAAAGGGGGCGCTGCTGCCGGAAGCTTTCCGGGAAAACGCCCTCCACTACAACTACGCCGAGTTGTACTACTACACCGAGCAGCTCAGCCAGGCACAGGTGCACCTGACTAAAGTAGCGTATACCGACCTGAACTATTACTTGGGCGCCCGCACCCAGCTGGCCAAAATCTACTACGAGCAGGGCGAGGAGGAGGCACTGCTGTCCTTAATCGCCGCATTTACCATCTTCCTGAAGCGCAACCGGGAAGCTTCCGGCGACATCAAGCAGACCTTTCTAAACTTTTGTGAGATTCTCTATCAGATCGTGCGCCACGAGGGCAAGAAGCTGGAGCCGCTGGGGCAACGCATTGAGGACACAAGGCTGCTGGCCGACCGTAGCTGGCTGATGCAGGCTTGGGCTTCCAAATGGGAACCTAAAAAATAAGCGCCACCCCCGGCATTCCGGGAGTGGCGCAATTAGATCGGTTTGGCAGCAGTTATGGATTGCGCGCTACGGCAAGAGGCCCGCCACCTGCATGCCCGCCTGGCCTAATTGACGGCCTGAGCAGCGTTTACAGTGCCCCATCCAAAATCACTGTCGCGGTTGGGGTAGTTGGAGGAAGCGTACTTCATCCTTTGAATCACCTGATAGGGCGACTGGCTGGGGTTGGTGGCCCATACCAGGGCAGCGATGCCGGCAGTGGTTGCCGTGGCAGCAGAAGAACCGCCTACGTAGGCCGGCTGATCGCCGCTCATAGCGAGCGTCAGCGAGGTGCGGCTGGTATTGGAAGCCCGCTGCATGACGGCTACAAAGTCAACTTCCGGCCCCTCGTGGCAAGTATGGCAACGCTGCGTCATATTGTCACGGATACCCGTCACGGCAAAGGTCTGAGACATATTGGCCGGGAAAATCACGCCCCACCAGCTCGTCCAGCTCAGGGAGGTGCCGGCAGCCGCAAACATCAGTTTGCCGCGGTTGTAAGCATAAAAAATACCATCCGCTACGGTGCTGCTGTAAAAGACATCGCCGATCGACATGCTGATGATTTTCACCTGGCCGTCGTTGCCTGAGCTGTAAAGGGCATCTCTTACCCCGGCTTTTTCGCTGGAGCCGTTGATGATCACATCGGTAGTGGCGCGGAAAGCCTTCAGATCACAATTGTAGGCGGCCCCTACGGTGGATCCGGTCGTGCTGCGGGGGGCGGCGATAAGGCCTGCCATCTGGGTGCCATGGCCGCAGGCATCGTTGGGCCCGTCATTAGAGGCCCACCACCACCAGCCGCTGACGTGGGTGCCGAGGCGCTCCAGGCTTCGCCCGGAAGAAAAGCCTGAATTAAAGGCGCCGGTCAGCTTACTCTGGGAAGGGGAGGTGCCCGTGTCGATCATGGCTACTTTAATACCCGAGCCTGTGCTCTTGGACCAGGCCCCTGGTATATTCATGCTAGGGTGGCTGAAGTTCCAGGGGATTTTGGCATTGGGCGCGGTATTGGTGAAGTCAGAGGCAGGGATAGAAGAAGCCGGGCTGTAGCCGCAGCCACTGTCGCTCCGGCGCTCGAGCTCACCCATGGTGTACCCCATAGGCTCGAGGTAGCGCACTTCGGGCATCTTGCGCAGTTCCTCGACGATAGCCTGATTGAAAATCCGGACGTCCAGCGTGGGCAGATACTGGTTGCCGAGGTTGAAAAAGAGGTCATCGGCCGTGGCTTCCAATTCGGGGTAAGCTTCATTGGTAGCCCTTACGATAAACTCTACCAGCCGTTCACGGGCAGCCGCCCAGGCCTGCGATTGCAAGTCAATTTCGTGGATACGGTCATTGATGCCTTCAAAGCCGGCGGGCTGATACCCCAGCGACATGACGGAGTCGGAGCGGACCGAGGCGCTCCAAAGCATACGGTCGGAGGCTTCCTTCCAATAATATACGGTGTTGGTGGACAGGAGGGTTTCCTCAATAATAGCGTCCATTTCCGCTTTGGTCATGGGGGCCTGCTGTTTCTCGAGTGGGGTGCCCAGCTCTTCTTTGGAACAGCTAAATACGGCCACCAACAAGGCGGCAAGCAGCAATAGGTTACGAACTCTCATAGGGTCAAGTAGATAGTTTTGGTTATGAAAAATGTGGTGCCTCCGTGGCGGAGGCGGCAGTAAGTTGCTGTGGAGCTATCCGATTAGTCAGGTGAATGCAGGTAAAATAAAAGTTAAATACGCAGGGGGCGCGTAAACTTTCATTTCATTCTGCTGTAAAAATAGTTATTTTTATTTGCTTTACAAAGGTATTGGCTTTCCGAGTAGGCGTCTGTATGTTGGGGCTCCGGTCAAATTCGGCAAGCCGGGGGCAGCAACTTACCTGTTGCCGTTTTGAGGATGGCAGGCAAGATTCCGTAACCCAAAACTGCAACCTGAGCCCGTATCTCCCCGTACAAGAGGGTAATACCGCAACAAATTCATCGTTTAAGCCTGTTACAAAACCAGCTTTTTTGTGGCGGAACGCAGTGCGTCCGCCCGAATCATATTCCAAATACCCTTTAAGTATGAAACAAATACTGCTAAGCCTACTGTTTGTGATGGCCATTGCTGCCTCCACCTCTGCGCAGCCGACGGCACAGAAGAATGCTTTTTCTGCCAAAGTCCTTTTCCTTGATTACGGCACCCCTAATGACATGGAGGACCTGGATATTACCAATGGCCTGGAGCTCAGTTATATCCGGAATTTACTGCCTGCCCTTAATTTTGCCGTCCCGCTCAAAGTGGGGGTCATCGATATTGGTGACGATATCAATAACCGGACTTTCTTCAGTGTCGATGGGGTGCTGCAATTTCAGTATGCCAAATCGGATTCTGCCCGGTTCGTGCCCTACCTCATGGGGGGCGGCGGCCTGACCCTGGAAGAGGAGCTGGGGGAAAATGTGCAATTTCCTCTAGGTGCCGGGATGAACATCCGGGTAGGGGCGCAATCCTACATCAACCTGCAGGGCGAGTACCGCATATCCCAGGCTGACAACCGCAACAACTTACAACTGGGGCTGGGTTACCTCCACCGCTTTGGGCGCACCGATGCCGATGGCGATGGCGTGGCGGATAACCTGGACCAATGCCCGGACGAAGCTGGCAGCCAAGCCACAGACGGCTGCCCGGATACTGACCTTGATGGTATAGCTGATCAGGAAGATGACTGCCCGGCGCGCCCTGGCCTGAAGCGCTTTAAGGGTTGCCCGGACACCGACGGGGACGGCATTGCCGATAGAGAAGACGACTGCCCCGAAGAAGCTGGCGACGCCCGGACTGGTGGCTGCCCCGACCAGGATAAAGATGGTATTGCGGATAGTCAGGATGACTGCCCTTCAGTGCAGGGCGTAGCTTCTGCCAATGGCTGCCCGGACCGCGACGGCGATACGGTAGCCGACAGCGCGGATGAGTGCCCGGACGAAGCCGGCAAACCGGAAGATAAGGGCTGCCCTATGCGCGACAGCGACGGAGATGGAGTTATGGATGATGAAGATGACTGCCCGCAGGTAGCTGGCAAAGCATCTGCCAACGGCTGCCCGGATACCGATGGGGATGGCGTGGCGGATGCACAGGACCAATGCCCGGAAGCGGCAGGCACCATGGAAGGCTGCCCCGATACCGATGGCGATGGCGTCCACGACGGCAAGGATGCCTGCATTAATCAGGCCGGGCCAGCTGAGAACAAGGGCTGCCCGGAACTCAAAGAGGAAGAGCAGGAGGTACTTAGCTTCGCCATGCGCGCTGTGCAGTTCGAGACCGGCAAAGCAAGGCTGAAAGAAGAATCTAAGGAAGTGTTGGATGAAATCATTAAGATCATGAAGCGCTACCCGGGTTATGCCCTATCTATCAATGGGCATACTGACAACGTAGGCGATGCGGAGAACAACAAGAACCTGTCAGAAGACCGGGCGCGCTCCTGCTACGCCTACCTCGTGAGTGAGGGGATTTCCCCCAAGCGGATTTCCTTTCAGGGATTTGGGGAGGAGCAGCCTATTGCTACCAATGATACCCGCTCGGGCAGAAAGCTCAACCGCCGCGTAGAGTTCAACCTGTACATCGAATAACACAAGCGGCCCTCTTATCACAAAACCGGCTGCCCGCCCGTTAATGGCGGGCAGCCGGCTTTTAGGTTTAGTCGGTGTTAAATAATGAATTATTGCTTGATGAACCGGACTGTTTTCTGGGCGCCATCGGCGTACAGGCGCAGGAAGTAAATGCCGGGCTGCAAATCTGCCATGTTGACCTCCAGGGTCTGTTGACCAGCTGCCACCTGGCCGTAATTTATGCGCTTGACAGCCTGGCCAAGGGTGTTATTGATTTCCGCCTGCAGGTTCAGGGCTGCCTTTGCTTCAAAATTGAGCGTAGCGGTATTCGTGACCGGGTTCGGGAAGAATTGGAACCGCTCTACTGGCAGGGTGCCTACACCGGAGAATGGCGTGCCGATTAGCTGGAACCAAAACTCACCGGTTTGGTCGCCCCCCGTCACCCGGGTGGAAACGCGCATGAGGTACTCCGTGGGTTCTCCCGGGAAGTTCTCAAGCGGCACCTCCAGGAAGGTGTTGTCGAAATCCTCCGTTTCGATGCAGAAATACGGCCCGTCTACCGCATCAGCCTGCACGCCGCAGGTTTCAAACAGGTCAATGATAAACTCGGCAGTCGTAGTCGTCTTGTTGAAGCGCATCGTCAACTCGGTATTGGTACCCGAATTGAACCGGTACCAAACGTCGCGGAAGTCCCCGTCATTGTTGCAGATAGGCGTTGCAAACTGAGGCTGCCCCGTCGATAAGTCATTAGTGCCTTCAAAGATCGGGTCGAAATTATCGGCTTGCTCCATGGAGATAACGAAAGCATCCAGCGCAGAGGCGCAGTTATCGTTAGCCGGGGGCACGATGGCGGGGATGCGCTTGACCAGGAAGGTGCCCGCGCCCGCACTGTTGGAACTCCAGCCGCCCAGGCGGAACAGGTAGGATTGGCCCTGTTCTACGTTGAACAGCGCCCGGGAAGTAAAGCCGCCGCATGGCATACCGGTATCGGTGTTCTCGTCATCTCCGCAACCGACCAGCGTACTGGTATCCGGCGGGCAGGTGGTAGACTGGTAGACCGCCAGGCGGGAATCGAAGTTGGCCGTATTGCAAGTGGAGAACTCCAGCCCACCGGTGTAGGTGGCCGTCCAGGAGTACCAAAGGTCGTTGTAGACAAACTCCTCATTCTGTTCGAAGCAAGACTGCGGCACTTCGTGTTGGGGCAGGCCCGTGTTGGCTTCTACGTTGTTAAATTGCAAGACTACGGAGTCTTGGTCGCCCAGGTCAAGCGGGATAGCGTCCACGCATTCGTCGTTGGGCGGGCCGGTGGCGGCCATGGTCTCCATGATGGTGAAGGTGCCTTCACCTTGCTGCCCGCCGTCGTCACTGCCCCAGCTGCCAATCTGAATGATGTAGGAAGCGCCCTCTTCGACCTCCCAGGTGACCAGAGAGGTGAAGTTTTCGCAGGGCTGCCCGTCGGCGGTTACGCCGTCCTCGTTGCAAGCTATCACGTCGTCGGGGGAAGGCGGGCAGGAATTGCCTTCGTAGATGGCGACGTTGGTGTCGAAGTTGGCGGAGCCGCAGGTGCTGAACTCTGCCAGGCCCGTAAAGTCGGCCGTGTAAATGAACCACACATCGAAGTAAAGGGAATCGGAAGTGCTTGTCCCATCCGCCGGGCAGGTGGCCGGGTAAGCCGCAGTCGCCTCGGTCGTGGCGTCGATCGTAGTGAAGTCGTGTTCGCCCGTACCCACCGGTATGGCATTATCGCACACGTCATTGGCGGGCTGTGCCCAAAGTGGTGTGCTGATGGCCATTGCGGTAAGCATAATGCATAGTAAAAGTAGATTTCTCAACATCAGATAGTCGATTTAATTATTGAATTGCTAATTTCAGAATCGCCAAATTACAAAAAAACAAAAGTATAGTCCAACAACTTAAGATTTGTGAAATTATGGCGCAGCTATTTTTTCAGCT
>CAZNSK010000134.1:0-16336 GCA_964575505.1 uncultured Phaeodactylibacter sp.
AGGCGGGAAAAGAGCAAGTCAGAATTCACAAATTTCGGGTTGTCAGACTATAAATCGGTAAGTTATTGTTGCGCGACCCCTTAGGCTACGAAGTTCTGCAGATGGGCGATTTTTATCCACAACGCATGGAAGGGGAAAAATTCCCTGACTTTTACGGAGTCGTAGAAGCAGATGAGGCCATTCCGGCGTTGACCTATCAGGTGCTAGAGTATTTAGTCATCCCCCCTTACCAAACCCCACTAACGGCGCGGGCTTTTCAGCAGGTAGGCGACTCCCTCGCCTACTTCCAGGCATTAGGGGGACCGGGCGTCAGCGCCATACCGGACCCTTGCACGGAAGAATGCCCGAACTACCCCAATTGTTTTCACTTCCCCCAGTACTTTGGGTGCTCAGGGCCCCCCATTTTTAACGGCGACTGTACCCCAGATAGCCCTGATTGGCCAGCTTGTATGGTAATATACGATGATGATGACGGGGAGGAGCTCAATAATTGCGGTTGCCCAATACCCAGCGACAGCCGCAAGCCAGCAGGCTGTATACGGGTAGAGGACGTGGAGCGCAACGGCCTCTTCGCGGCCCAGGATATTCGAGTAAGGTGGTGGGACGGCTGGTTTACCTTCAAAAAGGTTCAGACGGACGCACAGGGCTGCTGGCAAATAGACGGGCACCGCGAATACGGCAAAGCCTACATGTCGGTAAGCTTTGTCAATGACCGCGCCCGCTTGCGGGGTTTCGTAGGGAATACCTGGAAGATATGGCGGGTATTGAGCACGGTAACTGATTTCGCCGGCCAATTGAGCGGCGGCACCTATAATATAGTCTGACAACTCAGGATTTGTGAAAATATGACGCCGCTATTTTTTTGGCTGGCAAGGCGAAAAACGTAGGCGATGCCTAAGCATCAGCGTCCCGGTTAACCGGGATTGAACGCAGCAAGGCGGAAAAAGAGCAAGTCAGAATTCACAAATTTCGGGTTGTCAGACTATAACATTGAAACCGAATACAACCTCTGGAACAACCAGGGCGGGCGTGACCACCGCAACTGGTCAGCAGCCACTGTCATGAATGCCCTGCACCATTTCCATACGGAAGCCCAAAATGACGGTATCAACCCACCGCCGATGGGGCTGGATATTTATCTGGCGGCAAATCGAACGGGGGGCATCGCCTTGATGACTTCGCAGATAACTGAGCTGTTGGCTGAGCAATGGGTCAATCAAGGGTTGTTCAATACGCCGCTCTTGCCAGTCGCTATCAATAACTTCAGCCTTCTAAAACTGGTGCCGGATGTAGTCATCGGCTGTGACTTCCAAAACTCCGACCGCCAATGGGCGATCACACAGCATGAAATCGCCCACACCTCCCATTTTACCAATGTAGGGGTAGGCTATTGGGTGCAGTTGGGCCTAGCCACAATTACCGCTCAGTTGCTTACCGGCGACCCCTGGGGCAACGCCAATGTGCCCAATGCCGGCCGCCTCGCCATCTGCGAAAGCTGGGCCAAGCACCTGGAGCATGTGTATACGGACCGGGCGTATGGGGGGAATACAAGCAGCGGCGTAACATGGAGAGACGAATTAGAAGAGATTCGGAACGATTCTCCCAATCACGTCCCGATAGGCTTGCACTTTGATTTGTTTGACAACATGCCTGATGTCAATAATGCCTGTGATAATGAAGGCGGTGGCTGTGTTCCGATAGTAGACAATGTAGCTGGTTTCACTAATGGGCAGTTGTGCGCTGTGCTAGATGAAAATACTACCGGTTTTTTGCCACGTACGCATTCCAAACCCTTGCCCCGTTAGGGGCAAAATATCGGTAACCACCAAGCCCACCCCCGCCCCCGCGCCGTCAGGTGCGGAATGTGAACTACGACTATCAAAAAAAAGAACACCACAAGCCACCCCTCAAACCTCCGGCCTGCAACACATACCCCATCTGCCATGGCAGGCAGGCCTACGGTGCGGGAAAGCAGCAGCTTAGGGTTCCCCACATAAAGCCCCCGGTGGAGCCTTAGGCATACTGATGATAAGACAGCCAATATATACTGGCCCCGGCACTGAGCGTAGACGTAAACACACTTTGGCGCACCCCCTTTCCATCACCCTGGGCCTGCTACTGGCAGCGGGGGCCAGAGGTCTTCCGCAAATGATGTACCTTTGCGCCTAAATAATCAAGCATGGCACTTCTGGACCGCATCAGCTTAATCGTTTTTGACCTGGATGGCACGCTGGTGGACTCCCGCTTCGACCTGGCCGATGCGGTCAACTACGCCATGCAGCAATTGGGGCGATCAGGCCTTAGCTACGACGAAGTACCGCCCCTCCTGGGCAGTGGGCTTTCCTACCTTCTGAAGGAAGCCGCCGGCACAGGCGATACGGAAGTGCTGGAAACTGCCAAAGCGCATTTTGACGACTACTACGCCCAGCACTTCGTCACCAAAACCCGCCCCTACCCCGGAGTCATGGAAACCCTCCGGGCACTGAAGCCGAAGAAAACCGCCATTTACAGCAACAAATTACAGCACTTCACCGGGCGCATCGCTGAGGCACTGGAGATGGCCCCGCTTATGGATATGGTGCAGGGCGCTAACCCAGATGCCTATCCGCTCAAGCCCCACCCGGCTGGCCTCCACCGTATCCTGGAGCAGTTGAGGGTGCCGGCAGATAGGGCGCTTATGGTTGGGGATTCCACCCACGACATAGAAGCCGCCAAAGCGGCTGGCATGCACACCTGCGCCGTTACCTACGGTTACCGCTCCCGCCGGGCCCTTGAACCGGTGGCTCCCGACTATTTTATTGACCGGTTTCCGCAATTAAGAACCCTTAAGTGATTTTTCGCACAGCAGTGCTCCCGCAGCCTCCCTATATTTGTGAAAAACCCAAAAAACAACGCCATGCCCGATCAGAACAAGCTCCACGCCCACCGTAACCTGGCCATGGAATTGGTCCGTGCAACTGAAGCCGCTGCCATCTCCGCCGCCCGCTATATGGGGATGGGGCAAAAAGAAGCCGGCGATCAGGCAGCAGTAGACGCAATGCGCGGCTTTCTCCGCACCGTCGACATGAAGGGGACGATCATCATCGGAGAGGGCGAAAAGGACGAAGCGCCTATGCTTTACAATGGGGAAGTAGTGGGAAACGGCGCCGGGCCAGAAGTCGACGTGGCCATAGACCCCGTAGAAGGCACAACCCTTCTTGCTGAGGGGCGGCCTAACTCCATCACTTCAATCGCGCTGGCAGAGCGGGGGAGCATATGGAACCCCGGCGGTTGTTTTTACATGAATAAAATCGTCGTAGAAGCCGAAGCCCGCTCCGCTATCGACCTGAGCAAGTCGCCTTCCACCAATCTTTCCAATATTGCCGATGCCCTGGGGCGCAATGTGGAAGACCTGACCGTCTTCGTGCTCGACAAACCCCGGCACACGTCCCTCATCGAAGAGATCCGGCAGGTCGGTGCCCGCATTACCCTGCACGCAGAAGGGGACGTCATCGGCGCGCTGATGGCCGCCATCCCCGGCACAGGCGTGGATGTGCTCATGGGGGTAGGGGGCACACCGGAGGGCGTGATCGCCGCCGCCGCTGTCAAAGCGCTCGGTGGCGGGATGCAGTGCATGCGCGCGCCGCAGCGGGAAGCGGAAAAACGCAAGCTGAAACAGGAAAAAGTGCAGCTCAATGAAATCCTTGGCCTGGATGAACTCATCCGGTCTGACAACACCTTCTTTGCAGCCACCGGTATTACACAATCTTCTTTTTTGGAAGGCGTACACTTCGACCGGCGGGGCGGCGTAACCACCGAGAGCATCGTCATCCGTTCGCTAACCGGCTCGGTGCGCTACATCAAAGGCATACACCGGCTCAACCGCACGCACGAGGTGGGCGGGAACGTCGGGACCACCCCCGCCCAAATCGCTATGGAGATCATTGCTCCTGATTAGCTTTTGATTTCCTGGCAAAGCTCCAGGAGTACGCCGTTGGCGCTCTTGGGGTGCACAAAACACACCAGCTTATTGTCGGCCCCTCGCTTGGGCTGCTCGTTGAGCAAACGGAACCCTTCCGCTTTGAGCCGCTCCATCTCTGCGTGGATATCTTCGACTTCAAACGCTACGTGGTGTAAGCCTTCCCCCCGCTTCTCCACATATTTGGCAATAGCGCTTTCATCGGCAGTCGCTTCCAGCAGCTCTATTTTGGATTCCCCTACCTTGAAGAAAGCCGTCTTGACGTGTTCAAGCTCCACTTCTTCAGTCTTGTAATGCGGGCGGCCCAGCATTTTTTCGAAAAGCTCATTGCTCTCTTCCAAATTCTTTACCGCAATTCCTAAATGTTCGAGGCGGATCATCTTTTTTGTTTTCGTTTGTATAGTCAAAAGTGCAGGTGCAAGATACCGTCTAACCTTAAAAGAACACAAATTATTAAGGTTCTTCTTTGGCCAGGGCAGGCTCATCCAGGTACCGGATGCCCATCAGCAGAAACAACAGGTAGAGGGTCAGGCCAAATTGGGTTTCCAGGGTATGCTCTACCATGAAAGAAGCAAAGATCATCAGATGGAAGGCGCTCCACAGCCCGTCCCGGTAGCCCCGCCGGCACAGCAGCGGATAGAGCGTGGCCCCTATGAAGTACAACAAGCCGGGGATGCCGGTAGCGGCCAGCACAAATACATACTGATTGTGGGGCAGCAGCTGCCGGCCGGCCAGGCCCGGGAAGTGAGATCGATAGTAAGCCTCCGCTTCCTGCCGGACATCCCCCAGGCCAACGCCCAGCAGGGGGTGCTGCCGGGCCATCTCGATGCCTGCCTGAATAGAGCCGATCCGCTGCGAGTCCGACAGCTCTTCAATAGCCCCGCTTTTGAGAAACTGATGGATCGTATAGTGGGTGTAGTTAATCTTGTTCTGCAGGGTGGGCAACTGTTCGATAGCCAGGTAAAGGGCGGCGGCTCCCAGCACCAATCCCAGCAGGCCTCCAACCCAGTACCCCTTGATGAGGATAAAACGCAGGAAGGCATAGCCCGCCATGAGGTAAAGGGCAAGCAGCCCGCTGCGCACGGCCAGGATATGCAAGAAGAGGGTGAGCAGCAGGCTCCCTCCAATTAGGGCGTAGCGTTCTGCTGGCCAGCGCCAGTAAAAATGCTGGCCAGCCAGATAAAAGCCTACGGCTACTGCCAGCGCCACCGTCAGGCTAAACCGGATGTGCCGCATGGGCGTGGGCATCACCTGCCCTTTTTTGTACAGTTGGTTGATCGCTTCGTAATCTGCCGCGTAATTCAGGGCCACGAGGGCGCAGGTGAGCAGCAGCAGCCAGAAGAAAAAATACAAAAGGCGGTAGTAAACCACCCGGTTGAACGTCGGCAGAGCGCTAATCGCGAAAGGGAGCAACAGCAGGGGCAGGGCGTTGCGCAACCGCCGGAAAAAATAAGCCGTATCTTCAGAGTACAAGCCCGACAGGGCGTAGACAGCAAAAATGCCGGTAATGCCTAACAGCGCCGGGTGGCGGAGAAAACGCCGCCACAGCGTTGGCAAACGCCAGTTCAGGACTGCATTCGCAACCAACGCTATAAACGCGATGCTAATCAGGGCTTCAGCGGACGTCACCATGCCGATCATCATGGCGACTAGGCAGGCAATGCCCAGCCACTGATGATGCACAGGCAAAGGAAAAGTGCGGGCATTCAGGGCTTTCAAATCGTGCTTCGTTTGTCTGGGTTAGACAGCCCCCGGCGGGTTAGGGGTTGGGTTAGCCCTGCAAGCCCCCGTAGGCAATGAAGTGCGGGTTGAGCAGGTTTTCCTTGTTGTACTGCAGGGGGGCCTGCGTCTCTTCGTTGATCACCGATCCTCCAGCCTCTTCCAGTACCGCCTGTGCCGCCGCCGTATCCCACTCCATAGTAGGCCCAAGGCGCGGATAGATATGAGCCTGCCCCTTGGCAATGATCAGGAATTTCAGGGAGCTGCCCGTGGGCACGAGGTCCGGGTTCTTCAAGCCATTCACAAACGCTTGCGTGGCTTCATTGAGGTGAGAACGGGAGCAAACCACGTTCAAGCCTTCGTCGGATAGCTGGAACGAAGGGGCCTCTAAGCGGGTGGCCTCGCCGTTGATTTCCAGAAAAGCGCCTTCGCCTTCAGCCCCCCAATAGGCTTCATTGAAGCAAGGGACGTAGACGACGCCCAGTACCGGCCGGCCCTGATGAATCAACGCGATATTGACCGTGAACTCCCCATTGCGTTTGATGAATTCTTTGGTGCCATCCAGCGGGTCCACGAGCCAGTGGTAATCATACGCCTTTCGCTTTTCGTAGGGTACCGCTTTGTTTTCCTCGGAGATGATGGGGTACTGCACCGGCAGCTTTTCCAACGCCCGGCAAATCACCTCGTTGGAAGCCTGGTCGGCCAGGGTGAGGGGGGATTCATCCGACTTCAATTCTACGCCGAAATCCGCTTTTCCGTAGATGGCCATGATCGCAGCCCCGGCGTGGCGGGCAATTTGTACGACTTCTTGGGCGAGTTCTCTTTTATCCATTGTCAATTTTCACTTACCTTTGGGATACAGGAACAGCACTGAGAGAAGTTCCTGCCTTAATGTTAAGGCCCGAACGGGGCACCCCCGTCCGTTGCGGCACAAAGGTAGGTTGAAAAGCGGCAGCTGCCAAAAGGGCTGCCAAAATTGTTACCACCATTTCCTCATCAACCTAAAAACAAACTTGCCCCATGCGCAAAATTCTAGTTACCGGCGGCTGCGGCTACATTGGCAGCCACACGATTGTAGACTTAATTGACAACAGCTTTGAAGTCATCTCTGCCGACAACCTCAGCAATTCCAGTGAAGCCGTGCTCGATGGCGTCGAAGCCATTACCGGGCAGCGGGTGCAAAACTACGCGATTGACCTTTGCGACCTCGCAGCTGCCGAAGCGATGTTCAAAGACCACCCTGATCTCGCAGGCGTCATCCACTTTGCCGCCCTCAAGCATGTAGGGGAGTCGGTAGAACAGCCCATCCGCTATTTCCGCAACAACCTGAACAGCTTGCTCAATATACTGGATTGCATGGCGCGCTTTGAGGTGCCCAACTTAATTTTCTCTTCCTCCTGCTCGGTTTATGGCAATGCCTCCGAACTGCCGGTCACGGAAAACACGCCCTTGGAAGAAGCGGAGTCGCCCTACGCGCGCACCAAGCAAATGGGGGAACAAATTGTGCAGGATTTTGCCCGCAAGCACCCTCAGCACCACAGTATCCTCCTGCGCTATTTCAACCCGGCCGGAGCCCACGAAAGCGCCAAGATCGGGGAGTCGCCCACCACGCCGGCTTCCAACCTCGTGCCTGTCATCACAGAGGCCGCCATCGGCAAACGCAATGAGTTGGTCGTGTTTGGGGATGATTACGACACGCGGGACGGCAGCTGCATACGCGACTATATCCACGTTATGGACCTGGCCAATGCGCATACCAAGGCCCTGCAATACGTTATCTCCGACAAGCAGGAGGCGCCGGTGGAGATTTTTAACCTCGGCATCGGGGAGGGCGTTACGGTACTGGAAGCGGTCAATGCCTTTATGAAAGTCACCGGGGAGCAGTTGCCCTACCGGGTAGGCGCGCGCCGCCCGGGGGACGTAGTCGCCATTTATGCCAATTACCAAAAAGCGGCCAACCGCCTGGGCTGGCAACCGGAGCGCGATGTCAACGATATTATGCGCACAGCCTGGGCCTGGGAGAAGGTGCGCAGCCAAGCTAAACAACAAGTCTGATTTATGCTAAAAACAATAAGCCTGCTTGCCGCCGCCTGTATCCTGCTGCCCTTGTGCAGCCTGGGGCAGGCAGATGCGGATTACGCTAAAACCATCCGCCAACACCGAAAGCATTACAAGCAGGAGTTTTTAAAAGACCCCCGTGCCCCGCTCAACCGCAAAGGCATCCAAAAACTACGCTTCTACGCGCCGGATACGGCCTACCGGGTTACCGCTGCTTTTGAGCGTGACACGATGGCTGAACCCTTTGATATGCCTACTTACAGCGGCATCACCAAGCCCTTTGTGAAGTATGGGACGGCGACTTTCAGGCTCAAAGACACGACTCTGCAGCTGTCGGTATACCAAAGTTTACGCCTTATTCGCATGCCGCAGTACCGCGACTATCTGTTTATTCCGTATAAAGATGCTACAAACGGAGAAGCCACCTACGGCGGCGGCCGCTATATGGACATTCGCAAACCGGATATTCAGCAGGGCGAACTCGTTATCGATTTCAATAAATCCTACAATCCTTGGTGCGCTTACAGCGATGGCTACAACTGCCCGGTGCCGCCGGCTGACAATCACTTGCCGGTGGCGGTCGAAGCCGGAGAACTCGGCTTTAAACGGGATTAAAAACGGTACCCGGCAATGAGGTGGAGGCTACTGGCGTAGAAGAATGCCGCATTGGGCGAAAGCAGGCCAATATCGTCGATCTCATAGCAAAGGGTCACCTCCACATGCTCCCCGCTAACCGTGAAGCCACCGAATAAGCCAACCTGAGTGGGCCGCACCGCCTGCTCGGAGAGGTTGCGCAGGGTGGGCTGCCCCACTTGCGTAGCAATGCTGATGCCTGCCAGAATGCTGCCGTACACATCAGCAACCCCACTATTGCGGACGCCCAGGTTCAGTTGTACATAATCCGCTTGCACTTCAATATTGTCGAAATCATCCACAGTTTGGAAAGGCGCATAGAGCAGTTCCGCCAGAAAGCCGGAGCGCCCGTCGGCCCGGGTAGGCAAGATGAGCAGGCTGCCGCCAATGCGGGGGGTGAGCCGGCCGGTCCCCACATCCCGGAAAATCCGGTCGCCGGTACTGATGCGCGTAAACGCCCCTCCGGCAAGTATGCCCGGCCTCACCTTAAACTTCCGGTATTTGAGTTCATAGCCTAGCCGTTGCCCGGCGCATTCGTTGTATTGCGATACCAGCTTTTTCATATTTTCCCCGCTGAAGCGGTACTGCGGTATTTTATTGGCCACCTTTTGGCAGTCCTCTACAGCGGTGCCCAGCTGCTCCCGCCACTGCTCGTGCTGCAGGCGGATGCGCCGGCCGCTGCCTACCCGCTGGTATTCGTGGTGCACCAACTCTGTGAAGCTGCCGTTTTGCTCCAGGAAGTAATGCGCCCGGCCACCGGGCGACTCGTGGTAGTACAAGGACAGGCTGCCTTCCACTACGGCCTGAAGCAGGAGGGTATCCTGAAGGTAAAGGAGGGTGTCGCCCACCGGGACGGTATCCGGGAGGTACAGCCGTTGCAAGGACCGGCTGATGTAGCGGCGCTCCAGGTTGTTTTCCGTCAGCACGATGCGGTCTATGGTAGCTACCGGCAGCGAGGTGGTTTCCCCTAGCCGCTGGAAACGCAGCTGCTTGCCAAGCGCTGCCCAATCCGGTTTTTCAATAGCGCCCGTCAGCCGCTGCCCGTCTTTGAGCCATACATTGGCAGGGTAGAAAACAGCTTGCCCAAAGGCAAAAGACAGTGGCAGGGCGAACAGGAGCGCAAAAGCGTACGATTTTAGCATAGGTGTTTTCGCACAAAGATAGGAGATTAGCGTTTTCGTTTCCGCTTTTTGGACTCGTTGGTTTGCAGGGCATCGGGCGACCAACTCGTGCCGTCTGCATCTGTGCTGGCGTGGTAGTACTCTACCGCATCGTGGATTTGAATAAATTGGTTGCGCTCTCCAATTGTTTGTATCAGCCCGTGGCGGAAAAGGGCATCTCGTGCCGGGCCGACTACCCCCGAGATAAAGAACCGGATATCGCGCCTGGCCAGGAGCTGCAGAAGGTCGTTCAGTGCATTAGCGCCGGTGGTGTCGATGTCGTGGATGCTCGAGGCATCGAGGATAAAAAGGCAGAGCTCCCGCCCTTCCCGGGCCACGAGGCGCTCCATTTCGTCCCGGAAGTAGTCTGCATTCCCAAAGTAAAGCTGGGCATCGAAACGCACGATGAGCACTTCCTCATGCTGTTGGGCATTCGAAAACCGGCTGACGCTGCGGTAGCGCCGGGAATTGGGAAGCTGGCCGAGGATGGCGATATGCGGCCGGGAATTGCGGTACACCATAATGCCCAGGGAAAGCAGCACGCCAATGAGTACGCCATTCTGAATACCCAATACAAGGGTGGCGCCGAAAGTGGCGAGCATCGTCCAGAAGTCGCGCCGGTCGACCGCCCAAAGGTGGCGGGCCTCCGCATAGTCGACCAGATTGATGACAGCCGAAAGGATGATCGCAGCCAGAACCGCCTTCGGTAAATAGTAAAACCACTCGGTAAAGAACAACAGCGTCAGGCCGATGCACAGCGCACTAAACAAAGAGGAAATCCCCGTTCTGGCCCCCGACTCTACATGGATGGCAGAGCGGGAGAAACTGCCCGAGGTGGGAAAAGCCTGGAAAAAGGCGCCGCCTATTTTGGTGATGCCCAAGGCAATCAGCTCCTGATTGGGGTCAATCCGGTTGCCATTAGAATGGCCCCCCATTGTTTTGGCAATAGCTATCGACTCAATAAAACTGATGATGCAGATGGTCAGGGCGGTGGGCCAAACCGTCAGCAGCCGCTCCAGTGATAAATTGGGCCAGGAGAAAGGGGGCAAGCCTTCCGGTACTTCCCCGATAATCGCAACCCCCTGTGTGTCAAGTTGAAAGCCTGCTGCCAGCCCCGTCCCGATGAGGACGACCACCAAAGCACCAGGGATGGCTTTATGCAGTCGCCGAAGCCCCCGGAGAATGGCGACGCTCCCCACGCTAATTGCGAGGGTAGCCCAGTGCACCTGGCTCAGCTGCTGAGCGGCATCCCCGGCCAGGACAAAGATGTTGTTGCTGCGCCCCAGTGGGATGCCCAGCAGGTGCTTCAGCTGGCTGAAAGCAATGATGAAGGCAGCGGCTGAAGCAAACCCGGCGATGACGGGATGGGACAGGAAGTTGATCAGGACCCCCATCCGGAATAGGCCCAGTATCAACTGCATCAGCCCGGCAACGAGGGCAATAGAGACGGCAATGCTCACGCTTTCTGCCGGGCTAAGGTTACTCCCGATTTGGTGAATGCCGGCGGCTACCAGCATGGAAACGATGGCAGCAGGCCCCACCGAAAGGGCCCGGGAAGTGCCAAATACCGCATACAGGAGGAGCGACAACAGGCTGGCGTATAACCCGTAGATGGGCGGCAGGCCCGCCAGCAAGCCGTAAGCCATCCCCTGGGGGACCAGCATAATAGCAACCGTCAGGCCCGATTGCAGGTCGCCCATCGCGTACCGCCCCTTGTAGCGGGGCAGCCATTCCAGTATAGGTAAGTATTGTTTCACCGTGAATACGCTTTTCTAAGCGGGCTTCTCAGCCGGGACTCCTGCTTCGAAGACCTCATCAATCATGCCGTGTAAATTTACGACCGGTGCGCCCCCTTTGGCTTTGAGCATGGAAGCGGCAATGGTAGACCGGTAGCCGCTGCGGCAGTGCAAATGGCGAGGCTGCTGAGGCACCTCATCCTGTAAATGAGCCCGCAATTGCTCTAGCGGCAGTAGGGCAGCACCTTTAATATGACGGGTTTTATACTCATCGGGGCGGCGTACATCCAAAATGTGCCGGATTTCTCCCTGGCTGTAAGCTTTCGAGAACCCCTGCACGTCAAGGGTTGGAATGGTATCCACCGGCTTGCCCACAGCAGCCCAGGCCTCGAACCCGCCTTCCAAATAACCCGCAACCTGTCCGTGGCCCGCTTCGCGCAGCATGCCCGCCGTATCCGATAACTGATGCGCGGGGGCTACCAAAAGGATTTTGACTCCGGTTGTGGGCAGTACATAGCTGGCCCAATACCGGAAATCGCCATCTCGCCCAATGAAGTAGGCACCGGGAATAAACCCTTTGCTGAAGGCCACTTTATCCCGAACATCTAACAGCAGGTGGCCGGGGGTGTTCATTAAGCGCTCTAAGGCCTGCGGCGACAGTGGAGCAGGGTAGTGGTTGTTGGTCATGTCTTGGTTGCTTTTGCCCGCAAAGGTACGAGCTAAGGCCTAGCTTTGGAAGCCCTGCCCGGAGGGAGTTACAAGCTGCGGCTCTGCGAGTTTCGGGGCTAGTCTGATCATCATCAGCCTTTAGCCGTTAAAAGTTTAAAAAATCGCTTATTTTAAGTCCATGAGTTTACCCAAGATCAACCCCAAGTCCGCTCTGAAATTGAGGCCCAAACGCAAAAAACGAACCAATACCGGCCTGGCGCCGGGAAGCCTCATCTTTACGGGGCAGAAGAAGCTGGAAAAGGCGCAGGTGACCTTAGTCGAGTACAGTACAGACGGGGAAGCCAGAGAGCAAAAGGCGGAAGGGCGAATCCCGGCAGCCGGTGCTTCCGCCATGGTAAGGTGGTACGATGTGCGCGGCCTACACGACGTAGCCCTCATTGAGCAGCTCGGCAAGCAATTTGGCGTGCACCCGCTGGCCTTGGAGGATATCCTGGACATCCATCAGCGGCCGAAGTTCGAGGAATACGAAAATGGGCTTTTCCTAATTTTAAAAGCCCTGTCTTACGATGAGCAGCAACAGCTTGTGCTCACTGAGCAGGTAGCGATTTTTGCCGGCGATGGCTTTGTGCTGTCTTTCCAGGAGAATGGCACCGATCTTTTTCCTGGTGTGCGGGAGCGTATCCACTCTGGCCGGGCGAAAATCAGGAAGCGCAAAGCGGATTACCTGGCCTATGCCCTCGCAGATAATATTGTGGACCACTATTACCTTTTACTGGACCGCATTGACCTTATCCTGGACAACCTGGAAGAGGAAATTTTGTCCAAAGCCAACCGCGGGAGCAAAAGCAAAATCCACAACCTGCGGCTGCAGACCATTACCCTGCGTAAAACCGTATCGCCCCTTCGCGATGCTATCGGTCAGTTCGCTAGGGTAGACAGTTCACTGCTGGCAGAGGGCACCGATGTTTTTATCCGCGACCTGTACGATCACACAGTGCAAGTCATGGAAAATATCGATACCATCCGTGATATGATGAATGGCTTGTACGACCTTTACCTGAGCGAAATCAGTTTCAAGATGAATAGCATTATGCAGGTGCTGACTATTATCTCCACCATTTTTATCCCCCTTACTTTTCTGGCTGGCATCTACGGCATGAACTTTAAGCACATGCCGGAACTCGAGTGGCGGTATGGCTATTACTACCTCTGGGGCATTATGTTGGTGGTCAGTGGCGGGCTTATCTATTACTTTCGGCATCGCAACTGGCTGTGAGTGCTTATGGGCAGGCGGGTTGCACTTCACCGGGAAAAGCCTTATATTTAGCGCAGCAACTCAATCAGATGGTGCCTAAGCCAGTCTCTCCAACTCCTATTATACCTTAAAATACCCTAACAGAAAATGGTCAACTGCACATATTGTAGTGCAATTGCCCAATCAGTAGTGTGCTCCCCCCCGCCTGCTATCATCAGGCATTGAGGCTATAGGCGATTGGCTTGGCAGCCTCCGTATTTTATTGCTTAAACAAACATACTTATGAAAAACGTACTACTAATGGCCATGCTGGCGGTTACGAGCTGGTGTGGCGCGCAGAATTTTGAAGGTGGGGTATTCTTTGGCGGCAGTGTATACAGCGGCGACTTGTCCCCAAAAGTAATCCCCCGCTACTTCAATTTTATGAACCCCGTCGGCACCGTAAGCTTGCGCATGGAAAAGGGCGGTGTCGTTGGGGCACGGGCCAACTTTTCTTACACCAAGCTGGAAGGGGATGACGCGCGTTCTGCCCACCCTTCCCGCAAACTGGCTTTCAATACCCGCCTCATTGAAGCTTCGGTGCTGGCCGAGTGGTTTCTGGTCAGAGACAACTTCCTGGGAGACCGGCAGCCAGTGACGCCTTATCTGTACGGCGGGGTTTCTGTCTTCCACTTTAGCCCCGAGACTACCATGGATGGGGAGCTCCTCGATTTGCATGCCCTGGGCACAGAGGGGCAGGGGCTGGAAGGCTTTGAGGACCCCTACAGCAAAACCCAGATTGCCATCCCGCTGGGTATTGGTTTCCGGTTTCAGATCAGCCGCCGCAGCAACCTCAATGTGCAAATTGGCACACGGAAGCTGTTTACGGATTACCTCGACGACGTTAGCGGGGAGGTGCTGGACTTCTATCGGATCCTGGAGGAGAAAGGGCCAGAAGCCGCCCGGGCCGCCCGGCCAAATGTCGATGTGGAGAGTGGTGATTTTTCCCGCTTTTTCCGACGGGGTGGGGAGCGGTACGATGCCTTTATTATGATGCAAGTGGGCTTCATGACGAAGCTGGGGTACTAGCGGATCAAGCCACAAATACCTTGTCCAGGCTAGCCTACTGTCAGGCCCAGCGGTTCTTGTGATAAGACCTGGGTTCGACACCTTTATTGAGGCAGTACTGCTGATGCCGCTGTTCGGCTTCCCAAAACCGGCTGGCAGCGGCTATCTCAGTCTTTACGTCAAACCCCATTTTTTCAAGCCTTGCTTTTAGCCGATGCGCCGTTTCCAGTTGGCGCGGGTTGTGGCAAAAAATGGCGGAGCGGTATTGCCCGCCATTGCCACGCCGGTCAACGGTAGGGTCGTGCACTTCAAAGAAAAAGCGGGCGAGTGTTTCGTAGCGTACCTCTGAAGGGTCAAAAGTTACCTCTACGGCTTCGGCATGCCCAGTGGTTTTAGTGCAAACCTGGTGATAGGTAGGGTGGGGGAGGTGCCCACCGGTGTAGCCTACCCGTGTAGCTGCCACACCGGGGACTTTACTGAAAAAGTACTCCTTGCTCCAAAAACAGCCGCAAGCAAAAGTGGCTACTGCTGTTGCTGGTCCCATTCTTCCTGCGGGATGAATTTCATGGAAATGGAGTTGACACAGTGGCGGGTGTTCTTCGGCGTCAGCCGCTCCCCGATAAAAACATGGCCCAGGTGACCGCCGCAGTTGTCACAGAGGATTTCTATGCGCCGGCCATCGGCGTCCTGTTCCCGGCGGACCGCCCCTGGTATTTCATCGTCGAAGCTGGGCCATCCGCACCCGGAGGAGAACTTATCCTCAGAGCGGTAGAGCGGCGCTTCGCACCGGCGGCAAACGTACACGCCAGGCGCTTTGTGGTTGTCGTATTCCCCGGTGAAGGGGCGCTCCGTCCCCTTATGGACGATGACCCGCTCCTCTTCGGGGCTAAGTGTATTCCAGTCTGTTTTGCTTTTTGCCATGTGGATTAATCTTCTTCTTCTACTGCTGAAAAGTCAATATTCTTAATAATAGCCATTGCTTTCTGCGCTTTTTCCTGAGGGGTGTACAGCGTTGCCGCACCCAGGGAGGGGATAGCGCTGTCGGGCTTTTCCAAAATATGGCTTTCGATGCCCTCCCGCTTTAATGCATCTTCGACTAGTTTGGTTTTCAAAATTTCTCTGGATTCGAATACTTTTACCCAATCTTCTTTCATGAGGTTGTCGCTTTAAGTTGGTTAGTAATGTGAATTGTTCCTATAGTGTAACAAGACGAGTGGCTTTGATGTTAGACAAGCCGACGCCAAAACTGCAAGACTATGACCGATGCGCTTCGCGCTACTGTACGCCAATGCCGGATTTGCCAGGCCGTTCTGCCGGTTCCGCCCCGCCCGATATTTAGTGTGCACCCCGAGGCTCGGATTGCGCTGATCAGCCAGGCGCCTGGCCGGCTGGCACATGAGAAAGGGCTGCCTTACTACGATCCAAGCGGGGTGCGCCTGCGGCAGTGGCTCAATGTAGGCGAGGCTGCTTTCTACAACCCGGCGCTTTTCAGCATTTTGCCTATGGGCTTTTGTTACCCCGGCAAGGCAGAGACGGGCGATTTGCCGCCCCGGCCGGAGTGCGCCCCGCAGTGGCATGCTGCCCTTCTGCGCATGATGCCCCATATTCAGCTTACGGTATACATTGGTCAATACGCCCAACGGTATTATCTGGGCCAAGCGCGAAAGCGCAACCTAACAGAAACCGTACGGGCTTTCCGGCAGTACGGCCCGGCGGTATTGCCATTGCCCCATCCCTCTCCGCTCAACAACCGGTGGCTTAGCCGGAACCCATGGTTTGAAGAAGAGGTCGTGCCTTATCTGCAGGCAAAAGTTGAAAAGATTATGGCAGGGGCGCAATGAGGAATATCAGTGCATGTGTCTGGTGGGAGCAGCAGCCCCTTAGGTGGTCAAGGTGTGTAACAAATTGCACAAACCAGAAAGTGACCCCTGGCTATCAATACCAGGGGGCAACCCTCTGCATTTAAGCTTATCCACGAATGCTGCCAGGCTATTCAAGTCGTGCAATATACGATGCACACGTGGTCAAGCCCCAGTTGAATTTTTATTATATTAACCTTACGAAAAACTAAACCTTATTCCTTTGAAAGTATTAATCACCG
>CAZNSK010000135.1:0-16313 GCA_964575505.1 uncultured Phaeodactylibacter sp.
AAAAACCGGCAGTTGCAAATGCGCAACTGCCGGTCAGCAAGCCTGACTATTTAGTCAGTATAGAGGTTATACTAAATGTGGCTTAGTTGAAGATGTAGCGCAAGCCAAGGCGCATCCGCCAGCGGGAGCTGAAGTTGCTGATGTTCAACGCGTCCGTATTCAAGCCTTCCTCTGTGTAAGAGAAAGTAGGTGTAGTACCATCGTCTGCATACCCTTCGAAGGTATACAGCTCGTAGTAGTTGAAACTGCCCGGCACGTTATAACGCACACCCCAGCTAGGATTGATCAGGTTCGCCAGGTTAAGGACGTCCCAGCTCAGCTGAAGTTTGTGGTTTTTGCCAGCGAGGTTTACACCAAAGTCCTGGCGTACGGAGAGGTCGAGGAAGCTGGTGAATGGCATGAAGTTGGAGTTCTTCTCAGCATAGCCGCCACGGTTTTCGCTCAGATAAGGATCATCCTCGATGAAAGCGTTCAGGCGGTTCCATTGTTCCTGTGGAGTAACACCATTAGCTTCTACGAGTGTGATTTCATCCTGGCTTGCAGGAATATAGACCAAGCTGCGGTTACGGCTGGTGCTACCTGTCTCATTATTGATGTTACGAGCGCCACGTCCACCAATGACATAAGAGTAAGGGCTGCCTCTGAGGCCTTCGTACAGCAGGGTGATAGAGGTCGTCGCATTCTTCTCCTTATTCCAGTCGAAGGTGTAGTTCAACTTACCCAGCACACGGTGCCCGAGTGCGAAGTCTGAACGGCCCAGAACGGGGTTGTTACGGCCGTCGAAGCTTACCTGGCCGCGCCACTGCGAAGAGTTCTGAGAAGAAGTCCCTTCATTAACAGCTTCAGCATCACCGTAGGTATAGGATACATTAGCCGTCAGGCCAAAGTCAAACCTCTTGGCCAAAGAAGCAGTCAAAGTATAGGTATAGCCTTCGTTGGTATTAGAAGCGACGTAAATCGCACTGTAGCGGGGATCTACATCCTCGCGTACGAACACGGGGCGGTCATCCGCACCGGTATTGGTCCAGTTGAAGTCTACCGTTGGATCGCTGTTGACGTTGGTGTATAGAATGTTATTCAAAGTCTTCGTGTATACACCTTCGAAAGTAGCAAATAATCCACCTGGGAGTTCTTTGTCCCAAGCCAGGTTGCCGCGCAGTACCTGTGGGTACCTGAAGTCCTCAGTGAACAAGTCAACCTGCCCGGAAGGCACGCTAAATTCAGGGTTGGTGTACTGCTTTTGGAAGTCCGGAATGAACTCAATGGGCTGCTGCAGGTCACCTGCGTCAACACCACCCAGTGTTACACCGTTGTTGTTGAACATAGCACCTGGCCAAACGAAAGGAATACGGCTGGTAAAGATACCAACACCACCACGCAGTACAGAGCTGCGGTCACCTACAAAATCATAGTCAAAGCCTAAACGAGGAGAAATCATGAGCTGGCCGTCGGGTGCTTGACCGCCGGTGATGTTTTCTGCAACATCATAGGTAGCAGCCAAATCAGGAAGCGTCTCGGAGTTGAAGGTCGGGTGAACAGCAGGATCAGAAGTAATGATCGGAAGATCAAAACGCAGACCGCCAGTCAGCGTAAACTGAGGGGAAACGGTCCACTCATCCTGTACATAAAGGCCCAATTGCATAGCATTGAATTCAGCGGCAGCGGCGGAACCGTCTCCTGTGATATTATCAACTAAGGAGTAAGAACGATCGTACTCAACTGCGCCTGAGTTGTTCAGGAATGCATCGATATTTTCATACTCGTACACCCCGTAGTTCTGACGAATAAACAGGTTGTAGATGCTGTAGAACTCGTTGTGCGTACCAATAGTGATGGTGTGGTTGTTCTGGTAAATCTTGAAGTTATCAGTAATCGTGAAGATATCCTGATCCAGTGCGTTCGCCGTAGAGAACTGCTCAGAGCCAAACTCGATTACGCCTTCTCCATCTCCGATGAATACGTAGGGAAAGTCACCGCCGATTGGGTCGCGGTCATCCCGTACCGCAGTAAAGCCAATGATCAGGTTGTTGCTGAACCGGCTACCGAAGTTTGAATTCAGCTCCAGGGCGGAAGAGTTGGTAGTGCTGGGGAAGAAAACGCCGTTATTGGAGAATTCGATGCTAGTCGCTCCTCCGGTGTTACGGCCTGTGTTTTCAGCCCGCACATAGTTATGACGCAGGGTCAGGCGGTGGTTGTTGTTCAGGTTGAAGTCCAGCTTACCGAAGAGCTGCAATCCGTCCAGGTTATCCGATACATCACCGAATGTGCCCGGGTCGTAGTTGTACTGGTCGATCAAAAACTGGCGCAGGTTGTTCAAGTCTGCCTGAGAAGAAGCACCCTGATACTGACCAAAGTCGAATGGCTGAGGCGTTTCGTCGGCGCGAATTTCTGCGTTGGCAAAGAAAAAGACCTTGTCCCGAATGATAGGGCCGCCAAGGGAGGCACCGTAAGTGGTCTTCGTAAAAGGCTCAACGCTTTCCCGATCGCTACCCGTGCGGTCGGTCAGGCTTTCGTTGGTCTGGCCAACCATATTTTCATTCTGGAAGAAGTAATAAGCCGTACCTTCAAAGTTGTTCGTACCAGACTTAGTTACAGCGTTGACGCCACCCCCGACGAAACCGCCGTAGGTTACATCATAGGGAGAAAGGACAACTTGCAGCTGATCGATGATGTCAATTGAAAAGGGGGCAATGCCCGTTTGGCCACCGTTGGTACCCGAAGAAGCCAAGCCGAACACGTCGTTGTTCACAGCACCATCTACATAGATGGCGTTGAAACGGTTGTTCACACCGGCAAAGGAAGTACCGCCACCGAAGCCGGTTGCCTGAGGCGTCAGGCGCACGTAGTCGCTGAGGTCACGGTTTAGGGTAGGTACATTTTCGATAGCTTTGGAAGTGATCTGGGTACTTGCGCCGGAGTTGGCACCGGCTGTACCTTGGCGAGCGACGACCTGAATGGTCTCCAGTTCTACACCAGCTTCTTCAAGGGTGTAGTCGCGGCGGAAAGCCTCTCCCAAGCGGAGGAAGATGCCATCAGCAGTTAGTTCTGCATAACCTGTATAAGTAACCGTCACGCGGTAGGGGCCACCTACGCGCATATTGGGTATACGGTAGTTGCCCTCCAGGTCGGTCGCTGTACCGTAAACCGTTCCGGAAGGCTGGTGTACCGCAAGGACGTTGGCCCCTATTAGCGGCTCACCAGAAACATCTGTGATTTTCCCGCGCATAGAGGAAGTAGTTACACCCTGTGCTACGGCAGCTGTGCTGAAAACCAGCACCAATGCCAGCGCGCCAAGGGCTCGCATAAGGTTTGAAAAGCTCATAAAACTAGCGTTTTTGATGATTGATAAGGAATCATTTCCTAAAATCTCCGCAAATTTAAGCACCTTATGTTAAGGGCGTGTTAACTTTTGTCGGCAAACAGCGGCTGTCCAGGGCCTTTTTCTTCGTGTTTAGAAATAATTTTTGGAGCATGCGGTTTATCGTTGCGTTTACAGGCATCTGGCAGCGGTTTTTTGCAATATTATACGGAAATTCCGAAAACAGACTTAACACAAAGTTTTTTATCACACGAGGGTCAATTGCCTGCAATTCTCCTATTTTTGTTTTCATCCACCTACGTTTGATTAGGTACCACACAAAAATCCGATTTATGAAAAGAACAATTACGCTACTCATGTCTATCGCAGTATGCGGCTTGGGTCTCCACGCGCAGCAAAACTTCGATGTGGATGTACTGAACAACATCTTTGACCCCGAAAACATCACGATCACCGTTGGGGATACGGTTACCTGGACCAATCTCGAAGGGTTCCACAATGTGAATGGCGACCAGTCGATTTTTCCGGATAACCCCGAGAGCTTCAGCAGCGGCGGGGCCAGCTCCGGGAATTGGGTTTACCAACACGTTTTTACGATCCCTGGCATTTACGATTATCAATGCGACCCTCACGCCGGCCTGGGTATGGTGGGTACTGTTACGGTAGAGGAAGGCAGCGCCGGCAACCCCGCTCTGATACTGACCGCTATCTACGATGGCCCGATTACCGGTGGCCTGCCCAAAGGGGTGGAGCTTTACGCAACGGCTGATATCTCCGACCTTAGTGCCTACGGGGTCGGTTCTGCCAGCAACGGCGGCGGCTCAGATGGAGAAGAGTACACCTTTCCGTCGGTGGCGGTCTCCGAAGGCGATTTTATTTACCTGACCGAAGGGGATGGCGTTGCATTTACCGACTTTTTTGGCTTTGCGCCCGATTTTGCTGATGAAACAGAGGGAGCTGTCAATATAAATGGCAACGACGCCATTGAGCTCTTTTTTGAAGGTAGTGTCATCGATGTATTTGGTGAAATTGATGTGAATGGCTCGGGCACCGCCTGGGACTACCAGGATGGCTGGGCTTACCGGGTAGACGGCACCGGGCCCGATGGGTCCGTCTTTGTTTTAGGCAACTGGTCCTTCAGCGGGCCAAACGCTCTTGACGATGCGGCTACAAATGCCGATGCCGCTGTGCCCGTACCGGTGGGGACTTACTCGCCTGACGGGACAGCAGCTATTAATGCCAATAACGATGTTGCTACCACCGACTTTGAAACGCCGGTTACGATTGATGTGCTGGCGAACGACCAAACGCCCAACCCCCTGGTAAGCATCAATGTCACGGAGGGGCCCATGACCAACGGCAGCGCGGTGCTGAATGCGGATGACCAAGTGGTTTACACCCCAGATGCAGGGTTCTGCGGAGAAGCAGCCTTCGATTACGAAATCTGCGATGCCAATGGTTGCGCGACCGCAACCGTCACCGTTAATGTGGTTTGCCCAATCGATTACCCCGAATATCCCATTGGGTTGGTGACTACGACCGATGCGGATGGTGTTGCCGATTCTTTGGAGGTGAGCTGCGCCCTGCGTGGCGTGGTACACGGCGTCAACCTGCGCCCGGACGGCCTTCAGTTTACCATTATTGATGATGCGGGCGATGGCATCGGCGTATTCAGCGGCAACCAGAATTTTGGTTATACGGTTACGGAAGGCGATGAGGTAGTGGTACAGGGCGAAATTGACCAGTTCAACGGCTTATTGCAAATTGGTGCAGACACCGTGCTATTCGAATCCGCTGGCAATGCGCTAGCTACACCGGATGTCGTCACAGCCCTGGGGGAAGCCACCGAGTCTCAGCTGGTAACGATTGAGAATGTCACCTTGGTGGACCCCGCCGCCTGGGGAGATGGCTTTTCGGGCTTCAATGTGGAGGTGACAGACGGGGCCAACACCATTACTGTACGTATCGATAACGATGTGGACTTATTCGGTATGCCTGCGCCTACTGGCACTTTCAATGTAACCGGCATCGGCGGGCAGTTTGATGATGAAGTGCCGTTTGATGGAGGCTACCAACTGCTGCCCCGCTACATGGAAGATATTGACCCTTACAACCCCGGCGGCGGTGCGGACTATCCGGCTTACAGTATTGGGGAAGTCACCACGGTTGATGCCGATGGCGTTGCCGATTCCCTGAACGTGTCCTGCGAGCTGCAGGGCGTTGTGCACGGGGTAAACCTCCGGGGCAATGGCTTGCAGTTCACCATTATTGATGGTGCCGACGATGGCATTGGTGTTTTCAGCCCGAGTGATGATTTTGGCTATACCGTTACCGAAGGCGACGAGGTGGTGGTGCGCGGTACGATCGATCAGTTCAATGGTTTGACGCAGATTCTTGTTGAGGAGCTGGATTTCCTCTCCTCGGGCAATGGGCTGTCTCTTGCTGCTATGGTAGATGAATTGGGCGAGGATACCGAGTCCCAGCTGGTGCAATTAAATAACCTCACCCTGGTGGATCCCAGTGCCTGGGATGACTCCGGCGCAACCTTTAATGTGGAAGCTACAGATGGTACCAATACCTTTACCATACGCATTGACAACAGCACTACCGCAGCCGGCATGCCTTCCCCCGGCACTGGTTTGCTCGACATCACCGGCATCGGCGGGCAGTTCGACTCGGAAAGCCCATTCCTGGAAGGGTATCAGTTATTCCCCCGCTACGCCGAGGATATCGAGATCATTCTGAACACGGTGGATGAGCAACTTGGTGCACGGGTAGCCGTCTATCCCAATCCGGCGCAGTCGGAAGTAACGCTGGAAATTGACGGTGCCGCTGTGGAAGTTGTCATGACGAACCAGCTTGGGCAAGCCGTTCGCTTGATGCCTAAGGTATCGGGCAACAGCACGCTTAACCTGCGGGGGCTGCCGGCTGGCCTGTACTACCTGACTTTCCGCAGCCAGTCAGGGATATGGACGGAAAAGCTTACGGTGCGATAAATACGATCAACAGACCGGCAGGCGGCAATAGTAGCCAGCCTGCCGGCTTAACAGTCCTACATGAATAAACCATATCAGCTTGGGATGGCCCTATCCGGTGGCGGTGCCCGTGGCATTGCTCATATCGGGGTGCTTCAGGCCCTGGAAGACCACGGCATCAAGCCGGATGTGCTGTCTGGCACGAGCGCCGGCGCCATTGTCGCAGTTCTTTACGCGGCAGGGAAATCGCCCGTGGAAATACTCGCCCTGGTCAAGCAAGCCAGCCTGTTCAAGTTTTTTAAAGTCGGTTTGCCCTACGCAGGCCTTACCAAGCATACCTACCTGCGGGAACGCCTGCAGGAAGCCATTGCCGAGGATAGCTTCGAGGCGCTCAAAACCCCCTGCCATGTGGCGCTTTCCAATCTCAATACCGGTACCTGCGAACTCCGGAGCAGTGGGCCGCTGTTCGACGTGGTCACCGCTTCCTCCGCCATTCCGCTCATTTTTCAGCCGGTAGAGATTGACGGCTATCAATATGTGGATGGAGGGCTGCTGGAAAATATGCCGGTGGCGGCTATCCGGAACTTATCTGATTACGTCATCGGTGTGAATGTCATGCCCACCCTCCAAACGGATAAGAAGGCAGTGAAGAATGTGTTTAGTATTGCACAGCGTTGCTTCGACCTGTCGATTCTGGCCAACACCCAACCCAGCATCGACCTCTGCGACTTGCTCGTCGAACCCTCGGAAATCCGGAAATACACCATTTTGCAGCTAAGCAAGTACCAGGAAATACACGATATCGGCTACGCAGCTATGAAAGCGAAAATACCGGAGTTGGAAACGGCCATGGCAGCCCTGCAGTAAATGGGCTGCCCAGGAAAAGGGACAAGGCTAATTTAGAAATACAGATTGCTCTTCTACGCCACGGATCCGTACTTCTATATTTTCCATCAAGGTAGTGGCCAGTGACAGGCCTACGTAATCGACGCGGATAGGGAATGTTTTGTGGGTACGGTCGACCAAAACGGCGACTTCCACTTTTTTAGGCAGCACCTCCAAAATCGGGCGGGTCGCATAAAAAATCGTGCGGCCGGTATTGGCCACATCATCCACGATGATAATGGTTTTCCCCTCCAGGGCCTCCGCCGGCATTTCCAGTTTGATGCCATCCCGGAGCGGGGCTGCAGGGTTGAGGCGGATGCGGGTCAGCGTAATATGCTGATCAGTATTGCGCAGCAGTTCCTGCATAAGGAGCTGCGCGAACTCCATGCCGTTGTTATTGATTCCCGCCAGGATGAGCTCCGGCTCCTCAAAGTTGTCCTCCAGGATTTCGATTGCCAGGCGTTTTACCTTTTGCTGAATCTGCTGATGATTGAGTATCTTCATTGCGGGCATGGTTTGGCTCAAAATTAAAGAAAATCAATTCAGGTGGGCCGCGCTTGTCTCACTTTTTAGTAAAGAACCAGAAATAGGCTTATATTTCCTTTTAGATGTATTATTTTAGCGAAAATTCGCTGGAACGGTTAGCAGGGACTACCAAAGCGGTTGTATTGAATTACCTCTGGAAAATCCAGTCCGGGTTCGCTGATCATTTTTCAGACCCGGTGCAGGGTCAAAATGTATCCACCAGCGTTTTAAAACTACCTATATGCTACAACAGATTGCTTTTATACTCATCAGTGTGGCGGCCATTGGCGTAGCCGCGCGGGCTTTCGGAAAGGTGCGCCGCAACATTATGTTGGGGCAGGATGAGGAAATTAGCGGCGACAGCGGCCAACGCTGGCGCAACGTACTGCTGGTGGCTTTTGGCCAGCAAAAAATGTTTAAGCGGTGGATTCCTGCCGTGCTGCACTTTATTATCTACGCCGCGTTCGTGATTACCCAAGTGGAGTTGATTGAGATTTTCATCGACGGGTTTTCAGGCGAGCACCGGTTTTTTGCCGATAAGCTCGGCGGGTTTTATACTTTCGTGATCGGGTTTATTGAAGTATTGTCGCTGCTGACCTTTTTTGCGACGATTATCTTTCTGGCCCGGCGCAATCTTCTTAAAATCCCCCGCCTCCGCATGCCGGAGTTAAAGGGCTGGCCCAAGCTGGATGCGAACCTGATCCTGATCTTTGAGATCATCCTGCTCATCGGCATCTTTACGATGAATGGCACGGATGTGGTACTGCAGCAGATGGACCCGGAGCACTACAAGGATACTGGCTTCCTGGCGGTGAGCAGTTGGCTGGGCCCTGCGCTGTTTGGGGGCATGAGCGAGGGCACGCTGATCATCCTGGAAAGGGTAGGGTGGTGGCTGCACTTCGCTATGGTGCTCACTTTCCTCAACTACTTGCCCTACTCCAAGCACCTGCACATCCTGTTTGCCTTTCCCAATACTTACTATGCCCGTATCAAGCCACGGGGCGAGATGGACAATATGGATGAAATTACAAAGGAAGTGCGGAGCATGATGGACCCGGAAGCGGCCTTTGATGATGCAGATATGAGCGAGGAATTGCCGGAGTTTGGTGCAAATGACGTTTTCGGGCTGAGCTGGAAAAACGTGCTGGATGCTTACAGCTGCACAGAATGTGGCCGCTGCACTGCTGTCTGCCCTGCTAGTATCACCGGAAAGAAACTGTCGCCCCGTAAAGTCATGATGGACATCCGCGACCGGGCGGAGGAAATCGGGCGCAACCTCGACAGCGGGTCGGAAGCATTTGCGAAAGATAAAAGCCAGCCCCTGAGCCCGGACAATTATGAGGATGGGAAGTCGCTCTTTGACTATACTACCCCGGAGGAACTGCACGCTTGCACGACCTGCAATGCCTGTGTGGAAGCCTGTCCGGTCCTCATCAACCCATTGGAGCCTATCCTGAAAATGCGCCGCTACGAAATCCTGACCCTTTCCCAGGGGCCACAGGATTGGCTGCCGATGTTCAACAGCCTGGAAAACAGCGGCTCCGCCTGGGCCATTCCCGATGACCGCGACAAATGGGCCAAGGAAGCCCTAAAAGCGGAAGAGCGCCAGGAAGGGTAACCGGATTGTTTAATGCGTATTCAACAGCCTATGAAAGCGGCGGGCAACATCGTGGAGTTTTATCAAAACCGCCTGTTCTGGTATACTGTTAATCCATTAATAGAGGAGACCATCGTGCTTTATGCACATAGACTAAAGGAAGAGAATGAGGCAACCGAGGCATAACGACAATAGCCTACACCATAGAAAAACAAACTGAATACATGAGTAATCTCCGTATACCGACCATGGCAGAGCTCGCCGCTGAAGGGCGTGACCCGGAAATATTGTTTTGGGTAGGCTGCGCAGGCAGCTTTGACAGCCGGGCACAGAAAGTCACGGTAGCCTTCTGCAAAATCCTGAATGCGGTTGGCGTCGACTTTGCCATTCTGGGCAACGAAGAAAGCTGCACCGGCGACCCCGCACGCCGCGCTGGCAATGAGTTCCTCTTTCAGATGCAAGCCCTGCAGAATATTGAGGTGCTCAATATGTACAACGTTAAAAAGATGGTCACCACCTGCCCGCACTGTTTCAATACCATCAAGAATGAATACCCGGCATTGGGTGGCCAGTACGAGGTGGTTCACCACACTCAGTTGCTGCAGCAGCTGATTGACGAAGGGCGCATCAAGATGAAAGAGGGAGGCGAGTTCAAAGGCAAGCGCATTACCTACCACGATTCCTGCTACATAGGAAGGGTAAACGGTGTTTACGAAGCGCCCCGGGAAGTGCTGCAGACCCTCGATGCCGAATTGGTGGAAATGCGGCGCTGCAAATCTAATGGCCTATGCTGCGGCGCCGGCGGCGCGCAGATGTGGAAGGAAGACGAACCCGGCGATAAACGCATCAATATCGAGCGGGCGGAGGAAGCTCTGGAAACCGGCGCCAAGGTTGTGGCGGCAAATTGCCCCTTCTGCCTGACCATGATGGGCGATGGCGTCAAGGCCAAAGACAAACAAGACGAAGTGATGGTCTACGACCTGGCAGAGCTCATCCTCAACAATATGGAGCAATAACCTGCCTATTTTGGTGCGTACACCCGCTTGGCTTCCCGAAGTACCCTTTCCTTGTCAAGTGTCATAGGCTTAAGCTGTTGGCGGGTAAAGGCTTCCATTTGATCCGTATGGTGCGGGCTGTTTGGCCGGGCGGAAGCACCGTAAGCATTGATGGTTTCAATCCGGAGGCTGTCTTGCCCGTAGCGCACAAACTGAATATAGGAATCCCCGAGCACGGGTTGCAGCCGCCCATCCGCCTTCAGTTCGCTACGCACCGCAGCAAGGACGTCGGGCCCGCCGCCCATTGGCAAACTCACTGCCCCTCTTCGGTGGCGCTGCAGGGTACCCAGTGGGACGGTAGATTGGCCGAAGTGCTTTTGCAAATGCTGCTGTGCATAGCGTATGGCCTCGGCCAAGCGGGCTTCCGGGATTTGGTCAACGTCAAACACTTCCCGGCCTTCCTTCAGGTTGTCTTCCAGATGGTAATAAGCCAGCAAAACGGTAGCGGCTGCCTCACTTTCCGCATCGGCCACTCTATCCCAATCTTTCAGTAATTGCAGCTGTTCCCGAATATCAGGGTAATCTGCTGGTTCGAGGTGGAAAATAGGTTCGAACCAGGGTACAGCTACCATCGGTTGTTGATAAGCCTGGTCGTATTTGATTTGCTTAAAGGCCTCGTAGGAAAGCTGCTCGTGCGCCTGAATCAGCGCATCAAAGCGGGCCGCCCGGTTGGTGAGGCCACTGGGGCGCAAATAGCCCAGGGTTTTGGGTACAGCCGTGGTATCAGGGTTGTCGCCGGGGCCAGTGGAGCGGAAGGGCGTATGATTGCAGCTGTAAACATACCCGCTAGGCGGGTCGAATACCTGCACCAGGCTGTCGACCGGGTAAAAATTGGCTTTCCAAAGGGTGGCAGAGGTGTCGCCGGGCAAGATACCCGCCCAGTCGTAATTGGGGTCGCGGTAAGGCAGCAGCCCATTGCCCAGGTAAAAAATGTGCCCCTCCCGGTCGGCGTAAACGATGTTGGTGCTGGTAATGCCTTGCAAATCTAACGCCTCCCGGAACTCAGCCCAATTACTAGCTTTATTCATGCGGTACCACTGCTCTGCGCCTTTCAGGGTTTGGTTGACCGTTGTGCGGAGGGCAAAGAACCCATTGGGCGTTTTGAAGGTGATGCCGTGCCGGCTGCGGTAAAATTTTTGCTTTTTGCCGATGGGCAGGATGCCGAGCAGGCGGATGCGGGCTTTGTAAAAATCGGGCTCCAGCTTTAGCCATTCTCCATCGTAGCGGTAGGTAAGCGGCTCCTCCGGATGCATCTCGAGCCGGTAGAGGTCGGTTAAGTCCGGATAATTAACCGTATGCGCCCACCCGAGGTTGGGGTTGGTGCCCAGGAATAGCGTAACGCCGCCCGGGAACGTAGCCCCCAGCATGTTCCACCCCTCCTCACTGCACAGGTGGGCCTCGTACCAGGAGTACAGGCCTTCCAGCGGCTGGTGGGAATTGGCGAGAAGGAAGGTTTCGCCAGAAGCCGTCTTGGTCGGGCCGGCCGCTACGGCATTCGAACCGCCGCTTTGAGGCGCCCCAACCCGGCCGCTAAATATGGCGCCCAAGGGTTTGTCGATCTGCGCCAGCAAGGCTTGCCCCAACGCGTAGGAGGAGATCAGTTCCTGGCCGCTGGCCGGGAATAGTTTCCGGTGCAGTACTTCTTTGGGGTGGTGGCAGGCGTAAGCGTTTAAGCCCTCGGCGTAAGCTTCCAGCACCTTCCGGAAATCCGGGCTCAGGTCCGCTTCGTACCGTTCCCGGGTGAGCGCTCTGGCCCCAAGGATGTGGACGATGACATCGAGCTGTGCCCCTTCCTTGCCAAAGACTTCGCCCATCAGCCCCTTCGCAGGCAGAAGTTGTTTCTGCATCGTCAAAAAGTCATCCTCTGCAGTAGCCCAGGCCAGCCCGTAGACCACGCCGGCATCCGTGGGCGCAAAGATGTGCGGCACGCCCCATTCGTCTCTCGCAATTTGGATGGAAGCCGGGTCCGGTTGGGCAGCAAGGGCGGCGCATGTCAAAAGAAATAACAGGCAAAGGCAAGATCGGGTCATAAAGATTGAATTTTATCCTTCTCTGACAATTTTGGCGGGAAATGCTTTCGCGGAAAGAAATACGACCAGAGGGAGTAGGGCTTTTCGCGAAAGCATTTGCGTCAAGGCGCTGAAATTGTCAGAGAACCAATTTTATTAGCCTGAACGGGCCGGCGGCAAGGCCCCGCCACACCCTTTCGTTCAGTAGGAAACCACCTCAGAACATAGGATGCTGGGGCTTGTTGCCCAGGGCTTCTTCAATCCGCTCCCTTACTTCTTCGGTCAGCAGCGGCAGTACTTCCAGGGCATCGATGTTTTCCTTCAGGTGGTGCACTTTGGAGCCTCCAAGTATGACGGTGCTCACATTTGGGTTGACCAGGCACCAGGCGATGGCTAATTTGGGCATGGTGGTCCCTAATTCTTTGGCGATTTTGTCCAGTTCCCGCACCTTTTCGAGGCGCTCTTCCGTCAGGCTGGCTTCCTTTAGCCATTCCAGGCCTTCCATGCCCAAACGCGTGCCCTCAGGGAATTTATCCAGGTACTTCCCCGTCAGTACACCCGAGGCCAGGGGCGACCAAATCGTGGTCCCCAGCCCTACTGTCTTATAAATTTGGTTGTACTCCACCTCTACCTTATGCCGGTGGAACATATTGTACTGAGGCTGCTCCATCGTAGGGCCAATGAGGTTAAGCTGGCGAGCTACCATATGCGCTTCCATGATTTCCTGGGCGGACCATTCGGAGGTGCCCCAGTAGAGGATCTTGCCCTGCTGAATCAGGTGGTTCATCGCCCAGACGGTTTCTTCAATGGGCGTCTGCTTGTCAGGGCGGTGGCAGAAAAACAGGTCGAGGTAATCGACTTGCAGCCGCTTCAGGGCGGCATGGCAGGCCTCAAAGATATGCTTGCGGCTCAGGCCCGTTTGGTTGGGTTTTTTGCCCCCATCCCCAAAAAACACTTTGCTGGACACCAGGTAGGAGGTGCGGTCCCAGTTTTGCTTGGCAAGGATGTTGCCCATCACGATTTCTGATTGCCCCCGGGCGTAGGCTTCGGCGTTGTCGAAAAAGTTAACACCCTGCTCATAGGCGGCTACCATCATCTCTTCTGCAACCTCATCACTGATTTGTTTGCCAAAGGTCAGCCAGGAGCCCAAAGAAAGTGCGCTGACTTGCAAGCCAGATCGGCCGAGGCGGCGGTACTGCATTTCCATACGTTGTTGGTTTTCTCACAAGAACTCGGCCCGCGCCCCGTTTGTTTAGAGGCCGCTAAAATTTGGCGCCGGCCCTTACCCCCACGGCGTACAGGTTGCGGTTGTAAAGGGCCGAGGGGTCATTGAGAAGGCCACTCAGCCAAAATTGGAAAGTGGGCTGCAGGAGGATGGAAAAGCCGTCGAAGTGGTGTTCCCAGCCCAGGCCAGTCACAAAGCTGTAGCCCAGCGCTGCGAAGTTGTTTTGCTCCGGCTCGGTCGTCACCGGCTCCTCGATATCGTCAATATAAAAAGTGGTACGCTCCCGGTTGGCGATATTAAAGGCAAGGGAAATCCCCATGGAGAAGAGGAAGTCATTCTTATCATCCAGGGTTTGGTAGAACAGAAGCTCGGCGGGCACTTCCAAAAAATAGCTGATGTAGTTGATGCGTTGTTCCTCCGCCCCATCGGGTATATCGTCCCGCAGGTCGACTTCGGTGCGCCGCGTCTGGTAGCCACTCTCCACGAAATATAGCCCGGTTTTGAAGCCGATGCGCTCGGCCCGCCACTGCGCCATCAAGCCAGCGCTGTAGGAAAAGCGGGAGACCTCCAGGTTTTCCAGCCGTTGGGTCTCCATGGGGTCTGCATCATTGAACTGCGCGACCAGCCGCCGGTGGCTGATATTGGGAAAAACCTCTACGCCCCAGCGCAGCTCTGCCTGGGCGGAGAGCCCGGTAGCCGCGGCCAGGGCGATCAAAAGGGAAAGGCTGATTTGCTGCATGTTGTTCCTTTTACAAAACAACTGAATTACGGGCCCTTTATTGCCCATCTTTATCGAGCAGCTTCCGTTTGTGGAAATCAGTGAGTATGGTTTTAAGCACCCTATTGGTTGCCCGGCCGGCAGCCAGGCCTGCACCCCAGTTCGCCCAGATACCTTTCAGGATTCTGGTGATCAGCCCACCGAAAAGCGAGGGCCGCACGGAAGGGTGGTTATGTGCTTTAAGGATGTTATGCACTTCTTGTTCCAGCTCTACCTGTTTGGCAGGTGGAGCTTCTCGTTCGTACTGGTCCAGGTGGAGGAGCACTTCTTTCAGCCGGCTTTTAATATTGCCCTCAATGCTGAGCAATTCCTTTACGCTGAGGCGCTGCCGTGCGGGCAAGGGGATTTCGGGGTTGACGTCCCGGCGGCGGTCAAAGTCCATATCCGGCACGATGGGGTATCCGTCTACGGAAGGGCTGTAAAAGCGTTTGTGGCGCTGATCGGCAGCATCCCAGTCGCGGAATACGCTGTGCTCATTAGCTTTGGAAGTAGAGATGCAGAAGTAGTTCCTCAAAAAGCTTTGGCAATTCCGGCGCCCCAATTCGAAGTCGTGCTCGCGGAAGCCCCGGCTGAAAAAGCCGCCGAACCCATCCAGGGAACCACAGGAGATGGGGAAGGCTTCCTTGCGGCCTTCTTCGCGCCGCGACGGGAAAATCATCCGCAGGGTATGGTCGGAGGAAAGCCCGCCCACCAGGTCGCTTTCCTTCATCATCGCCTGCCCCCGGATAGCCCCCAGCACTTTAGGGACCAGCTGTACGAGTTTGGGGGAAGACTTGGGCACGCTTGTGGTTTCCCCTTCAAAGTTGGGGAAGGGGTCAATCATCAGCACTGCGTAATTTTTGCCTGGGTCGTCTGCGTTTTTTTCTTCCAGTGCCCGGATCACCTCACCGAAGGGCTCGTTATTGACCGTGCCTCCGTCTACGGCGTAAAAGTCGAAGGTGTCCTCGTCGATCTGAATGCGCAGCCCCTGGCTTGGCAGGTTGCCCGGGAAGTCGCGGCGGGGGGAGAACATACGGTCGACCATCGACTTGAGGTAGGGCGTCCCAGTATCTTTGAGGTGGCGGGGGGCCAGGCCCAGGGGGAAGGCGCCGGTTGCTTTGGCGCATTGTAGTAAGGTGGCGCGGTCGGTTTCGTTTTCCGGGTTGAAGGGCAGAGTATGCCCCGGTACGTCGGTTGCATCAGTGCTGACTTTAAAGTGGGCGATGCCCTTGTGCAGGTACATGCGGTGGGCCGGTTTGGGCGGCTTGCCCAGGGACCGCTGCTTTTTGACCTGGTCGAAAAAGTTGACCGCCAGAGGGATGCCCCGCAGGCTGGTGATGGTCAGGATGACTTCCAGCTCAGGAGAAATATAATCTGGCAGTTTGGTGACGCGGTTGAGCTGGGCCGCACGATCCGCAATCTCGTCGATAGGCTTGGAGTTGAGCAGAGAAATAACCCCACCGTGGGCTTTGATGTCGTCGGTTTCGAGCATCTGCAGCAGGGTAGACATTTTGCCATCCCCCCGGTCGTTGAGGTTGACCCAGGCCTCATAGAGCTTGTTTTGCTCCTTGTGGGGGTTATCATCATTAATAGGACGCAGCCCTTCAAACAGCCCCAGAGTGGCAATGGCAGCCGTCATGCCGCCGGCGGAGGAGCCGCCCATGACTTCAATGATTACATCGTGCATCGGCACGCTGTGGTCGTATTCCGGGTGGTCTTTGCCCAGTTGCTTATTGCGCTCTTTAGCCCCTTCCCATTTGGAAAGCGTCTCCAGAAGATAGTCGATTACGCCGGCGGTGTAAGCACCGGCGGAGACGGCACCCGCCATTGCGATGCCAATCTTGAATATGTTTCTTTGTGCGTCCATGGTAAAGCTGAGGTTTAAGACAGTCTAAGTTGATATTTCGTTAGAGTTAGGGGTCGCGCAGTAATAAGTTACCTAGAATAGGCGAAGTTATTTTGTGCG
>CAZNSK010000136.1:0-16172 GCA_964575505.1 uncultured Phaeodactylibacter sp.
GTGGAAAAAGAGCAAGTCAGAAATCACAAATTTTGGGTTGGCGGACTATAAATCTTTCGGAGGCTTAGCAATAGCGGTCAAACGCCAGCTTCAGGTTTTCCGCAATGATCTCCGCAGAACGGCCCTCAATGTGGTGGCGCTCGAGAAAGTGGACGAGCTTGCCATCCTTAAACAGCGCGATCGATGGGGAAGAAGGCGGATAGGGGGCCATATATTCCCGGGCACGGGCAGTGGCCTCTTTGTCGACGCCCGCGAATACCGTTACCATTTGGTCCGGATTCTTGTCGTGCTGAGCGGCAAGCTTGGCACCCGGGCGGGCATTAGCGGCTGCGCAACCGCAAACGGAGTTCACAACAACCAGTGTCGTGCCTTCTTTCTTATCTAGCAATTCGGACACTTCTTCTGCGGATTGCAGGCTCTGGAAACCGTGGTCGGTCAAATCCTTAGCCATTGGTGCAGTGAGTTCTGCAGGATACATATCTCTGTGGTTTTAATGTTCGTATTTGTAGTTAATTAGACTTAATACACTTAAGGGCATTTGATGGTTCAAAGCGGGAAATTAATTCTTGGCTGGGCAACCGCGCAACAAAAATCCCCGTACATTGAGTAGATAAGCTGGTGCGCTCAAATCAATTAGGGCAATTTGCTGTTAGGCTTTCGCAAACCAATACACCTACACTGGAATTTATGAACACTTGGCCACTCTACACCGCTCTTATAGGCTGCACATTACTGGTGCTGAGCAGTTGCACCTCGGATAAGCTGCCTGCCCCTACCGTAGCGGAAACCTGTACCGATACCATCCCGGCTTATGACCCTCAGGTCCGGCAAATCATCGAGGAAAGCTGCGCCTATGCCGGCTGCCATCTTGATGGTAGTGCACCAGGCGTTTATGACTCTTACGCCGGCTTATTGCCCAATATCGAAAGCGGTGCTTTCCGTTCCCGCGTCTTGCAGCTTAAGGATGACCCCAACCGGGGCATGCCGCCGGACTATGCGCCGGAGGGGCGGCCCAAAGATTTGACGCAAGCCCAGCTCGACCTGCTGCAATGCTGGCTCGACAGCGGCTTTCCGAATTAATGAATTGAGCAAACAAATGACCCATGAGAATTTCTTTAATACTATTGCTGCTGTCGCTGGCGGGCCAGGCGGCCTTTGGGCAAGAAGTGGTGACGCAGACCTTCAAAGACAGCCGGCTGGTAAATATACAATCCGTCGAAACGCTTGGCAAGCGGCGGCTCGATGTGCGCATTGGCCACCGGTTTGGCGACTTGCTGGGTGACAACGGCGGGTGGTCCACCTTTTACGGGCTGGAGCAAGCTACTGACGTAATGATAGGTGCCGAGTACGGTGCCACCGACCGCCTGACGGTAGGCTTTTTCCGGACCAAGGGCGCTGGCACGCTCCCGGATGGGCAAGCCGGCCTGCGGCAGGTGCTCAACGGTACGGTCAAGTATGCCCTGCTTCGGCAGGGGAGGGGAGAGGGGCCGCCGGTTAGCCTGACCTTCTGGGGCGTTACGGCGGTTTCTACCGCAGAGCGCATTGAAGGGAACCCGGATATCATCCGTAATTTCTCCAGCTTTGCCCACCGGATAGCGTACCACGGCCAGTTGATGATTGCCTCCAGGCTATCAGACCGGGTGGCCCTACAGCTTACCCCCGGCTATACCCACCGCAACGTCGTCCCTTTTCAGGATGAGAATGGCTTGTTCTCTCTGGGCCTGGGCACGCGCCTGCAGGTCACGCGTGTCTTTGGGCTCATTGCCGACGTCACTTTTCCTTTTTCCAATTACCGGGCCCCCGGCAACGGGTTTTACCCTGCCCTCGGCCTCGGCCTGGAAATTGATTCCGGCGGCCACCTCTTCCAACTCAATTTTACGAATGCAACCGGTATCATGGAGACCGACTTCATTCCCTATACAACTTCCAACTGGCTCGATGGCGAGTTTCGCTTTGGCTTCACCATCTCCCGGTTGTTTAATCTATAACTGCCCACACTATGCCTAAAATACTGATTGCGACGCTTTTTACCGCCGCTCTGTTGGTCATTGTACAGCAAACGCCTGCACCGCCCGCTGCCACCCCCGGAGACACCGTAGCGGAGGTACTTACCCGCCTGGGCGATGAGCCGGCGCCCCACCAACCTGATACCACCCTGGACGGCGTATCCGTGGAAGCGGGGCGCGGTATTGTCCTGACCGGATTTGCGCCCGCCCCGGATGGGGGCACCATCAGTAAACAAAGCAAACATTACGTCTGCACCGCTTGCCACAATACCGAACGGGAGGACCCCGACCTCAGCGTGTCCGACCCCCAAGCACGCCTCGAGTATGCCAAGGAACAGGGGCTGCCTTTTCTTCAGGGCACTGCCCTTTACGGAGCGGTCAACCGCACGAGCTTTTACAACGGAGACTACGAGCAAAAGTACGGCGAGCTGGTAAAGCCGGCCCGGCACGATCTCCGGGAGGCGATTCAGCTGTGCGCTACAGAATGCTCACAGGGCCGCGCCCTGGAACCCTGGGAACTGGAATCCGTCCTGGCGTATCTGTGGACCATCGGCCTGAAAATGGAAGACCTCCGGCTGGCTGAGGAAGAATGGGCGCAGGTTAACACCGCCATCGCTGGAGAAGCGGGCCGGCAAGCCGCCATTGAGCTGATCAAATCCAAATACCTGCAAGGGTCGCCAGCTACCTTTGTGCCCCCTCCAGAAGACCGTAAAGCAGGCTATCCTGTGGATACGGCCAATGTGGAGAACGGCCGCCTGGTGTACGAGTTGAGCTGCCTGCACTGTCATGAAAATGAGCGCTATTCGTTTTTCCGGCTGGACGACTCCAAGCTGACATTCCGGCATCTGGCCAAGCATTTCCCCCGCTATACCCAGTACTCAGTTTACCAGGTGGGGCGCTACGGGACTTCTCCGGTGCCGGGCAGCAAGCCCTACATGCCTAATTATACCCTCGAAAAATTGTCGCACCAACAAATGGAAGACCTGCGGGTTTACATCGAGTACCGGGCTGGATACTCCCGCTAGCGCAGCCTGCGCTAATTTTCGCCGTTCAACCCTACAGCCCCCGCTAACAATGGGCCGGGCTGCCCAGGCAAGATTATGGACAAAATTCGTACCTTTATAGAGCACATCAAAGGACGATTGCCATGAGAATCAACGGCCACGGGCATTTGCTTCCCTACCCGGAAGAAATTCCCTCATTTATGCGGGAAAAAGAAATATTCTGGATTGATGAAGACCGCAAGTTTATGCGGCAGAAGAACTGGAAGCGGCCGGTGACGGATGCCAGCTTTTTCCTGCACGAAAAGCTGGAATGGATGGAGCAGTCCCACATCGACCACGCGGTCATTCTAAGCTTGTCCCAGCTGTATGGCAATGGTCTGAAGTGGGAGCACATGAAGCGGGCACTGCGCTTCCAGAATGACTTCAATGCGCGGGTACAGCAGGAATACCCCAAGAAGTTTACCTGTGGTTTCGTTGTCCACGCCGGATTTATACAGGGCGCGCTTTGGGAAATTGAACGCTGCGTGGAGGAACTGGGCTTGCAGGTGCTTTGCCTGCCTACTCACTACATGGACTCCACCGGCAAGTGGAATGTTATCTTCAACGAGGAAACAGAGCCTATCCTGGAGCTGGCCAATCATTACAAGCTAGCGCTGGAAATCCACCCCTACGATGGGGAAAAATTCATTTTGCTGGAGAATACCGCCTGGCGCTTCCACCTCATTTGGATGCTGGCCCAATGCGCCGATGCGTATCACTTCTACACCCTGAACGGGCTATACGAAAAATACCCGGATATCCGGGTGTGCTTTGCCCACGGGGGGCAGCTCAACCACGTGAATCTCGGGCGGCGGGTACAGGGCTTCGATGGGCGGCCGGACCTTTTCCAGGGCATGGCACGGCCCCGCAAGGCCCTGGGCCACCCCAACATTTACTTCGATACGCTGGTGCACGATGTCCATTCCCTGGAATTGATGATCCGCCGGCAGGGGGGCACCGATCAAATCATCCTCGGCCTGGACGACCCCTACCCGCTGGGCGAGATGAAAAACGAGCATCAGTCTTCCTACCCCGGCAAGCTGCTGGACCTGGCAATAGAGGAAGAAATCATCACACGGCAGCAGCACCAGGATATCTGGTCGCACAACGTTGTCCGCTGGCTCTACGGCGAGGAGGCAGAACGGTTCTACAACCGGGTGGACCGGCGGCTAGTGGTGGAGTAAGGCTGCAAAAAAAAAACGCGCCAGCCGTGGGGGCTGGGCGCGTTCTGGTTATGTGGTTTTTATGCCCTGTGCTTAGGCAAGGGCTTTGTTCTTCGCGCGCTTCCGCTCATGCTCCTTAAGCAGTGTTTTGCGCAAGCGGATGGACTCCGGCGTAACTTCCACATATTCATCCTCCTGAATATACTCCAGCGCTTCTTCCAGCGTAAACACCTTGGGCGGTACCAGCTTCATTTTATCGTCTGCACCGGAGGAGCGCATATTGGTCAGTTTCTTGGTCTTCGTAAGGTTGACCACCAGGTCGCCCGGCCGGCTGTTCTCACCCACCACCTGGCCTTCATAAATTTCATCTCCTGCCGTGATGAAGAATTTGCCCCGGTCCTGCAGGTTGTTGATGCTGTAGGGAATAGCCGTGCCCGTTTCCATGGAGATCAGGGAACCATTGATGCGCCCGGGGATCTCGCCCTTATGCGGCTGGAACTCTTGGAAGCGGTGGGTCATAATGGCTTCTCCGGCGGTAGCTGTCAGCATTTGGCTACGCAGCCCGATGATGCCCCTCGATGGGACCTCAAAGCGGAGCTGTACCCGGTCGCCCTTTGGCTCCATCGACAACATCACACCTTTGCGCCGGGTGACCATATCAATAGCCGTGCCGGATTGTGCTTCCGGCAGGTCGATGGTCAATTCCTCTACCGGTTCGTGGGCCACCCCGTCAATCCGCTTGGTAATGACCTGGGGCTGGCCAATCTGCAGCTCGTAGCCTTCGCGCCGCATGGTTTCAATGAGAACCGCCAGGTGAAGGACCCCCCGGCCGTAGACCCGGAAGGTGTCGGCGGAGCCCGTTTCTTCCACCTGCATCGCTAGGTTGCGCTCCAACTCAGCGGTCAGGCGGTCTTTGATGTGGCGGGAAGTGACGTATTTGCCCTCTTTCCCGAAAAAGGGAGAGTCGTTAATGGTAAACACCATGCTCATGGTCGGTTCGTCGATGGCAATAGTCGGCAGGGCTTCCGGGTTTTCGAAGTCAGCGATGGTATCGCCAATTTCAAAGCCTTCGATGCCGTAAACAGCGCAAATCTCGCCGGCTTCCACCCGCTCGGTTTCGGCTCGTTCAAAGCCATCGAATACATAAAGGTTTTTGATGCGGCTCTTTTGGACGCTGCCGTCTTTCTTGACGATAGATACCGGCTGGCCGGCTTTGAGCTGGCCCCGCTGCAGCCGCCCAACGGCGATCCGGCCGATGTACTTGCTGAAATCCAGAGAAGTGATGAGCAGTTGCGGCGTGCCTTCCGAGACTGCCGGGGGCGGGATGTGCTCAAGTATAGCGTCGAGCAGTGGTGTGATATTCTCAGTTTGCTCCTGCCAGTCGTGGCTCATCCAGCCAAATTTAGCCGAGCCGTACACCGTAGGGAAGTCGAGCTGCTCCTCTGTGGCGTCGAGGTTGAACATCAGATCGAAGACTGCTTCCTGTGCTTCATCCGGCGTACAGTTTTGCTTGTCTACCTTGTTAACAACCACAATAGGCTTCAAGCCCAGTTCAATGGCTTTTTGAGTGACGAAGCGGGTCTGCGGCATAGGGCCTTCAAAGGCATCCACCAGCAGCAGCACGCCGTCTGCCATATTCAGCACGCGTTCCACTTCACCCCCAAAGTCGCTGTGGCCAGGGGTGTCAATGATGTTGATCTTGGTGCCCTTGTACGTGATTGAAACGTTTTTGGACAGGATCGTAATGCCCCGTTCGCGTTCCAGGTCATTACTGTCGAGGATCAGCTCGCCCGGCTTTTCGTGGTCGGCAAAGAGCTGGCCCGCGAGGATCATTTTGTCGACCAGGGTGGTTTTTCCGTGGTCAACGTGCGCAATAATGGCGATATTTCTGATGTCCATGATTAACAATTGGAGGGCCCAAATTTGGGCGCCGATTAAGGAAGCCGCAAAGGTAGGCTTATTTTTTGGCTTTAGCTACCCTCATCTGTTAATTTGAAATTAAATTACGGCTGCCGGGAATAGCTCATTTTCAATACCTTTGGCCTATGCTCCGTTTTTTCAAAAAGCCGGATTCTGAAGCCTCCGATGAGGAGCTGTTGCAGCGTTACCAGCGCAGTGGCAACCTTGAGCTGTTGTCGGACCTCTATGGCCGTTATCTGGAGCTGGTCTATGCACTGGCCCTCAAGTACCTGCGCGACCCTGCCGGGGCAGAAGATGCCGTGATGGCCATATTCGAAGGCCTGATTAGCAAAGCCCGGCGCCACGATATCCAAAACTTTGGCAGCTGGCTGCATGTAGTGGCCAAAAACCATTGCCTCATGGAGCTCCGCCGGGCCGGTTATCAGCGGGAAGAAAATACAGCCCCGGAATTTATGCAATCAGTAGATACCCGGCATCATACCTTGGAATGGCCTGCGGAGCAAACGGAGTTGGCGAGGCTAAACCACTGCTTATCCCAGTTGCCCGATCAACAAAAGGCGTGCATTGAAGCGTTCTACCTGCAGGGCTATTCCTACAAGGAGATCGCAGTGGATATGGGAAGGCCCCTCGGCAAAGTGCGGTCTTATATTCAGAACGGGCGCCGCAACCTCCGGCAGTGCCTGGAAGCCATAAAGCAAAGCAAATTTGAGTAACCCAAAGGAAACATACCGGGCCCGGCAGTTGCTACAGCGCTGGATCAATGGCAGCCTCCGGCAAGAGGAAGAGCGGGAGCTGGAGCAAATGGCAGCGGAGGACCCCTTCCTGGCGGATGCGCTGTCGGGGTTGCGCTCCTTTCCCGAAGAGGGCCACCAAGCTCGGTTGAGCCGGCTGCGGGGCAAAGCCCGGATCAAGCGGCGGGCTTACGTTGGGCGCTGGGCCGCTGCCGCGGCTATCATACTGTTGACCGGCATCGGGCTTTGGTGGTTTCAGCCGGGCACCCCGGCTCCTGCGGATGCGGCAATAGCCCGTCAATCCGAATCAGAAGAGGCAAAATCAGCCGAACAGTACAAAGCGCCCAAAGCCAGCAGCGCCGCCACGGATTCCGTAATTGTAAGGGCAGAAGAAAAGCGGGCTGCTGCCAAGCCTCCGCCCGCTGCGCCACGCCCGGCCCAATCCGCAGCCGATACACCTGCCCTGGCAGCGGAAGAAAGTGATGAGGCTGCGACCGAGGCAGAAGCAGCGCCTCCGTCTCCGTCATCGGGCTATGCAATGGCAGAGGCCGAGACCATCCAACCTGAAACCATCCCACAAGCCGATGAAGCCGCTCTTGGCCGGGCGGCAGAACCCAGCCCGCCAGCATTAAGCGAAGCGCCCGCCGATCAGCAAGCTTATATCCACCGGCAGGTCCGGGCGAAGGCCGCCCCCGCAGTAACCGCCGAGCCCGTAACCGGGTGGCCGGCTTTTGAAGCCTACCTGCAGGCCGCCTGGCCTGCAACCGATACGACCGCGCAGCAAGTGCGCCCGGATACCTTTCAGGTGGTATTCCGGATTTCCGACGGCGGGCGGCCCGGGGAGATTCAAATCACCGCTTCTACAGCCCCCCGGCTCAACCGGAAGGTGAAAAGGCTGCTGCGCGATGGCCCCCTATGGCAACCCGGAGGGGCATCGGCTACGCATACCCTCATCCTGCCTGCTAATTAGTGAATCTCAAATCGTTAAGGAAGTGTTAAGGAGTGTCTTAATGTTTTAGGTCCAGGCAACTACCTCAGCAGTAAGGGAGTTGTTTATTTAGAACTATTATAGGAGAAACTAACCCTTTACCCTAATTCAACTATTTCAGTGGACCTAATCCGCAATATCGTTTCTCTACTTTCGCTGGCTGCCGTAGCCAGCAGCCCCTTTAGCGGCGTGCTTGCGCCAGCGGGCGCAGGTAATGGAAGCGCTGTGGTAAAGTATGTTAGCCACACCTGCTGCTGGGAAAACGATTTGCCTGCTGCGGAATGGTCCCCTACCGAAATAGACGGCTGTGCTCCGGCGCTGACGGTGCCGGAACGTCCGGAGGTAAGTTCCTTCGGGGGGCAAATTGCCAATCTCTTTTCAACTCACCTGAACGCGGAAGCTGCCTTTCCGCTTTACTTGCTTTACCAGTCTTTGCTTTTTTATGGCCGAACAGCCCTCTGATCTTTAGATAGGCATTGGTGCTCGCTAAAGCATCTATTCATCATCAAACCCGCAGCTTTCATAGCTGCAATGAAAAAGTTGGGACTATGACTAGTAACATTCAAAGTCAAAATGCATTTAGGTTGCGTAGCTGGTTCAAGGAGATCAAATTCTACGAGCAGGAAATCCGTAACTGTGAATGGAGCTTGGAAGAGGTCTTGTTAAAGGCTAAGGACACAAATGACCGCGCCAAAGTGGAGCATTTCCAAAACCAGTTTCTACTGCAGCGCCTCAACGTGCAGCGGCTTTACAAACAACTGCGCGAGGCCCTGGAAAAATCCGCCAAGTACCGCGAAGCCGCCTTCCGCGAAGTCCGGCATTTCCGGCGGTATTTCAAAAGCCTGCTCAAGGAGTTTGATCAGTTTTTGCATCAGTACTTCTCCATCCCTAAACTACAGATGTAGCGGCAAACGCCACCGGCCGGGGGCCTAGCCGCCCCGGCAGGCAGGTATTGGTTTGCCGGCTCGCCCTTATGCCCGGTTTCCGGGCAGGGATTTGCATTTTTTTAACATAAATTTTAAGATAATATTTCGAATATTCCGGGCGGAAAGTCGGTTAAGAGTGTATTCCTGAAACCGAATCCTATTCAAAACAGCTAGCTTATGAAGACTTTCCGTATAACCTTCCTGATGGCTTTCGCTGCCGTCCTCGCATTCAGCGGTTGCAAAAAAGACGAAGCCGATACGCCTACCGCTAATGTTGATGAGATACCGGAGCCCAGTTGTATTGGGGTGACCCGCGATGATGCGATTGTGTTGCGCTTTGATTACACCTATTACCAGGGGGAAGAACCCCGCGTGGAAATCGTGCGCACCCGGACCGACGAGCGGGTCAAGTACGACACTACCGTCTTTTTTCCTACCGTAGAAGATAATAAGGTCGTTATCCGGATTCCTAATATCCGGTTGAGCGACGACGAATTTAATTACACGGCTCAGTGTGTCACAATTGAGGAGCGGGATAACACCCGGCCTGCCAATGACCGCTGGTTTGAGCAAACTGAATTTAAGAACCAGGAGGAGTTCTCCCAGACCCGCATGGCTACACAGCTTGTCGTGGATGTCAGTAGCTCCCTGGGCGAAGACCGGGAAAAGGTTAAGCAGTACGTACTGGATTTTGCCGAGCAAACCTTGTCCAACAACGGCGGCCGCGGGTTTATCGGCCTGACGCTTTTTGCTGATACCGTCATCACCTACCCTTTCACCAATCAGGTGTCTGATATTTCCACTGCCCTGAACAGCTTCCCTTACCCAGACCTGAATGCGCAGACCTTTACCCGCCTCAGTGATGGTATTTTAAGCGGATTGGCTGCTTTGGAAGAGGCAGAACTGGATGTGGATGACCGGGTACTGGTGGCTTTCACCGATGGCAACGACAACGGGTCTAATAACCCTACCGGCAATCAGCAAATGATTATGGCCTCCGAATATCCCCGGTATATGATTGGGCTGAAAGGCAAGGGGCTGGAATACAATACCAACTACCTCGAGAGCCTGGCCAGCAATGAAAACTTTTTTGTCGAGGCGGAGGATGCGGATGAACTGCAGGAGCGGTTCAACGATATTAACGAGCTCATCGCTAATATCTATACGGTGATTTACAACCGGTCGACGCAGACTTTCAATCCCGATATAGACGAGCCCATCAGCCTGCGGGCGATTTTCTATGCTTCACCTTACCGCATTGATGAGAATTAGAGCGCTGCCGTAAAACACTAAAAGCCCGCTTGCCCATAATAAAGAGGCAGGCGGGCTTTTTTTGTCAAGGCCTTTGCCGCATGGCTTCGTAGAGCATCATGCCGCCTGCAACGGAGACGTTCAGCGAATCCGTCTGCCCCCGCTGAGGTATGATGAAGGTGCGGTCTGCCCGGCGGGCAACGGCTGGGCTAATGCCTTCGCCTTCGGCACCAAGGATAAAGGCGGCTGGCCCGCTGAGGTCGAGCTGATGCAGGGGTTCGCTGGCGCTCAGGTCGCTGGCCAGCACCTGTATACCGGATTGCTGCAAGTACTCCATGGCGGTGATCAGGCTCTTCTCCCGGCAGACAGGGAGGATGTTCAGGGCCCCTGCGCTGGCCTTCATGGCTTCCGGGTTGATTTGAGCACTGTTCTTCTGTGTGATGACCAGGGCATGGGCCCCGCAGACTTCCGCAGTGCGGGCAATAGCCCCAAAGTTGCGCACATCGGTTACGCCATCCAGCAAAACGAAGAGCGGAACCTGAGACCGTTCGTATACGAGGGGCAGGATATCCTCCAGTTTTTGGTAGGTGATCAGGGCCTGTAGCGCCACCACCCCCTGATGATTGCCCGTGGTAAACCGTTTCAGCCGTTCTTTGGGCGTGACCAGCAGAGGGATGCCTGCCGCCTTGCAAAGGTGGCGGAGCTCTTTTTCCATCTCCCCCCGAATACCCTGCTGCAACAGGACTTTTTCCAGGGGAATGCCATTCTTTAGCGCATCAATTACCGGATGCCGGCCGTATAGTACATTTAGGTCTTGTTGCTTTGCCATGGTGCAAAGATGCGGATAATTTGGCTATTGTCGCCCACTACCTACAAACAGCTCGAGCCAGGGTTTTGCCCATTGGGCAATTTGCCTAATTTCGCACCAATTAACCTACAGCCCGCAAACAGGCGTAGATGGGCGGCAAAAAGCAAAAAGCCTTCCGATGGGCCTGATCGCTCTTTCACGCTTAACCTACTCTGGTTACGGAGTCTGAACGGCCAGAGCTCTGGGATTCAATCCACCAGTTCACCGGAGGTAGCCGCACGAAGCCAAAAAAGTATGCTTTATCAAACCTAATATAGCAACGTATGAAGAGGATTTTTACGCGAATAAGCGCGCTGCTGGTCCTACTGGCTTTAGCAATGCCGGCCTGGGCTCAGCAACAAACGCCGCTCGGTATTGCGCTTCGGTACATAGAGCAGGAAACCGCCGCCTGGGGGCTCACCCTGGCAGATACAAAAGATATCGTGCTTCGGGACCAGGTCTACAGCCGCCACAACGGCACTACCCACCTGTACTTCAATCAGCGCCACGCCGGTATTGAGTTATACAATGCCATCAACGGCGTGCACGTGCAGGAAGGTAGGGTCGTCTACGCCACCAACCGCTTCACCGCAAATTTGGCTGCGAAGATCAACACTACGGCCCCCGCACTGCCAGCAAGAGCAGCGATTGCTGCCGCTGCCAGGCAATTAGGCCTGCCCGCCACCGGCCGGCTCGAGCAGCTGGCCCGGGAAGGGAACCACTACACTTTTGAAGGCGGCCCTATTTCGGACTCCAAAATCAGGGTGCAGTTGGTTTACCAAAAAGTATCGGACGGCAGTGCCCGTCTGGCCTGGGGCCTGGCTATTGATATGCCCGCATCGCCCGATTACTGGAGCCTGCGCATAGACGCCCTGACGGGGATGGAGCTCGACCGCAATAACTTGACAGTGACCTGTAATTTTGGCACGCCCGGCGGCACCCACGCAGGCCACCGCTGTCAGCATACAAAGGCTGAGGAAAAACCTGCTCTGCCCATCCGCCAGGCTTTCCTGCAGCAAAACACCGATGGTGCTGTGTACAACGTCTATGCCTTGCCGGCCGAGAGCCCCATCCATGGGCCGAGAGTATTGGTGGACAACCCGGCGGACAGTATGGCTTCTCCCTTCGGCTGGCACGACACCAACGGGCAAGCCGGGCCGGAGTACACCATTACCCGGGGCAATAATGTCCACGCTTATCTCGACTTAAACAACTCTGGTGAGCCTCAGGGCGATGAGCCGGATGGGGGCGCAAACCTGGTCTTCGACTTCCCTATGGATTTGAGTGCGGAACCGGAAACATATCGGGAAGCTGCAGTAACGCAGCTGTTCTATACTAATAATATGATGCACGATCTGGCCTACGCCTACGGTTTTGACGAGGAAGCCGGTAATTTTCAGCAAAACAATTACGGCCGCGGCGGCGAAGGGGGCGATTATGTGAACGCCCACGCCCAGGATGGAGGCAGTGTCAATAATGCTAGCTTTGCTGCTCCCCCTGACGGTATCAACGGCACGATGCAAATGTACCTTTGGTCGGGTGGGGGCAGTGTCTTTAGAGTCAATAGCCCGCAGCCGGTGGCTGGTTCTTACGAAGTTGCCGAAGCTGCAGACTTTGGTGCGCCCATTACAGCAACTCCGGTAAGTGGGGACGCGATCGTTGTGGATGATGGTACAAGCGAAGGCAGCTTAGGCTGTGAGCCGCTCGTCAATACGGAAGCGATGGCGGGCAAAGTTGCTATCATCGACCGGGGCGGCTGCGATTTTGGGCTCAAAGCGCTAAACGCACAGCAAGCCGGTGCTATTGGTGTGATCATTTGCAACTTTGAAGATGCCACAGTCAATATGGGAGGTGGGGCCATCGGGCCCCAGGTCAATGTGCCCGTCGTTTCTATGGGCAGCTCCGATTGCCAGACCATCCGGGAGTTTGCCGGGCAGGGGCTCAGCGTCACCTTCCAGGTACCGGAAGATAGTGGGCCTGAGTTGATTGACGGCGATCTGGATAACGGGATTGTTGCTCACGAGTACGCCCACGGCATTTCCAACCGCCTCACTGGGGGAGCATCTGCAACCGGCTGCCTGGCCAATGATGAGCAAATGGGGGAAGGCTGGAGCGACTTTTTTGCGTTAATCAGCACCGTAAAACCTGGAGATACCGGTGCAATGCCCCGGGGCATTGGCACTTATGCACTGCGCCAGGAAACCACAGGCTCCGGTATACGCCGGCAGCGGTATTCCACCGACTTCAGCGTTAACAACCAAACTTACGATGACGTTAAAGGCACTACGGGCCCTCACCCCCTTGGCGAGGTATGGGCAGCGGTGACCTGGGACCTCTACTGGGCGATGGTCGACGAATACGGCTGGGACCCGGACCCCATCAATGGCACCGGCGGCAACAATATGGCGATCCAACTGGTGATGGATGGCATGAAGCTGCAGGACTGCAGCCCTGGTTTTGAGGATGGCCGGGATGCGATCCTGGCAGCGGATACGATCAACTACGGCGGGGCAAATGGCTGCCTGATATGGGAAGTCTTTGCGCGCCGGGGCATGGGTTACTTCATGAACCAGGAAAGTGCCTTCAACCGCAATGATAACGTCGAAGACTTCGAGCCCCTACCCGAGTGCATAAGGGAGCTGAAGATTACCAAGGCAGTCACCCCATTCATCGAAGCTGGCGAAGAAGTAGAAGTGGCCCTTACCCTCACCAACCACAAAGGGTCAACCGTCACAGGAGTTATGGTGGAGGATGAAATCCCGCAAGGCATGGCGTTTATACCCGGGTCGGCACAGGGGGCTGATGCCACAGCCACGGCTGCTGGAGTTGCGCTCGAGGTTGGGGAGATGGTGAATGGGGAGTCCCTGGAAATTACCTATAAGCTGTCGACCAATGAGGGGATATTCTCTACGACGCAGTTCTTTGATGGCATGGAGAATGAAGATGAGAATTGGTTTTTCCTCAACCTGGACCCTGATGGGTTCAATGCCTGGGAGATTTCTGAGCTGGATGCTTACGAGGGCGAAAAAAGCTGGTATGTGGAGAACACCGCATTTGTTAATGATCAGGTGGTCTTTCTGCAAGAGCCGGTTCAAATCAGCGGTGAGCGCCCCGTTCTGCGTTTTTACCACAAATACGATACCGAAATTGGGTTTGATGGTGGCCTGGTGGAAATTTCCACCGATGGCGGGTTCGTATGGGAGCGTATCCCGCAGCGGTTGATCCGCAATGGCTACAACTCGACCCTGGATTATAATACGTTGGTCATCCCCTTTCTGGAGGCCTTCTCCGGCCGCTCGGATGGCTGGTTGGATACCTATGTGGATTTGTCCGACTACGTAGGGCAAGCGATTAATTTCCGCTTCCGCTTTGGTTCCAACGAGGGGATTGCACCGAATGCGCTCAACCCCGGCTGGTTCGTGGATAATGTCGAAATCATGGACTTGGTCAACTACAATGGCGAAGCTTGCGTGATGTCTGATGAAGGGGATATGAACTGCGCTATTGCACCGGAAGAGGGGACGATTGTAGAGTCGCAGGTCTCGAGCAGCACAGCCGAGGCATTGCCCGAAGGTGCAATCGAGGTCTTCCCCAACCCTGCCAGCCATCTGATAAATGTGGCGATAGAGCTGAAAGCTGCTACCCGAGCCTACATCAGCCTGATTGCGATGGATGGCCAGGTGCTGCACGAACAGCAAGCCAGTATGGGCAGCGCCTATCAGGTGGTGCCGGTCGATGTGTCGTCCCTGCCTGCCGGCATGTACTTCGTGAAGGTACGGGCGGGCGGTAAGGTAGCTACCCGTAAAGTTGTGGTGCATTAGCGCAGCTGCAGGCTGCGATAGCACCTGATCGGCGCTCAACCCCTGGCTGCGTAATGAGAGCAGCCAGGGGTTTTGTTTTTTGCCTTTAAAATGAGCGGGCCCGCTTGCAACTCATGGCCTGCCTTTGCGTTTCATAGCCGAATATAACTACGCATGACTCAAAAAGTACAACTCGAACTGTTTTTCTGGCTCTTTACAGCCATTGCTGCTGTTGCGGTCCTGATGCCGATCCTTATGGCAGTGCCAGGCTACCCCTTTACGTTCGTGAACATTGTCTACGTCGTTGTCGCCATTACAATGACCCGCTACCTCTTCCTGCTCAAACATACCTTTTTGGCCAAACGGCAGCAATTGAAGGTGGTGGTCATCTTTTTGTGTATCCCCTTGGTTTTCTACCTGGTACAGCAGCTTAACTACTTTCAGACCTTTTTGGATGAGGAAGGCCCAGAAGCCGTTATCGGGAAGCTGGCCTACACTGAGCAACAAAACCTGCTGACCTACATCCGCAGCGAATTGTTGTTGTTTGGGGTGATGAGCATTATCAGCACGGTTCTGCTCCCCTTCCGGCTCATCCTTTCGGTTTGGCGTACCCACAACCGTGGCACGGTTTAAGTGTCCCTGGAATCAACTTGATTTATGAGTTGCTATGATCATTGCCGGGCATTCCCTAACGATAAATAATTGGGGAAAACAAGCCTGCCATCAGCATTTTGAGCATAGTAAACTCAGGCGTTACCGGTTTTCGGCCTGTATTTCATCGGGCTGGTACTCCAAAATATCGCCAGGCTGGCATTCCAGCGTTTCGCAAATAGCTTCCAGTGTCGAAAAACGGACCGCCTTCGCTTTGCCCGTCTTTAGCACCGAGAGGTTTGCTGTGGTTATTCCGATCGCTTCTGCAAGTTCTTTTGACTGCATTTTGCGTTTTGCCAGCATCACATCGAGGTTTATTATTATTGCCATCTCTAGATTGTTAATTCATTTTCAGCCTGTAGCCTTAATGCCTTCTGATAAGCCCGGTGTGGCAGGAAAAACACCAATGCCATTTGAACATTCCAGCAACTGGCCCTTTTATTAAAGCAAAGGTCCACCATGCCGAATGAACTCCCACCCGTACAGCACGACCCACAAGACCAGCGCTTCTATATCCCTTTGGAAGGCCGGAAGGATGCCCAGCTGGATTACGAACGCAAAAACCACGGAGTACATCAGTTGCTAGATTTCAAAGCGACTTTTGTGCCGCCCAAAGACCGCAAGCAGGGGCTTGCCAGCGAAATTGTGGAGCAAGCCTTCCGTTATGCTGAAGAAAAGGGGTATAAAATAATGCCGACCTGCCCATTTGTAGACGCGCTGCTGAAGCAAAAACCCGCTTTTGAACACCTGCGGGCGGAGTGATGCTGTACAGGTTTACTGCACACACTTATTATATAGTCCGCCAACCCAAGATTTGTGATTTCTGACTTGCTCTTTTTCCACCTC
>CAZNSK010000137.1:0-15717 GCA_964575505.1 uncultured Phaeodactylibacter sp.
CGCTAAAAAAATAGCTGCGCCATAATTTCACAAATCTTAAGTTGTTGGACTATAGCATAAGGAGGAGCTACAAGCGCTCCCTTGTAAAATAACCCGGATTATGATTTCTGAAAAAATGGAAGCCGCCCTGAACGAGCAAATTGTGCTGGAGGGCTACGCGTCTCAATTGTATTTGTCGATGGCATCATGGTGCGATAGCAAAGGCCTGGAAGGCTGTGCGCAGTTTATGCACCGCCAGTCTGAAGAAGAGCGCATGCACATGCTTAAGATTTTCCACTACCTCAGCGAGGTGGATGGTTTTGCCAAAACCCCCGGTGTTGAGCAGCCGCCCCACGAGTTCGAATCGGTACGGTCCCTGTTTGAGCAAGTCTACAAGCATGAGCAAAAAGTGACAGCTGCTATACACAACCTCCTGAAGATCGGCTACGATGAGAATGACCACACCACGCTCAACTTCCTGCAATGGTATGTGGAAGAGCAGCGGGAGGAAGAGGCGCTAATGCGTACCATTCTCGACCGCATCAAGCTGATCGGCGACGGCCCGCAGAGCCTGTACTATATCGACAGGGAAGTAGATAAAGTCAATCAGCAAGCTGCGGCTGCAGAAGCCGAAGAAGAGGTATAAATTCACACCCGGAGCGCCCGCCGCGCTCCGCTATGCAGAGGCGTATGGAAGAGCAAATCCTGGACTACTTCGGCCCCTTTGAAGAAGGCAGCCGCATTGTCGCGGTCAAGCACTTCTTCCTGGAATCTGAGGCGCACCTTTACGCGGCCCGGTTGCGGGAGGCCGGCATCCCCAACTACATCTCCAATGCGAATATTATGACGGCTCTGCCGCTGGGCGGCGGCGGGGACATCGGCCTGCACGTACGGGCGCAGGACCTGGAAGAGGCCGCCCGGATTGTAGCCCGCCTCGACTACCAAAAACAAAAAGGGGCAGATGCGGACTTCCGCGAAGCCGACCACGAGGATATAGCGTACCAGCGGCAGCTCGACCGCACCGCATTATCAGACCGGTTGCACCCGTATTGGTACTGGGCAGTGGTGCTTATTGCGCTGCTGGTTGCCCTGCGGGCTTACTTGCGGGCCTCGGGGGCGGTGGAAAGCTGGTGGGATTATTTTTAAAAAACGCCAGTGCAAGCACCTGGCCTACACTGGCATTTCCAATGGTTTAGCAGTTAAAAGCCCGCTACTTCAACACCACTTTCTCCACCTTCACCTGCTCCCCTTGCCGGATTTCCAGCAAAACGGTGCCCTTCGGCAAATGGCTCAAATCCAGCGTTTCATCCGCCTGGCCATCGAACCGGGGCAGAGACTGGCGGAGCAGCTCCTGTCCGTTGAGGCTGAGGATGCGTAGGGTGGTGGGGGTAGCTTCTCCTTTGAAACGCACCCTCAGCTCTCCGCTCGTCGGGTTGGGAGAAGTCCTGAAATTATGAAGTTGCAACGACTGACCTACTGGCACTTCCACCGTCTCAGGCTGGCCAGACTTGGTGTAGATTTCAATTACGCCGTTTGCAGCATCCTGGCCGTACTTCTCGATGGCGGCTTCACCTTTGAGCACATTGATGTGATCAATATTATCAGGCTTGATGTCAAACCGTTCTTCAAAGTCTCTAACGCCAGGGTAAGCTATGCCGTTAAGCACAATCAGTGCCGCCGGACTTTCGGGGCTGCTCAGGCGCTCCGGTTTGTCTTGCTCCGTAAAGCCAATCACCCTTAGCGCATCTTTGGGTGCTTTTTCTTCCTGCACTTTATCCAGTTCCGGCAGCCGGAAAGCCACTGGCAGGTTAAATTCAACTGCTACTTTTTTGCCCCTTTGTTTACCGGGCACCCAGGTGACTTGCTTCTGCATGAGTTGGGCAATGCGCAGGACCTCTTTATCCAGCGCATGGGCGACGGAGCGGATGATACGATATTCCCGGACTTCGCCGGTAGGCGCAATGATCAGTTTGACTACAACGACGCCTTCCGCGCCGGCCTCCTTTGCCTCCTTCGGGTACTTGATGTTCTCATACACAAATTCCAATAGTTTCTGCTGTGCGCACTTCTCCCGGTACTGCGGGTTTTCTATATCTTCACAGCCCGGGAAGCGGGGCATTTCTTCCACTACTTTAAAGACCTCCTCGCCTTCGTCAGCCGGAAGCTTGAACTGGAAGGGCAAGGTCATTTTAGCGGCCACGGGCTGTCCGCTTTCATCCGCTGCCGGGACCCAGTCGGGCAATTGGCGGACGACCGCTACTGCGGCCTGATCAAGCGCCTCACCGGCACTTTTAAGGACTTTGATCTGCTCTACCGCTCCGGTTTTGCTGACCGTAAACTCAACGACTGTCATGCCTTCCTGGCCGGCGGCTTTAGCTGCTGCCGGGTATTTCAGCTTTTGCTGAATGAAAGCCATGAGCTTCTCAGAGGTGCACTGCTGCCGGGCGTCCTCCGGTTCCAGCGTTTCGCAGCCTTTGAACACCGGTTGCGGGCCATTGCGTTCGAGCACGGCGGCTTGAGCCGGCCCCGCCGGATTATCAGGTAAGGTGAAGGCAAATGCCAATGCGGCCAGGAGCGGCAGCGTCAGGGCGTACCGCAGCAGTTGATGCCGGTGTGATTTCTTCTTCGTCATCATAAGAATCCGTTTTTTTAGTTGTACGTGTGAAAAATGGTTAGCAAGGGCAATCGCTTGTCCGGATTGCGATTGCCGGATCAACAAATGGCCGTATGTTGTTTTCTTGGAGTGGTGCAGCACGGCCTCGTCGGCCAGGTATTCGTGCACCGTACGCAGAGAACGCGTGTAGAGGTAAATGAGTGGGTTGAACCAGAACAGCACTGCGAGGGCTTCCGCAATCAGAATGTCGATGCTGTGCCAGCCGTCCATGTGGGCTTGTTCGTGCCGGATGATTTTGGCAGCATCCGCTTTGGGGTAGGGTAGGGCCCGGCTCCAGAAGAGCAGGCGGAAAAAGGAAAATGGGGTGTGCAGCGTGGGCGTATTCACCAGGGAGTAGTTGTTGCGTTTTTCTACTTCGCTCCTTCGGTAAAGCACCAGGATTTGCCATATGCCGTACAATAAGCGAAGGCCGGCTACCATCACGCCCGCCCAGTACAAAAACAGCAGTACAGCGGGCCAGGAGAGGGCTGGGGCGCTGTGCTCCGGCGACGTCATTTCCGGTGTGCCGGTCACTACTATTTTCAGTTGCTGCACGCCAATCGTGATGGGCTGCATGTAGTAGGCAGCCTGCAGCGCAGCCGGGGAAGGCGCTTCCGGTACCGGCCACTCGAGCGTGGGCAGGGCCAGGCTAACCACCAGGGTAAGCATGAGGTAAGCCCGGTTCCAGCTGAAGAAGGTGGTCCGGCTGAGCACCAGCGCGTAGAGCAGGTAAAAAATGCCCCAGCACGCACTGACTTGTAGGATGTAGGATAGCATGGTCATTCGTTTTACTCTTCTTCAAGTTTTCCCATCAGGTCATTCAGCTCCCGCAGGCTTAAGTCTTCTTCCTGCACCAGGAAAGAGACCAGGCGGTTCATGGAGCCCCCGAAGTAATCCTGTACGAGGGTGCGCACCGACTGCCGGCTGTATTCGTCTTTTGTCACCTTAGGCTCGTATACAAAAGTGCGGCCGTAGGCGGTGTGCTTCAGGAAGCCCTTCTTGTCATCCAGAATGCGGACCATTGTGGAAACCGTGCTGTGGGGCGGCTTTTTGAGCCCCAGCTCCTCCACCATGTAGGTGCGGATATCGCTGACGGTGCAGGGGGCAATTTCCCAGATGATCTGCATGATTTCTTCTTCTGCTTTGGTCAATTTTTTCATGTTGCTTTACCGTTGGAGGTGAATGATTGCCTTCAATTTTTTGCTGCACTGTTCGGCTTCTGTAAAATAGGCCTCCAGGCGCATGCTGTCCTGGCGCTGCGCGGGCAGGAGTATCGGAAAAAGGAATAAAAGGCAATAAGCTGAATATTTCATATCAGGTAATCCTTAGCTTCCGTAAAAGTATAACGTAATATTTAGTTAATCAAGTTTTGTAACTAAAAAATACGTTAATAAACTAATTTTATCGTTGTAGATGCGGTTTGCCGCCTTTTTGGCGGGCAAGGTTGAGGTTTTTTCAGAAAAAGCTTTACTTTTAGGAACCAACCACTATCAGACATGATGCGTTGGGGGATCCTTGCAGGGTTAAACGGCTCTTTTCTTCCCATGCGGTGCCCTTTTGCATGAATTTAGACCGAACTGAATGATTGTAAAAGCTGCGCCTGGATGAAAAACATTTGATTGCTTCCCTCTACCGGCCAACAAATTATGTCTACTGAACTTCGCTAAGCTTGTTTCCAGGTTCATTTCATCTGGCCACTTGATTGGGTACGCCTTTATCAGTGTGGTGTGCAGCCGGGCTCCCGCCGGAGCAATTGGCGGCTTGTGGATAGCCACCTTGCTGGCTGTGCCTGTGAGCGACTCAGCTCTTGCTACCGGTTGCCAGATGGAGGAAAGCAAACCATTTGAAAAATCATAACCCTCAGACGGCCATGTTCATACTACTGCTTTGCTTTTTGACCTCGTTTGCCCTTTCCTACCTGGCGATCCCCCACGTTATAAAAATTGCCAGGGACCGCAACTTATGCGAACGGCCCACCAACCGCAGTTCGCACACCATCAGCACACCTGCTCTGGGCGGTATCGGGATCTTTTGCGGCACTGTCTTCGCCGTGGTGATGTGGACGCCCTTTCAGCTGTTTGCCAACCTGCAGTACATCCTCTGCGCGCTTCTGATCATCTTCCTGGTAGGCATGCGGGATGACTTGGAGCCTGTACAGCCCACGGGTAAAATACTGGCGCAGATTATAGCGGCAGCGATCGTCGTGTATCAGGGCGACATTACACTTCGTGGCCTGTATGGTTTTTTCGGCATGCACGACGTATTGCCCCTGCCGGTCTTCCGGGGTATCACCCTTTTTGTCATGACGGTCATCATCAACGGCATCAACCTGATTGACGGCATCAATGGTTTGGCGGGCAGTATAGGCTTGTTGGTCGCCGGGATATTTGGTTGTTGGTTTTTCTTTGCTGGGCGGGTAGAACTGGCGGTACTGGCCTTTGCGATGGTGGGCGCCATACTGGCGTTCCTGAAGTTCAATTATACCCCTGCCAAGACCTTCATGGGAGATTCTGGCTCATTGGTTATCGGCTTGATCTGCGCCATTCTTACCGTAGAGTTTATCGAGGTCAACCATCAGTTGCCCACCTCAACCATCAAAGTCAGCAACGGGCCGGCGGTAGCAATTGGCATTATGATTCTGCCGCTCTACGATAGCTTGCGGGTTTTTGTCTCACGCGTGTTCAGGGGCAAATCCCCCTTTTCGGGCGACCGCAGCCATATCCACCATTTGCTTATTGATTACGGGCTGAGCCACATGCAGGCCACTGCCAGCCTTACAGTCGTTAATGGTCTTTTTATTACCCTGGTTTTTGTGTTAGACCCCTGGGTCGGCGTACATTTGCTGGCAATTATCCTCCTGGCATTGGCAACAGCGCTCACCTATGCCCTGCAGGGGGCCATTGTACGGCGCAATCAGCGTCGGATGGCGGTTTGAAAATTTGATCCACCACGCATATGCTTTCATTTTTTTGGGTTTTTCTGGGCGGCGGGCTGGGGAGCCTGGCGCGGTTTGGTATTGCCCGTGCTCTGCAGCATTGGCACCTGCACTTCCCGCTGGCCACCCTGCTGGCAAACATTATCAGTTGCCTGCTCCTTGGATACCTGATGGGACTGGTTGCCCGTGGCCAGTTGAGCGATCCGGCCAAGTGGTTGCTGATGACCGGATTTTGCGGGGGCTTCAGCACCTTTTCCACTTTCTCCGGCGAATCGTATGCCCTGCTGCAATCGGGCCACTACGGCCTGGCGGTGCTCAATCTCGGCGGCAGCCTGATCCTTGGCCTGATTTGCATATATTTGGGGCTGCGCCTGGGAGCAGCGGTGTGAACCCGGCCCCATCCGTCTAACCAGAAATACCCGATCTATGGAATTGACCCACGAAATACTGGAGCGCCTTGAGCAACTGGAGGATAAGTATGCCGTAATGGGGCAGGACATCCTTTCCTACCTCGATGGCTTGCTCTACGCCGACTACCTGACGTACTGGGATTACATCCACCTCGATACCCTGCTCAGTTTGCAGACGCCGGAAACGCCCTTTCCGGATGAGAAAATCTTTATCATCTACCACCAAATTACGGAGCTCTATTTCAAACTCAGCCTGCTGGCCATTGAGCAGCTGATCGAAACGGAGGAACCCAGCCTTGAATTTTTCAAGCGGCAGGTGGAGCGTGTCAACCGTTACTTCGACAGCCTGGTGAGCTCTTTTGATATTATGGTGGAAGGCATGGACCGGGACGAGTTCCTGAAATTCCGGATGAGCCTGCTGCCGGCCAGCGGCTTTCAGTCGGCACAGTACCGGAAAATCGAGCTGATGAGCACCGATATGTACCGTTTGGTACATGGCAGCAAGCGGCAGGAAGTGCAGCCCGGCAGCCCGGTGGAGGACCTCTACGGCCGCCTGTACTGGAAATCCGGCGCTACGGAATTAGCCACCGGCAAGAAAACGCTAACGCTGAAGCAATTCGAACAAAAGTACGCAGAGGAATTCAAGGACCTGGGGGAGCAGATGCGCCACCAAAACCTCTGGCAAGCCTACCTCCGCCTGCCGGAAGCCGACCGGCAGGATGAAGCCTTGCAAGAGTTGCTTAGGGCTTACGACTTCAATATCGAAGTGCGCTGGCCGCTTTCCCACCTGCGCAGTGCGGTGCGCTACCTCGATGCCAAACCTCAGGTCATTGAAGCCACCGGCGGCACCAACTGGCAGGACTATCTGCCGCCCCGCAAGCAGCGCATTATTCTTTTCCCGGATTTATGGACGGAGGAGGAGCTCGAAGCCTGGGGTAAAAGCCTGCGCTTTAAGTGAGGCTTTTTTTCCGGTACTTCAGGTCGAGGTTGACCAGGATGGCGAGCGACATAAAGAAAAAGGGGCCGACTTTATCGGTTTCGATCAGGTCATTGATGATTTGTACCACCAGGATGATAATGATGCAAAGCAGGGCCATCATTGCCGTCTGCTTGTCCCGCTTGGTGGCAGCATTGGCATAAATAGCTTCGCCACGGGTCAGGGCGTAGAAGCAGAGCGCGAGAAAGATAAGCAAGCCGGGGAAGCCCTGCTCGACCAGGGTCATAAGGTAGTAGTTGTGAATGCCGGACTGCTCCGGGTTATCGCTCACATAGGTGGTGAAGCTGGTCACCGTATAAGATTTGTAGAAAAAGTAGAAATTGCCTGGGCCAAAGCCGAATAGCGGTTCGGCAGCGCTCATATTGAAGCCCGCCACCCAGCGGTACAAGCGCTCCATCGTCGAGATGTCTTCCATCTCGTAGGTCGCCTGAAGTAGGTTATTGAAATCTTCGTGAGAAACCGTTGTCTCGTAATTCGGCGCGTAGTCCAGGTACCGGTTGCCGGCTACCATGTACACCACGCCCCCGATCGCCCCCGCCACGGCCAGGGCCAGCGCCCATTTGGTGAGGCGCCAGCGGATGACATAGTAGGCACCAATTGCCACGACCACTGCTACGTAAGCCGCCCGGGTGTAGGACAACTGTATTGCTACGAGCAGCACCGGCAGGCTTAGCGTGATCAGCCAGCGCAGGGGGCTCCCTTTGGGGTACCACTGCCGCATGAACCAGACGAATGGCGTGAAGAGCACGATTATTGCTGCGTAGGTAACGTGGTTGCGGTAAAAGGGTGTCAGCACCCAGTGGATTTCCGCAAAAGTAAACCCCTGCGCAGCGTGGCGGGCCGTTACGATCAGAATGGTTAGCAGCAGGGGCAAAAAGATGGCCCAGAAGAAGCGTTTGATATCGTTTTCTCCCCTGAGCATCCGGCTGGCCAGAAAGAAGAAAGGGATGGTATACCAAAGCTTCGCCAAAAAGAACTTGAAGGAGACGACAAACTGGTGGGATACGATGGCGGAAAACAAAATCCAGCCCAGGTGCAAAAGCAGGAGCAGCGTAATAGGATGCCGCACAAACCCGCTGTCCAGCTGTTTGCCATTCCGGATAAAGAACAGTACGCCCACGAGCATCAGGCCCACCATGAGAGGTTCCGTGGGCAGGTCCAGCCCCAGCCCGTTGGGCAATTGCAATTCGGTAGAGACCGGGATGCAAAACAGCAATAGGGTGAAGACCGCTTTGATATCCACTACCGCCAGGAAAATAATCAGTACTACCGCAGGTACTGCTGCCAAAAAGTACCACTCCCCGGCTGTGCCGGCGAATAAGGCGGTTAGCAACAGAGCGGCATAGCCAGCAAAGAAGCGCTGAGGCATAGAAAGCCCCTGCCACCATCGGGCGGGGGATTGCAAAAAGCGGTTATGTGAGGAGTTGGCTTGCAAATTACTGGCCTTTATAAATGGCTTTCCAGTCGATATCGCGGTAGGTATCCACCACCAATACGCCAATGATGCTGAATAAAAAGGCCACGAAGGCTGCCCCGATGACAATTAAGCTGCGTTTGGGCCTTGACTTGATGAGCGGGATTTCGGCTTCCTCCACAACGACGATGGATGGGATATCCGCATTGTAAACTGACAAGGTCTGCTTCAGCCGCTCCTTGTCTTCGCTGAGCGTTGCATTGGCTTCAATGTACTGGCGGTCATAGGTGCCGACCTCCGCCATGCCATCATTGAACTTCTCTACGCGCTGGGTCAGGTTCTCGTAGGACTTTTCCAGGCCGCGCACCTTGGCCTGCAGCTGAATGATGGTATCCCGTGGCACGCTGGGCGACTCCTTCAGCGCCTGGAGGCGCGCTTGATTGTTGATCAGGAGGGCTTCTGCTTCCGACACCTGGGTAGTCAGGGCTTCCGACTGCCCGTCAATATTGTAGATGCCATAGCGGCGGCGCTTGGCAATCAGGCTGTCGCCCAGGGTATTCAAAAGTGCTTCCTTATTACTGATGTTGTCTTCGTAGGATTGGATCGTCCGCTGCTGCCCCTCCCGGATAAGCCGGCGGGCGATTTGGCCGATTTTCCGGCGCGCCGTATTGGTCATTTGCGCTGCCAGTTCCCGGTCCTGGTCTTCAATGGTCAATTCGATGGCATCCCGCTTGGTCTTTTCCACCTCGTACAGGTCCAAAAACTCCCGCCTCACCTTGAAGCTCGCCCGCTTAGCGGTAGAGTCGATATCGTAATGCAGGTACAGGTCGAAAGAATCGATCATGAAGTTCAGCAACTCCCCCGATTGGGCGATGGTGAGGATCCGGTCGATGTCATTCTCATTGCCATAGTACTCGGTCAGTACCTGCCCGTCGCCGTAGAGGGCTTCGGGCTTTGCCTGGTCTGGGCTGACGGCCAGGAATACGGTGACTCCTTTGTAGTAGTTGGGCAGAAAAAGGCTGATCACCGCGGTGCCGATGCCTGCCGCCAGTACAATCCCGATTATGGGGCGTTTCCAGCGGAATAGCGTGCGGATCACCTCCAGTAAATTATCCTTCTTTTCTTTCATAGATGTTTCTGATAGTAGATGGCCACAGAATTTTTTTAGGCTGCTTTTGCCGGCGCTGCTTTCTATGCAGCTTTGTTCACCGGTTTACCTTACAGCAATCAAAGATTGAGTCGTGAATTGGGGCGAGTTGTCCAAATCGTCCGCAAAAGTAGTACCCTTTGCGGTTATTTAAAACTTTTTAGGCCTCAAGCCTCCCGCAGGCGCAGCAGCTCCCGCAGGTCGATGAGCCGCAACCCGATGCCCAGGGCTGCCCCGGTGCCCATCAGCAGGGCGAATGCCCAGTACCAGGCGGGGCTTTCGAAGCGGCTTAGCGCGTATCCGGCCAGTAGCAGCAGTACCAGGTAGACTCCTGTTTTGAGCCAAAGGGTTGGGCGGAAGGGGATTTTCAGCAGGCGGCGGGCAAGGAAGAGCTCGCTAATCAGCACAAAAAACTGCGTGCCACAGGTAGCCATCGCTGCACCTTCCGCTTTCAGGAGCGGAATAAGAATGGCATTCAGCAAGAGGTTGAGGGCCAGGCCGCCGGCGAAAATGTAGTTGAGCCGCCGCATATTACCATTCGCAACGAGCAGCGTGCCAAATATATAAGTGCCAGAGACGGCCACGAAACTTGCGCAGAGGTAAATCAGTATCCGGCCGGAGTAGGCAGAGCCGCTATCGTATAGCAAAACCATGATTTCTGTGCGGTAGTATAGTACCCCCGAGAAAAGCGTCAGCGCGCCGGCCGTAATAAGCCGGTAGCTCAGCAGGGCCAAAGCGGAAGGGTCTTCCTTTTCGGCCAGCATGCGGGAAAAGATGGGCAGCAGCAAACTGGCGAACAGGAAGCCTAACATATTGCTGGCTTCGTAGAGCCGGTAGGCCGAAGCATACAAGCCAGCCTCCCGTGCCCCATCGGGCAGCAGCCGCTCAATCATAATGCCGTCCAGGCGGTAGTATGCCGTCATCAGGAAGATGCTCAGGGCGTAGGGGGCGCTGCGCCGCAGCAATAAGATCAGAAAGGGCCGGTGGATGCGGAAGCGGAGCTGGCTCAGGTGCTGCTGCACGATGCCGAATGCAATCAGGCAGGTGCTGCCCAGGGCCAGGGTCTGCGCCCAAACGAACCATTCAATCCGGAAGGGCCCGGGCAGGACATTGCCCCAGAGCAAAGCCCCGCAGAGCACGATCAGCAGTAGGCGGTCGGTGACCGACAACAAGCTGTCGAGGCGGTAGTACCCCAGGCCCGAAACATTGGACCGCAAGTAGAGCATTAGCGAATTGAGCAATTGGTTGAACGCAATGAGCAGCAGCAAGCCCGTATGCGCCGGGGCATAGCCGGCTACAAACCCCAGGATCAGGATCAGGGCAAAAAACAGCAGCCCCAGCCCGCCCTTCAGCACCAGGATGTTGGGAAAGTACTTGTACAGCAAATGCCTATGCTGCGCAATATTCCGGTTGTTGTAGTTCTGTATCCCAAAGTCATTGACAATCTGGAACAGAAACGTAAAGTTGAACAGCGCGAAGTACAGCCCGTAGTCGCTTTCCGGCACTGTATTTTGCACGGTGCGGTCAATGCCGAATAAGTAAAACGGCTTGATCAGCAGGTTGGCGGCCAGCAGAAACAGGATGTTGAGGAGAAACTCGCGCTTCATGAGCGCAAATTAACGCATATTATTCGTATCGCAGGGATTCGATAGGGTCCAGGCGGCTGGCTTTCATCGCCGGGTAGAGCCCCGACAGCAGGCCCACCCCGGTACAGGTGACGATGGCAATGATGACCCAGGCCCAGGGGAAGAGGAAGCTGCCGCTGGCAATGATGGCGACGACGTTGCCCGCCAGCACACCCAGGACGATGCCGACCAGCCCCCCGATGAGGCTGATGGTCACAGCTTCGGTAAGGAACTGCGTCAAAATGGTGCTGCGCTTGGCGCCAATGGCTTTGGAGATGCCAATTTCGCGGGTACGCTCTGTGACCGACACCAGCATAATATTCATCAGCCCGATGGCGGCGCCAATCAGGGTGATGAGCCCGATGCCCACGGCTGCCCACCGGAAATAAGTGGTGTTTTCCCGGATAAGGCCGATAAGGCTATCGCTTTTCGTAATTTCAAAGTCGTTGTCCTGAGCTGCTGACAGCCCCCGGATATTGCGGAAGAGGGCGGTAGCGTAATCCGACCCGATGTCGATCTGCGTGGCGTCGTTTACGGCTACCATGAGGTTGTAGTTGGTACGGTTGCTGCCGTAATAGCGCTTGCCGGTTTGCAGGGGGATGAGCACGCGGCGGTCCTCATTGCCGCCCATGCTCGACCCTTTGGATTGCATGGCGCCCACGACTTTGAGTTTGATGTTGCCTGCATGGATATAGCTGCCCACGGCTTTATCGGGCCGCCCGTTGAAGAGCTCGTCTGCGATTTCCGCTCCGATGATGGCGATGAACCCGCCTCGCAGGGCTTCCAGGTGGGTGAAGTTGCGGCCGGCGGCCAGCTCGAAGCCTTTGGACTCCAGGTAGTTCTCATCAATGCCAAACAGGCCCACGTTAGGGTTGGTTTTTTCGTCGGCTCGTTTGATGGTGGCGGTGCCGGAGCAGCGCAGGGAGACGGAAACCCGGGCCGGGAAATCATAGGCGTCTTTAAAGGCAAGTGCCTGGTCGTAAGTGATGGGCTCCCCCCGTTTGGCACGGCGCCCGCCCCGGTTGCCGCGTACACCCTCGCCGCTGGGCTCCAGGTTGAAGGTGTTGGCACCGAGGTTGGAGAGGTTGTCGCTTAGCGAATTGATGCCTACGTCGATGGCGGTGAGGATGCCTACCAGAGCCATGATCCCGAAGGCAATGATCATCAGGGTGAGAATGGCGCGCAGCCAGTTGGAGCGGACGGTGCGCAGGGCAAGGGTGATATTTTCACGTAAGCTCATGGTGGTGGCTTTGTTTTCCGGGGTGGAATGTAGGGCTTTTTTGGGGAAGTGGGGAATAAGTTCGATGAATGGGGGGTGGGAGTCGGCGGGGGGCAATCGGGCTAGAGGCCGCCGGAGAAGTTGGGGGACTTTTTCAGGTCGCTGCTGTGGTAGGTGGCGCCGGAGGAGGTGTTGTGCATATCGATCAGAGGGATGCGGTAGCTGGGGCAGTAGAGGCCTTCGGTGAATTGTTTTTTGGGCGTGAGGTAGGCGTTTAAATGGTAGGAACCAGGTGGCAGGGGCTGAAGTTGGAAGGTTGCGGTTTCGTGGCCAACGTAGAGGGCTTTGAGGGTTAGCTCCGTGTTGGCAGGAAGGGTGATGGTGTAATAACTGTTGAAGTCTGCTTCAGCACCTTTGATCAAGGTGTTATCTTGATAAGCGGCGATGGTGCAGAAAATGAGGGGCGCTCCGGAGGGGAGTTGGGCCGTGCCCTGTAGGGTAATGATGGAATCAGGTGCTGTTGGGCTGGCCGTCTCAATGGGCGTGGGCGTAGCTTGTATTATGGAGTCAGTGGTGGCGCAACTGGAAAGAACCATGGTAAGTGCCGCAAAATATAATGGGAGGTGTTTCATGGCAAGGGCGTTTTACGAAGAACGCAAGCCGCCCATGAGTAGTTCTATGACTTCGGCTTCTACCGCTTCGGCGGAGAGGGCTTTGCCATTCTGAAACCAATCGTAGAGCCAGCGCACGGAGGAGAACAGGGTGTAAAGCATGACGTTGGGGTCTAAATTGCGGAAAGCGCCGCTTGCTATTCCGGTTTGCAGGATGCTGCGGAAGCGCTGCTCGTAGTCTTTGCGCAGGGCTTTAAATTCGGAGAGGTAGGGCTCATTGAGGTGGCGCCATTCATCGTTGAAGGCAGTGACGGAGGTGGCGTCTTGCATGGCGGTGCGGATATGGAGGGACAACAAGGCACGGACCTGTTCGGGCGTATCGGCACCGGATTTTTCCACCTCGTCCATACCGGAAATAAAGCGGTGGGCATTTTCGAAGCAGATATTCCGCAAGATTTCCTCTTTGGAAGAGATGTGGTTGTACAGGCTTGAAGCCTTCAGGTTGACCGCTTCTGCCAAATCACGCATGGAGGTAGCGGAGTAGCCTTTGTCGCGGAACAGCCGGGCGGCCGCTTCCTGGATGATTGCTTTTTTGTCTTTTCGGGTCGTTGGGTTCATCGGCTTTCAGTTAACTGTCAAAATCGACGGCTACGCGCTCGGTCTTGGGGTGAGACTGGCAGGTCAGGATGTAGCCGGCCGCGACTTCGTCGGGTTCCAGGGCGTAGTTGACGTCCATTTCCACCTCGCCTTCCGTGAGTTTGGCGCGGCAGGTGCTGCACACCCCGCCTTTGCAGGCGAAGGGCAGGTCAGCTCCGGCTTGCAGCGCGCCGTCCAGCAGGGATTCGGCATCGGAGGAAAGCGGGAATTCCACTGTGGTGCCATCCAGGGTGATGGCAACGATGGCTTCGACTTTCGGGCCGGCGGCCTTAGGTTTCGGTTTAGAGGTGGTAGCAGGGCCATTGCCCGTGTTGAATAACTCAAAATGGATTTTTTTCCGGCTGATGCCCCTTGCTTCCAGCGTCTCCCGGATGCCTTCGATCATTGGCAGCGGGCCACAGAGGTAGAAGTCGTCGACCTCCGCCGGGTCGATGAGCTTATCGCAAATGGTGGCGCACTTATCGGCGGTAATGCGGCCGCTCAGCAGCGGGCTGCCCAGTTTTTCGCGGCTCAGCACATGGTAGATGCGCAACCGGCCCATGTGCTCGTTTTTCAGCCCTTCGATTTCTTCCCGGAAGATAATGCTGTCTACCATGCGGTTGCCGTAAAAGAGCGTAAAGGTGCTTCGGGGCTCCTGTTCCAGCACTGTTTTCATGATCGACATAATGGGCGTGATGCCCGAGCCGGCTGCAAAGGCAACGTATTGCTTCGCTTGAGCCGCGTCCGGATCGGCGGTAAAGCGACCCATAGGCGGCATGACTTCAAGCTCGTCCCCGGCCTGTAGCTGCTCGTTGGCAAAGGTGGAAAACCGCCCTTTGGGCACCTTTTTGACGGCCACGCGCAGGCCCTCTGCCGGCGTGCTGCAGATAGAATAGGAACGGCGCACTTCTTCCCCGTTGATCGCCGTCCTGAGCGTCAGGTACTGCCCGGGCAGAAACTGGTATTCCGGCTGCAGGCCCTTGGGCACCTCGAAGGCAATCGACACGCATTCTTCGGTCTCGGGGCGCACTTCACGGATTTTCAGCGGATGAAACTTCGGCATTTCTAATTCGGTCTTTTCTAAAGAAAACAGTACGAATGAACGTTCGTTTGCAAATATAGGAAAAAGGTGGTTAAGCATTGCCCTTAGGAGTGGGAGTGTGTGCCAAATGGGGCATAGCTCTCGCGGTCCGTTCACGGCTAAGGGGCCGCCCCTGCATGCACGATCAGGATAGGTCTTTTGCGATTTACGGTGCCTGGCTGCCTGTTTGAACCTTGCACAATGTTTTTTGAGAAAATTTCCCTGGATATTTGGAGTCTCGCGGGAGGGGGCTATTACAGCGCTCAACTATTGAACCTCACATCAGGCACTACTTCCCCGGTTAGCAATACGCTTCATATCTATAGCCAGGCCTTCTGTGATTTCCAACTGATCCTCCCAGTCGTAAATGCGCCACGCGTTGTTGCCTTGTTCGGCAATCAGCACCTTTCGGGTATCCGTAAAAATCCAAACGACTTTGGCTACGCCAAACTGAATCAAGTCCTCGATTTTTTCATGGTAGTACCCTAAAGGGTTGCGGACTTCCTGAAGATCTGCTTTGGTATCAATCTCGATCACTAATTCGGGGGGGACATCCAAATACTGATCGTTTAAGTCTTCCACCAATTCCGATTTGATTACGGCTATATCCGCTGCTCTCCAGGCGTTTTTGCCAAAGCGCAGCCCAAGCTCGTTGGTAAAGATCAGGTATTCATTCCCAAAAAAGGATCGAAGGAGATAGATCAATTCAGCAACAATGAGCGCTTGTAGTTTGCTGCTGCCTGTGATTTCATCTACTTGCTTGTTGCCAGTCAGGTAGTCCTTGTAACCTTGATAGTAAATGGGCTTGCCGTCAACCATTTCATAGACGAGACTTTTAGGGATTTGCTCGGTAGCTTGTTCCATCGCTTAGCGATTTATTGAAATGATAAACAAACTGGGAGCAGTGTAAGTTCCCTGTGCTATTTTATCCAAGTGCTGCAGCTCAGAAACAGGCAGGACTAGTGGAGTGTTTCAGAAATGACTAACCGAAGAAACCCAGTAAAACCAGG
>CAZNSK010000138.1:0-15660 GCA_964575505.1 uncultured Phaeodactylibacter sp.
AGCGGGAAGCTCTACCCCAGCAACTGGGCAATAAGCTGGAGCTGAGCGGGAAGCTTTTCCTCAGCCACCGTGGCAATAAGCTGGAGCAGAGCGGGAAGCTCTACCCCAGCAACCGGTCAACAAGCTGGAGCAGAGCGGGAAGCTTTTCCTCAGCAACCGTGGCAATAAGCTGGAGCAGAGCGGGAAGCTCTACCCCAGCAGCCGTAGCAAAAGAACGGGTAAAATTGGCGCTCAAGCCAACCGCCGAAGACAGCCTCCCCCTGCCACAGTTGGGGCGAAAGCCAAATTCGCCAAGCCGCCGGCCACAGCATTGATAGCCGGTGGCCACTTCGTATGGCGTATACAATCTACGGTATCACTTTCTGTTTTGTACCATTTGTTGTACACACATCTCTACTTTGCTTGTATGGTTTTCCCTATCTTAGGAGGTACAAAATGCCTGAGTCATGAAAAAATACGCAACAGAAATCAAATGGGCGCTGATCTTTTGCGCGGCGACCCTTGCCTGGATGGCTTTTGAGAAAGCTATGGGGTGGCACGGCCCTAAAATTGAGCAGCACCCTTACATGACCAATATTTTCGGAATAGTGGCCATCGCGGTGTATGTTTTGGCTTTACGCGAAAAGCGGCAAAAGCTGGGTGGGCAGATGACCTGGAAACAGGGCTTTATGTCCGGCTTGATCATCAGTATCATTATTGCGCTGCTGAGTCCGCTGACGCAGTGGATTACGCATACGCTGATCTCTCCGGAGTACTTCTCCAATGCCATTGCTTATTCGGTGGAGGTGGGTTATCACGACTCGCGCGAAGCTGCCGCTGAGTACTTTAACTTACAGTCTTACATGATGCAGGGCGGAATTGGAGCGATTATCATGGGGGTGGTGACTTCAGCAGTTGTCGCTATTTTCCTGCGGCGCGGTCCGGCATCAACGGCTTAAAAACAGGAAGGGCTACAGGTTTGATGCTGCAGCCCTTCGATTTTGCTTCTTTTTGCTTTTTCTTTAGAACTCCGCATTGCCCGGTGTGCGCGGGAAAGCAATGACGTCCCGGATATTGCCCATACCGGTGATGAACTGTACCATGCGCTCAAAGCCCAGCCCGAAACCCGCGTGGGGCGCACCGCCAAACTTGCGCAGCTCCAGGTACCACCAAAGCTCTTCCTCCGGCACGTCCATATCAGCCATGCGTGCCTTCAGTACATCGAGCCGCTCCTCCCGCTGTGAGCCGCCGATCACCTCCCCGATACCCGGGAAGAGCACATCCATGGCGGCTACCGTTTTGCCCGGCACGCCTTCCTGCTCATCGTTCATGCGCATGTAGAACGCTTTGATGGATGCCGGGTAGTCGCGCACAATAACCGGCTTTTTGAATTTTTTCTCCACCAGGTAACGCTCGTGTTCGGCCTGCAAATCTTTGCCCCATTCCACGTCGTACTCGAACTTGCCTTTTTTGTACGGCTTGGAATTGCGCAGGATGTTAACCGCATCGGTGTAGGTAATACGCTCGAAATCGTTGTCGACGACGAAGCGGAGGGTCTCAAGCAGCCCCATGGCCCGGCGCTCATTTTTGGGCATATTTTGCTCCAGCTTCTGAATACGCTGATCCAGAAATTCAAGCTCTGCGCTATAGTTTTTAAGGATGTGGTTGATGAGGTATTTGCAGAAGTCCTCCGCCAGGTCCATATTGTCAAAAATATCGTAAAAAGCGACCTCTGGCTCAATCATCCAAAACTCGGCCAGGTGGCGGGAGGTATTGGAGTTTTCCGCCCGGAAGGTTGGGCCGAAGGTATACACCTTCCCAAGCGCAAGGGCGCCAATTTCTGCCTGCAGCTGCCCGGATACCGTCAGGTTGGTAGGCTTCTCAAAGAAATCCTGTTTGAAATCTACTGCTCCCGCTTCGGTGCGGGGTGGGTTGCTAATATCGAAGTTCGTAACCCGGAACATCTCTCCGGCCCCTTCTGCATCGCTGCCCGTAATAATGGGCGTATGCATATAAAAGTAGCCATTGTCGTTGTAATATTTATGGACTGCATAAGCGATGCCATGGCGGATGCGGAATACCGCACTGAAAGTATTGGTGCGCATGCGGAAGTGCGCTTTTTCCCGCAAAAACTCCAGAGACTGTGCCTTCGGCTGCATAGGGTACTCCTCCGGATTGGCAGCGCCCAGGATTTCCACCGTATCGGCCAGCAGCTCCACATCCTGGCCAGCACCCTGCGACTCCACCAGCTTCCCGGTCGCTTTGATGCAGGCGTGGAAGGAAACCTGCTTCAGCACGTCTTCGGGGATCTGCTCAAAATCCACAACGACCTGCAGCGTCCCCATACTTGTGCCATCATTCAGGGCAATGAAGCGGTTGGACCGGAAGGCCCGTACCCAGCCCATAACGGTCAGCTCCTGCCCGATGCGGGGCTTAAAATCTTCCAGTATCGTTTGAATCTCCGTGCGCTTGCTCATGATCTGTTTTTTAGCGTGCCACCAAATGAATGCGCGAAAATAGGGCTTTTGGGAAAAAGGGGGAAATTTAAAGGCCCGCTACTTTCTTGAATTGTAGCGGGCTTCTGCTTTCTGTCAGGATTGAGGGCTTCAGAGCTCTGAGTCTATGGATTTAGAATAGCGTATTGTACGCTCAGCTGCAGGGACTGATTGAGGAGTTTGGGGCGCGCGCCTTCAAAAACCATAGGATCGCCATTTTCATCTGAGAATTCTGCATCTATTGTTGTCATTAATCCATGTAAAGCCCTCAGGTTGATCGAGAACCGGTCACTAAACGAATAGCCAAGCCCCAACAATATTGAAAAATCGGTATCCTCGTAAAGTCCACCAATAATATTCTGACTGACAGGTTCACCCTCAACAAAAGTATCCGTATCTAACAGAAAGCTTACAGCTACTCCAGTTTCAGCATAAAATCTACCTTTTGGGTAAAATCGGACTAATATGGGAAGATCTAAATAATCGAAACGAATGCGTGAGTCTTGACCAAGGAAATTATCCTTGTAACCATAACCTCTTCGGGAAAACGTGGGAGAGATCAGTGCACCAAGGGTTGAAGATACGGGTAACTCGAAGGAGCAACTTACCTGAAATCCAAGTGAAGCTTCATATCCTTCATTCCATAATAAATCCACCCCATCCAGATCAAACGTATTATACCATCGCACCGTCGAAATATTGCCTCCGGCAGAAAGACTAATCTTTGGACGAAGTTGGGCGGAAACGGAGGCTACAGCCATGAGCAGCAGAGCGGTTAGCACAAGTGGTCTCATGATTTGATGTTTAGTTTATTGGTAAACGAACATATCAAGAACCTCTGTTATCCCATCCTATATTTAACAAGATTGCTTTTTAACTAATACTCCTCAGGCGGGTTTAGCCTGACCTCTTGAATAAGTGCCTCCACTGCTTCCTCAGGCAGGTCGACAAGCTCTGCAATATCTGCTACCGACATCCCTTTGCGGTCTGCCCGGAAAACAAACAGACGTGTTTTTTGCCATTTTCCTTCTTCACGCCCCTCTTCACGTCCTTCTTCACGCCCCTCTTCACGTCCCTCTTCACGCCCCTCTTCACGTCCCTCTTCACGTCCTTTTTCAAAACCTTCTTCAAGACCTTTCTGAATACCTGTATTGCGCCCCTCCCTCATGGCCTGGGCTTTGAGTTCCTGTATGATTGCCTCTTCTATACCCATTGCTTTTCTTGATTTGGTGATTTTCCGGACCTGTTCTTCAAATTTAAAGTTAATTTCGGATTTTTGAAAGGGTAGGAATTGCCCAATAAAATTCATCAAATAACGGACCTTCGATTTATCGATCTTTGCTTCTAACATTCGCCTGACAAACCGAAGCTTATACTCAAAAATAGCATCGTCCTCTTTATTATTGAATGCTTTGTAGTCCTTAGCAAACGCCAAAGCTATTCCAAAAGGATTCCGTGACGATTCTAAAACTGATTTGTCCTGATCTGTTAAAACGAACGTACGGAAACGGTATGAGAGTTCCGTCCCCATGAAAGATTCTCTATATTCCTTAAAATGGTACTTTCGATTGGTATCTGTGTAAATCACTATGGCAGTCACAGGACGAGCATAACGATCCCTAATTCTATAAAAATATTGAAACATTCGCAGTGCAAATTGCTTATCTTCATACCCTTGCACCTCGGTATGTACAAGGAACCACTGCTCCTCACCATTTTTCAGCCATACTTTGAATAATTTATCTGCTCTGCGGTTAATGGCTTCTGCTTCCGGAACCAGCTTGTACAATTCTTTATCCAGAAACTCGAATGGCTTACTCCAATCCATCAAATCGACAAAGTCGCTGTAGAAGAAAAGCAGAAAATCCTCTGCCAAGTCTTCTATTAACCCTTTCCAAAGTATATCGTGGGGTACCATACCACAATATAAACAAAAAATATCAACTTATTTGTTTTTATTTAAAAAATACCTTTCTGAGCGCTCAATTATCGCCCTGAACTTCTCAGGCGGCGGAGCCTCCACCTTCACCTGACCCGATTGGCAGGGGTGCTCAAAAGCGATGGACACCGCACATAGGAATAAGCCTTTTTTGCGCAGTAGCGGCTTATCCTCAGGCGTGTAGGCTTCATCGCCCAGAATAGGCGTGCCCAGGTGGGCCAGGTGCCGCCGTATCTGATGGGTACGCCCGGTATGCAGGTGCAGTTCCAGCCAGGACAGCCACTCGCAGTTTAGGGAGCGGCATTCTTCCAACTTCTTGAATGTAGTAAGTGTGGGTCTGCCATCTAAGGGCTCTTCCATACGCCCCGCTGCTGGCGTACGGCCGCAGACTATAGCCTGATAAATTTTCTGAAGTTCCCGCTCTTCAAAAGCCCTCCCTAATCTGACTTGCGCGGAACGGGTCTTTGCAATCACCACCGGTCCCGAGGTGGGCGCATCCAACCGGTGTACCGGCATGCCCCAGGGCAGGGCGTCTGCAACAGAGGAGAGGTGCAACTGCCCAACCAAAGCATTTACTAACGTCCGGTAGTGGTTACCGCTTACCGGGAGGCCGGGAGGTTTGTGGACGACGGCCAGAAAGTCATCTTCGTAGAGCACCGAAACTGGTAGTGGAAATGCCTTGGGAGGCGTCAGGCCCAATTCAAGCACAACAATGTGCATGCCGGGTTTGACCCAAATGGCGGTGGTGGCGGTTTCTCCATCCACCTGTACCGCGCCCCGCTGAATGGCTTTTTTGCCCCCTTTCCGGCTGGGCACGGTTTCAAAAACCCGATGCAGGTAGTCGCTCAGCCTAACCGGGGAAACATCCAGTGGTACGATATGCGCTTCAATAACCTCCACTGCTTAAAGAAAACGAGATTGCAAATCGGGCGAAGGGATCATACAAGCCTCTTTCTTCCCAAACCAGCGGTAACGGTTGCGGGCGATCCAGTTATAGACCGCATCGCGTATAGGGCGGGGCACCACGATAAACGCATAGAGTAAAGGCCAGCCTCCGCCCAGTTGCCGGGCGACCCGAAGCGCTGCCTCAGAGCGGGCGTACAACTGACCTTCCTGCACCAGTACCACGGAACTCAGATCAGAGGGGCGGCTTTCAAACCGGTTGAGCAGCGCCTGCCCTTCTTCAGATTGCAAAGAAGCAAACCGGAACCGGGCCCCGGGGTCCCGTTCGATGATAAACTGAACGGAGCTGTTGCAAAGGTTGCAAACCCCATCAAAGAGCAAAACCGGATGATCAGTGGGTTTCATAACCAAATAACAGAAGTAGGCCACCGAGAGTTTTTACTTGAACAAACCGAAATACAGCTCCTGCACTTTGGCAATCGGCTTCACCTGAATGTCGTACCGGCCCTGGTCCAGCCCCTTTGAGTTGTACTTCGAAACGTAGATTTCCTTGAACCCGAGCCGGTCAGCTTCCTGAATGCGCTGCTCCACCCGGTTCACGGCCCGGATTTCGCCCGACAGGCCGACTTCCCCCGCGAAGCACACGTCCGTAGGCACCGCCACATCCTCCAGCGAGGAAATTAAAGCGGCTACGATCGATAAGTCAATGGCGGGGTCATCTACCCGAATGCCGCCGGCGATGTTCAGGAAGACATCATTTTGGGCAAAAAACAGGCCAGCCCGCTTTTCAAGCACCGCCAAGAGCATGCCGAGCCGCCTGAGGTCAAAGCCCGTCGCTGACCGCTGGGGCGCGCTGTAAACCGATGTGCTCACCAGCGCCTGGGTTTCGATCAGCATAGGCCGCAACCCTTCTATAGTGGCCGCAACTGCGCTGCCGCTAAGGTCTTCGTCTTTTTGCGAAAGCAGCAGCTCTGAAGGGTTAGCGACTTCTCGGAGGCCACTGGCCCGCATCTCGTAAATGCCGAGCTCATCGGTACTCCCAAACCGGTTCTTGATCGTGCGCAGGATACGGTAGGTGTAATTGCGGTCCCCTTCAAATTGTAAGACCGCATCGACAATGTGCTCTAGCAATTTAGGCCCGGCGATCGAGCCCTCCTTAGTGATGTGCCCGATCAGAAAAACCGGGATGTGCTCTTCCTTGGCAAACCGCTGCAGTTCACCCGCGCACTCCCTTACCTGGGAAACGCTACCGGGCATAGAATCAATATAGGGGCTGGACAGGGTCTGAATGGAATCGATGATAATGAGGGCGGGCTTCAGGTTTTGGGCATGCTTCAGTATTTTCGAGGTGTTGGTCTCCGCCAGGATATAGCAGCTGGAGGCTTGCCCCCCTATCCGGTCCGCCCGCATTTTGATCTGCTCGTCGCTCTCCTCTCCAGACACGTAAAGGATAGTGACGGGGATTTGCAGCGCCAATTGCAGCATCAGCGTCGATTTGCCAATACCGGGCTGCCCCCCAATCAGGACCAGAGAGCCGGGCACGATGCCACCGCCCAACACCCGGTTGAGCTCTCCGTCCGGCGTAGTAAGCCGGTCGGTATTGCCCGCTTTGATCTCGGGCAGGGGAACCGGCCGGTTTTTTGTAGCTTTTTCCGGACGCTTCCAGCTTTTGTCCTTCGATTCTGTGGCGGTATCCCGGGATATCACTTCTTCAATATAGGTGTTCCACTCTCCGCAGTGGGGGCACTTCCCAATCCACTTTGGGGAGGTGGCACCACAACTGCTGCACGCAAAAATTTTTTTGACTTTCGGCAACCTTTTATGTTTTTGGATGTTAGACACTCAAAATCAAAGCATAAGGGTAAAATGTAGAATCATTGTGCTAAGGCAGCGAAAAATTCAGTTTTTTTAAATCCTGATTTTTCATTTACTTTGTCAACGGAAATTCACTGCTGCTTAGCCTACACCTACGAAGCGAATTAACAGATAAATCGCCAAATGATAGACAACTGATAAATCTTTTTGGCGTTATTTTAACCATTATTCAAAATATCTGTTATTTTAGCATCACTAATGTAAAGAAACAAGACAGTTCAGCTTCATCACTTATTTTTGTTGGTTACTGTCTTTGCAAGACATATGTAGATTGTTTTCATTTGGTTTTTTGGGGTTATACAGGGTGCTGTGCTTCGGTACAGTGACCCTGTTTTTTTTTTGGAAGAGCCCTCAATACTTTGATACCTACTTCCCGTCTCCATATTGGGTCAAGCGCTGACTTGGCGCACCATTAATTTACCCCCATACTACTCCTATCGGTCGGCACATCTTACACAGCGCGAACTCTCGGGCATATACATCAGCCGGGCGGGCGCAATCGGGCGCTTGCACCGGTCGCAAAATCCAAAATCCTCTGCGTCAGCCTTGGACAGCGCCACCTTTAAGTTGATCAATTTTCGTTTAGCTGAACGCAGCGCCGCTTCCGATACCCCTTTATTGTTGATGGCATCCATACGGCTAACCCGGCCAATCGCATTTTCCGGAGCAATTGGTTGGGTAGCTTCTTCCAGCTGAGCGACCTCTGTTTTCGTTTTTTGAATCGCTGTTTCTATCTTCTTTTTGAGCGCTGCTCGATCGGTTTTATTCATAGCAATATTTTCTGGTTAGGATTAGTAAAACGGGCTTCATGCTGCCTACCTAAAAACGGGAAACTTCAACTCAACCGGTAAGCCTAACAACGGACCCTGCCTGAGGTGAAAACCGAGGAAGTTGTAGCACCTTAGCGCTAATATCGGAAAAGTGCGAATCGCTGCTATTTGCAACCATTCGCGCTTTACCACTGCACCTTGATGGCAAACTGATGATTAGTCACTGGAAGACATAATCGCAATTAGCCGCAGGATTTCGATGTACAGCCAGACCAGGGTAATCAATAGCCCCATTGCAGAAAACCACTCCATATAAGCAGGAGCGCCATACTGCTCGCCCTTGTCGAAGTTATCAAAGTCAAGCAGCAAATTCATAGCTGCCACTCCGATGATCAGCAGGCTGATCCCAATACCGATCATGCCGCCATCGTGCAGGTAAGGCAGGTTGATGCCGAAGAAGCTCAGCACGAAGTTCAGCATGTAGACCACGAAAATAGCCCCGGTCGCCATGATGATACCGCTGCGCAGCTTCTGCGTCACTTTGATAATGCCTGTTTTGTAAAAGAACAGCATTAAGAAAAACACCGCCATAGTCAGGGTTACGGCCTGGAATACAATTCCGTTGAAGGCACTGGCGTAAATGCCGGAAATCCCCCCGACGAACAACCCCTCCAGGCCCGCGTAGATGGGGGCCAGTATCGGAGAATTCTGGGGCCGGAAGGTCGCGATCAATACTACGATGAGCCCACCGATTGCGCCGCCCCACATCAGGATAGGGTTCATAGAAGCGAAGCTGAGGACGGCCGTAGCAAGCATTAAAGCGCCAAGCAATAAGGATTTATTGACGGCACCAGAAACAGTCATGCGGCCAGCCTGAGCGCCGGATTGGGTCATATCGGCATCCAGCACATTCTGGGAAGCCTGCTGAAACGCCTTCTCGCTCATGACAGGATTACGAGACTGGAAAAAACCTTTTTTTCTACTCATCTTTTCTTTCAATAGGTTTGTGATTAAGCCCGATAAATATACCGGTAACTAATAGAAGCTACAATTTTCCGGCGCTTTTGTTGCCCGCCGGATTCAGGTTTCTATTGAACCTCCCGCCCCCTTGCGTGTTTTCACATTACTATAACAACCGGCTCGCAAAAATATTTTTCGTACGTTTGCGGTCCATACGGAAAAATGAAGTCTTACTCTCCCCCAATATAAGGTATATAGGCTTCTAAAGAATATAGAGCTTTTCAAAAAATCCATTTTTCAACAGCATAGATAATAAGCATATTAAAACACTCCAATATTAAATGACAAATAACAACGGAATACCGCTCATCAAGATCGGTGTGTTTTACGACGGGAACTACTTCTACCACGTCAGTAACTTCTACAACTACGTCCACGAACGCAAAACCCGGATCAGCATCAAGGGGCTGCATGAATTCATCCGCCATAAAGTAGCAGAACTAGAAGGCGACGGCACCAACGTCAACCACTGCCAAATTGTAGACGCCCATTACTTTCGGGGGCGGTTGAGTGCCTCAGAAGTAAGCCACAAGGGCAAGCAGCTCTACTACGAGCGGGTCTTTGACGATATCCTGATGTCTGAAGGGGTGACCACCCACTACCTGCCGTTGCGCCACAACCACTTTGGGCGTAAATCTGAAAAAGGGATCGATGTCTTGCTGGCCCTGGAGGCCTTTGAACAGGTATTTTACAAAAAATTTGACGTGCTGGTGCTGATCGCCTCCGATAGCGACTACGTACCGCTTATCCGTAAGGTCAACTCCCGAGGTACCCGCGTAATGGTGTTGTCGTGGGACTTTGAATACACCGACGACTATGGCAACAAGCGGTCCACGCGTACCTCCCAGGACTTGCTGGAGGATGTGACCTACCCCCTGGCTATGCACGAGATCATCGACAACCGGGTAACCAAGGATTCCTTCATCGTCAACAACCTCTTTGTCCCTAAAACGGATGCTTACCAGCACAAGAAGGGCAATAACACTCAAAATAACGACCAGTACGGGGAGCAGTTTGATGAGGAAGAGGAGGATGTGCCTACGGTCTTGGTTAGTGAAGACGGCAACTACCATTCCAGCAACATCCTGTCGCTCAAGGAGGGCTTTGGCTTTATCGCTTACCCCCCCAACAACCTGTTTTTCCATCACTCGGAGGTACAAAACTGCGACTTTAACGACCTGCTGGTCAATGACCGGGTTGAATTCCGCCTGGGAAAGAACCAGGATACGGGCCAGGACATCGCGATTGATGTGTACCTGCAGGAAGATGATGAAGAATAGAGGATGCAGGACTGGGAGCTTTATGTGTTCTTGCTGCTCACCTTTCCTCTACTGCAAAGTTTGGAAACAGCTCTGCACGAGCACGGGCATGCCTTGTCCGCGCTCGTTTTCACCTCCTCCAGTTCCGTAGAAATTTACCTGGGCTCCTACGGGGACACTACGGCGGCCTACCAGTTTAAAGTCGGGCGCCTGCAGTACTACTGGCACCCCTTTCGCCTGAGCCAATGGGGCAAGGGCCTTACCAAGTACACCCACTACCCTGGCTGGTTTCCAGCAAATTACATTATTCTGCTCAGCGGCGTTTTGGGCTCTTTGCTGGTCTCTGGGTTTCTGCTTTGGGCCGCTTTGCACCTGTCTACTCCTTCCTGGCTAAAACTCCTGGCTCTGGTCCTCTTTGCGCAAAGCTGCGCCGCCTTGCTTTTCAACCTCTACCCTTCATCCGGGCCCCTGCCCGCCGACGACAGCCCAGGCACCTACAACGACGGCAGGCAGTTGCTTCAGCTCTGGCAAAGCAGCGCAGTGGCCCGGGTTGCCCAACGCGCCGCCACCCTGATGATGGCCAACCGCAACCAGCTAGCCCTGCGACTGCTGCATTCAATTACTTTCGAATCCCACACTCCCCAAACCCTCCGCCTTTTGCTGCAGTGTGGTGCCCAAAGCGGCCTGCCCGGCCCCTACACCAAAGGGTTCCAATGCCTGCAAGCCCGCGACACCCTGCATAGCAACGACTGGGTGCTGCAGGGCATACTTTTAGGGCGGCAGGGCAACTACAGCGAGGCGCTCGGCTGCTTCGACCAGGCGCTGCACCTCCCCTTCAGCGACGTGATCAATATAGAATCCAACCGGGCCTTCGTATATTTAGAGGCTGGTATGCACAGCCACGCCCGGGCATCCTTCAGTGAACTCGCCCGGCGGGAACCAACGGCCTATAACCTGGCGCATAAGGGTTTGCTGGCTACCTACGGCGGCAAGCCCGCTGAAGGGTGGGCATTGATTGAAACCGCCCTGCAGCAGGCGCCGGATTGTGCCTACAGCAAGCGGGCAGCCGGGCTCTGCCAGTTGTGGTTGCAAAACCCCGCCCAGGCGCTGCAGTATTTCGCAGCCATATCCGAGGCGGAGGAGCGCATACCGCGTCTGGAAACGCTTATCCGGCAAGCCCGGCAGTTAATCATTAGCCAAAAAACCGACAAATGCTGACCTTACGTGAGTGGTTCGACAATGGCCGGCACTTCAATTTCAATGGCCACCGGATTTTCTACCAACATGCCAACCCGGAAAAACCAAGGGCGCTTTTGCTATTGCATGGCTTCCCCACTGCTTCCTGGGACTGGCACGCCGTTTGGGAGGCCCTGGCCCTAGAGTTCCAGCTCATCGCACCCGACTTCCTGGGGTTTGGCTATTCCGATAAGCCCCCCCGCCACGACTACCGTATTGCGGAGCAAGCAGACCTGGTGCTGGCGCTCCTGGCTGAGCTCGGGGTAGGCCAGTATCATTTGCTGGCGCACGACTACGGCGATTCAGTCGCTCAGGAATTGCTCGCCCGGGAGCAGGCCTCCGAAGCCCCCTTGCAACTGCAGTCGCTCCTGCTGCTCAACGGCGGGCTCTTTCCCGAAACTCATCGGCCCCGCCCTGTTCAGCAGCTGCTGCTCAGCCGGCTCGGCCCCTGGCTCACGCCTTTTTTATCCCGCAGTACGTTGAGGCGCAATTTCGACCAGATTTTTGGGCCAGGCACCAAGCCGAAGCCTCACGAGATCGACGAATGGTGGTCGCTCATCCAGTATAACAACGGGCGGGCCGTGTTCCACCGCCTCATCCGATACATGCAGGAGCGCATCGGCCAACGGGAAAGGTGGGTGCCCCCACTGGCAGAGCCCCCCATCATGGTGCGCTTGATCGTAGGCCAGGCTGACCCCATCTCAGGTGCCCATATGGCCGATCGTTACCGGCAGCTCGTCAAAGCGCCGGATGTAAAATTGCTGCCGGGCATTGGCCATTATCCGCAGACCGAAGCGCCCAAAGCCGTCCTTGAATATTGCTGGGAATTTTGGGAAGGGCTGTAACCCTGCCTGATAACCCCATTATGAGGGTAGCCTATGAGGAATATAAAGGTATTGGAACTGGTATTATTGGCAAGCTGCCTGTTGCTGGGTTGCCAGGCTGGGAAGCAAGCACCGGAAGTTGGGTTTTACTACTGGAAATCCACGTTTTCGCTGAGCCCCGCTGAGCAGGATATTCTGGCCCGCAACCAGGTCCGCCGCATTTACATCAAGTTTTTGGATGTGGATATCGAGCAGGGCCAGCCGGTGCCTAAAGCCCCCATCCGATTCGAAGATTCCACGTACAAGCAATTTGAAATCGTCCCCTGCATTTTCATTACCAACCGGACGTTTCAATCCGGAACTGACCCCTTGGGCCTGGCGCGGCAGGTATGGGCTTACCTTCAGGAAATCAATACGGCCTACGGGCTGTCGCCTAAATCCTACCAATTGGACTGCGACTGGAGCCTTAGCACCCGGGCAGCCTACTTTGCTTTCCTGCGGGCTTTCCGACAGCAGGCGGGCGATTGCCAAATCACCGCCACCATCCGCCTGCACCAATTGCAATACGCCAGCCAAACGGGGGTGCCGCCGGTTGACCGCGGCGTGCTGATGTACTACAATATGGGAGATATCCAAAACGTTGAGGAACCCAACAGCATACTCAACAATGAGACCGCCGCTACTTATTTGGAACCTCCTGCATCCTACGCCTTGCCGCTCGACTACGCCCTACCCGTTTTTTCCTGGGTGTTGGCCTACCGGCTGGGCGAATTGCACGCCATTATCAACCAAAGCTCCTGCGCCGCCCTCGATACGCTCGCCTCTGCGGAAAAATCAGCTCCCGGCCACTACCATATGCAGCGCAATGCCTACTTCGGGAATCATTACCTTAACCGGGGCGACCGACTGCGTTGCGAAAGCGTTTCCGAACGCACGCTGGCTCAAGCCATTGACCAACTCAAAAGCCTAGATAACGACTGCGAGCAGTTGCTCTTTTATCACCTCGATGAATCCAATTTCCATGAGTTTTCCCAAGATTTGCCGCTTCGCCTTGCTAACCGCCTTGCTCAACCTTAGCTACGGAAGGGGGGCGCTGATGGCGTGCGGGCCGATTGACGATTCCCATCATTACTTCAACCTTTTTGTTCCGGAATGGCTCTTTGACGACGCCTACAGCCCTACCTTTTATTCCGCTTCCGAATACCACCATATCTGGGCCGAAGCCGACTACCCCGATGCCAACCTGCAGAGCTGGCAGTCTTTCTTCGAAAAACCGGTACCCGAAGACCTGCTGCGCAAGGTACTGTACGACGCCTGGGTGGAGGGGTACCAAAATGTAGAGCGCTCCGTCCTGGTCAAATCCGTGCTCTTCGATGGCGCCATGGTCTCTATTCCCAAGCAAGAGGCCACTAAGCCCTACCTGCTGCTGGCCCTGGAGATGGAGCAGCTTGCCAACCGGCCACAATCGACCTGGGGCTACCAAGGGCAGGAAAAAATGGACGCCGCTACCGCTGCGGATTTAATCAGCCGGCTCAAATTGGCCTATCAGCGAGAAAAATTCTCCTTTCTAAAAAACCGCTACGCCTACCAGCTGCTTAAGGCTTACCGGTACACGGGCCAGCTGCAGCAAGCCGCCGATCTGTACCAGAAGCATTTCGCCCGCCTGAAACAAAAAGACCTCATTAGCTACTGGGCGATGGACCACTATGGGGGTATTCTCCTGCAATTGGGCAAAAACGGGGAAGGCTATTACCACTTCCTGCGGGTATTCCGGGAAGCGCCCAGCCGCCGCCATAGTGCCTACTATAGTTTCAACATCGCTACTGAAGCTGACTGGCAAGCCACCTATGCAAACTGCCAGGTGCCAGAGGAAAAAGCACTCATGCACTTCATCAGGGGTACCAAAAAAGACGTACTTGGACTGGAGGATATGCAGTCGATGTTTGGCCTGATCGGTAACCACGAATGGGTCCGGCTTATCATGGCCCGTGAAATCAATAAACTGGAAGGCGCCAATTTTAATTACTACAGTGGCCGGCCGATAAGCGAACTGATAAAGCAGGCCACCAAGGGGCAGCCCTTGTTCAAGAACCGGGAATATACCGACTACGCGGGGCAGCTCCTGCGCTTCGCCACCACGGCCTATTACAACAACCGCGACGATGGTTTTTGGGCACTGGCTAAAGGGTATATGGAGTATCTGCTCGGGCGCCTGCCCACTGCCAAAATCACCCTGGAAGGCGCCCGCAACCTCTCCGCCTCGGAGCTGCGGCTTAACGAGGCCCTGCTTTTGGCTATTCAACTCATGCAGCAGGAAGCACCGCTTTCAGCAGAGCAGGAGAATGAGATTGCCCAGCAGCTCGTCGATTTATTCGAAGACCCGTCCACGCAGTGGTCTACCATTCAGCACAACCAAGAGTTCATCCTGGAGCTGCTGGCCCACCGCAAGGCGCAAGCCGGCGCCCCACTGCTGGCCCGCCTGCTCAACCGGGAGGTGCTCTCCACTACCAAAATGAACCCAGCCCTGGAAGAGGTGGATAGCCTGCTGGCCTTTATCCGCCAGCCCTCGCATACCAAGCTGGAAATGCTGGCGCTCAAGCACTTTACAGGCAACCGGCAGCCCTGGAGCAGTTTCCTACTGAGGCGGGGTGCAGCACTTGACAGCATGCAGTATGAGGTACTGGATATCAAGGGGCGCTTGCTGATGCGCGACCCGGCGCAGTTGGCTGCCGCTGCCGCGCTATTTGATAGCCTGCCCAGTGCCTATAACTTCCCGTTGGAGGTGAATCCGTTCAACATGAACCTTAATGATTGTGTGCACTGCGTGCAGCCGACTTCAGCCGCTTATACCCGCAACAGCTTTGTACACAAACTGGCCGAAATCTACCGTATCGCCCAGGAATCCAACAGCCCCACCGATTACTACCTGCTGGGCAATGCTTACTACAATATGACTTACTTTGGGCCCGCTTACGCAGTTATGAACTACTACCGCAGCGGGAGCAGCTACGATGGCTTTTATGATACACAGCCCGCTATGCAGTTCTACGACAAGGCCATGAAGTACGCTACTGACCAGGAACTGGCGGCTCAGGCTTGTTTCATGGCTGCAAAAGCGCAGCAAAAACGCTATTATGTGGAACAGCTGCCTACCTTGAAAGATGATTACTACTACAATAAATTTGTTATCGGTGGCTGGGGCAGCAATGGCTTAACCGATTTTCGCAGCGTACAGGCCAATATGCGCGCCAGGGGTTACCGCTCCTATTTCCGGCGCTTGGAAGAGCAGTACGCCCGCACCCGGTTTTTTCAGCGGGCTATCCGGGAGTGCAATTACCTGAATTACTACGTCAGCCAATA